>CAYMKI010000023.1:0-10723 GCA_964390695.1 uncultured bacterium
TCGCCAACCTCTGCCGTCTTTTCTTTTATAGATGGATGCCATCTTAAACCTCTTTCATATTTTATGGTTTAAGCGGCTGGTTGGTGCTGGTAAGTTAGTTTTTCACTGCACCGTTTTTGCACCGCTGAACAATATTTTAATTTGAACTCAGTATTGATTCAAGTTAAATCGTGCTCAAACTGATGTGTAAAGATTGCCCAAAGCCGGAGTCGAACCGACGACCTTCGCATTACGAATGCGCTGCTCTACCAACTGAGCTATTTAGGCACAGGAATTATATAGTCAAACTAAGTGTAAAGTGTAACCCATCGCGCATTTTATTTCATCAGATAAAATTCGCCGATAAATTCCCTTCGCTTGCTTTGTCAAATTTTGAGCATAGCCCTAAAATCCATGCTCATGCCATCTGAGTATTGTGCAATAAAAACCCTTGCTATATATGCCAAAATAAGATAAATTCACCAAACCCATTATAAAAAACATCTATTAAGGAAAATATAATATGGCACCTTTAACAAGTTTAGGTTTATTCATAAGTTATGAATGTATAATTTACAGCTTCAAACGCTTAGAGGATAAAAAAATCTACGCTATCCAAAAACAACTTTCTGCCAAAGCAAGCCCGGTACGCGTGGGCACCCAAACATTATCGCCAGAGGATGCACAGAAGCTCCTCAACCACAGCCAACACACCTCCAACTTTTTGAAGAAAATAAGCCTCACACAAATAGCTCTTGAACAACTGAAGTCTTCCAAATAAGCTAAATGTCTTTCTACAGGTCTATTTTCACCACAATAGCGATCCTTTCATGTCCCTCATCGAAATACATGAAAGGATTTTTGCGAAAATGGTAGCGGGAATTCCTCTCTTCGAATAAGGTATAGGGTAAGGTATTTTTTTTCCCATCATGTCCGGAGAGCGCTACAACCAAAATATATCCCTTAAAGCCAATAGGGTGCTGAATTTGATCTTGATGGCGTTCGTCTTGATCCTGCTGAGAATCTGGCACCTGGCTTTTATCCAATACGACAAGAAAGTCGAAGAATCCCAAAAGCCGCAACGCCGCACCGTCATGATTCCCTCCAAACGCGGAACCATCCGCGACCGCTTCAACATGCCCTTGGCCATCAATACCATCAAGTACAACGCAGCTATTCTCTACTCGCACCTGCGCCAAATCCCTTCGGTAAAATGGGAATTCGATGCCAACGGAAAAAAGGTAAAAAAATATAAACGCAAAGAATACATCGCTTCGCTTTCCAAAATATTAGGGGAAGAACTAGACCTTTCGGCCGAAAGAATTGAAGACCTGATCCATTCAAAAGCCGCCCTGTATTACAACATACCTTTTGTAATCAAAGAAGATCTAGATGAACGCCAATACTACCGATTAAAGATGCTGGAGAAAGACTGGGTAGGCCTGCAAACCCAAATAGCCTCCAAGCGCCGATATCCACAAGGGAGATCCGCCAGCGATATCTTAGGCTACATGGGCGCGATCAACCGTGAAGAATACGAGGAAGTGCTGCAGGAAATCAGCTGCCTCAAAACTTACCTTAAAGAAAACGAAGAGGGATTGGTCGAAAACTACCCCATAGGCATCGAGAATGAAGAACAGGCGCGGGAGCGCCTGAAAAAGCTCAAAGGATTTGCCTACGGAATCAATGACTATATCGGCAAATCCGGCACAGAAGGGCGCTTTGAACAAGAACTGAGGGGCTGCCATGGCAAAAAAAACTACTATGCCGACGCCAAAGGCAACTATTTGAAGGAATTGCCGGGGTCACGCCCTCCTTTGTCCGGACAGAGGCTGCTTCTGACCCTTTCGATAGAACTGCAAGAATATTGTGAAAAGCTGCTAGCTCAAAATGAAAGGATACGCCAAGCAAGGCTGTCGGTGATCGAAGGCGTAGATGCCGTCAAACAAGCCCTTTTGGCTTTAAGACAGCCGTGGATAAAAGGGGGTGCGGTGTTAGCCATGGATCCCAAAACGGGAGAGGTCTTAGCCATGGCATCGTATCCGCGCTTCGATCCCAACGATTTTGTGGTCACGCAAGACCCTATATTAAAAAAGCAACGCCTGTCCAACATAGGCCGATGGTTTGAAAGTGAATCCTATATCGCAGAGATCTGGGACCAAAAACGCCCTCTTGAGCGGGAATTTTACAATGATGAAAACCAAACATTCTATGATGAAGGCAAGTGGCTGACCTGGGACTTTTATCTAGAGCGCATCCTGCCGGCTTCGCATGAGGTCATCCAAAAGTTAAAGCTCATGGGAACGGTACAAGAAGCTATCCACTTACAAGCCGCCGTGGAAAAACTGGTTGCCACCACTGCGCATGCGAATCTATCCGATTTATTGTCGGTGATTTTCCACGAAGAACAGCCTACTTCGAAAGGCTCGAAAGCGCTAAAAGCCGAAACCAAGTCAGCCATCGAAAAAAAGCTTCAAATGCATAAGCATGCGCTGCAGCCCCTGATCAAAAAATTAGAAGTCTATTTTAATTCCCTCACCCTCAGCTATAATAAAGTTCTTTTAGTCGATTTATGCCAATTGGCTGTAAACAAAGACCTGTTTTCCCCCGAATTGCTCTCAAAAGTGGGATCGCAAAGCTTGCATTTGTATCGCCAAGCCAGTTCTGCCAAGACGGTGCTGATGGCTGAAATCAAACCCGTTTTGCGTGAGATCTTCCATGAGCATTCCTTTAAGGTCTGGAGGCAGCAGAATGAAAAAGATTTTTTGAAGCAAAAACGGGAAGAAGAAAAACAACAAAAATTTTATGCTAAACCCTATATAGACTATCTTGACGCGGAAGAAAATAGACAATTTGACCTCTTCTGGCAGGAGAACGCCTTGTCCATTGCTTTGTTATTTCTAAGAGGGAAGTATGAAGGCGATGCCAGCCTCAATCCTTATCGCGACTATTTCCAAAGCCTTCATACGGAAATAGCCTCCGGAGCCCATTCGCAGGCATCGTGGATAGCAGCCTATCACACCCTGCAAAAAGCCGTCGAAGGCTTAGATACGCCCACGGCCATTGATTATCTTAAAACTCTGAGAGGGTACTCACAATTGAACCGTCCTCTCTATGGTCAATACCGCATGCTGCGCAAAGATAACGGCAAGCACTATGAAAAGCATCTGGCCGCCGCCTTCTATCCAGTCAACGGCTATGGATATGGACGCTCACAAGTGTATCGTCAGGCAGCGCAACAAGGCTCAATTTTTAAGCTGATCCCGGCCTATGCTGCCTTGAAAAAGAAATACGACAGCTTGCCACCCGGCACAGCCACCGATACGAATTTGAATCCTTTGAGCATGACCGACCAGGTGTTTAAAATCGGCAAAGAACCTTACGTAGGTTATCTGGAGAACGGTCAACCTTTACCTAAAAAATACAAAGGCGGCAGGCTGCCGCGCAGTGGATCCAGTCATATCGGAAAGCTCGAAATCATCAAAGCCATCGACACTTCCAGCAATCCCTATTTTTCGCTGCTTGCAGGCGATTACTTAACTCCGGAAGAGCTAATTCAAACCTCGCAGCAATTTTCTTTTGGTGTGAGGACAGGCATTGATCTGCCCGGAGAAATTGCAGGCAAGCTGCCTCAAGATTTGCTGACTAATAAGACCGGCTTATATGCCTTTGCCATTGGACAGCATAGCCTCGTCGTGACTCCCTTGCAGACAGGGGTCATGCTTTCGGCCTTAGCTAATGGGGGAGAAGTATTGAAGCCCCAGATCATTAAATCCTTGGTTGGCAAGCCCATGAGTTTCGAAAACCGCCCTCTCGAGTCAGCTCCAAAAAAAGTCCAGCGTTTGGATGATCAGCAAGACATTTATATGTACACCTTCCCGAAGGCTGTACAAAAGGTTGTCTTTTTACCAGAGGTTATCCGAAGAATTCTATTGGAAGGCATGAGGAGGGTTGTTATCAGGACGCAAAAGGATGGCCTAGCGAGCCTCTCGCGCTTTTATCGAGATTACCCCGAGGCCATCAGCGACTATATCGACCTCAAACACGATTTGGTAGGAAAGACCAGTACCGCCGAATCGATGGAGCATATTGACTTAGACCTTGAGAATGGCACCAATATGTATAAACATGTATGGTTTGGGGGCATAGCCTTTGCACCTGAAAGCGAGCATACCTTTGTGGCCAAAGATGCCTCCGGAAATCCCGAACTGGTGGTTGTGGTGTACCTTAAATTCGGAGTGTATGGCAAAGAAGCCGCCCCTATGGCGGCACAAGTGGTCAGCAAATGGCGCGCGATTAAAGCGGCAAGGCTAGGTGGGTAAGGTATCGGGTATAGGCCTAAAAGAAGCCTCGCCAGTATCTTTTCTCGTCCAACTGACATGTCGCGTATCTGCCAGCCTTAAATTAGATTCGCTGACATACATTCTGACCCTATTACAATAGTCGTTATACAGCAGGTTCCACGTATTTTGGATCGTGCCGGGTTTATAGAACTGTTGTGCATGTTCTGTGGGTATTTGTTCCGGGTATACATATTTGACATCATCACCACTTTGCTGGGAATTCAACGCACTCCGCAGATAGTGATAAACTTGCGTGACATAAAAGAAAGTGCGATACTGATAAGAATCTTGGCGGGTGAGAGCTCTTGCGTAGGTACAAAAAGATTTTTGTACGATAAATCTAGGCAGGTCTTCCAAGGTCAAAACGCTGATGGCGTAAGCTATTTTCATCAGCCGATCAGCTGCATCTAGGACGGCTTTTTGATTCCAAGTATCAATCGGATTAGCTTTTATGGCTTCAGAAAACTTTTCGCGATATTTATCCCAATACAAGGAGATTAACAGGCTGATTTCAGGATTGACAGGGCTTAATCCGCGAATATCCTCCGGCTTAGCATCTGGATGCAATTTGAGTTCTGACCTGGCAAAAGCCATCGCTTCTTGATATACTTTCGAATTAAGATCAAAAATACCCCCAACTAGGCCCTCATACAAATTATTTACTTGGTTGTGCATGGAAGTGCCCATGCTAAATAGGCTTTCGGAAAAACCTTGAGCTGCGTTTAGCATTAAAGTCTGTATTCCTAAACGGTTGACATTCTCCTGACGTTCATTATTTTTATTCGTATCTAATGTATCTGTAAGTTGAGAGTTCGATTCCACAACTTGTGACATATACCCATTAGCACATTGTGTAGGATCCATGACTATTCCTTTGTGTAAAGTTTAATTTTCTGAATAAAACAGTGACTATTCAGCAAACCTATAATACATGATGGCATAAACAGATACTATGAAAATATTTTTATTTATGTTTTAAAATTTAGTATACTCATTAAACTATGTGGTTCAACACGTTACATGCTACATCACAATGATATATAGTTTGGCAATACATAATACAACCATTTAAAATAACATAAATATATTAATTATTATATAATTATAGGCATACAGGTAAATTATTTTTTAAATTAAAAGTAACTATTAAACAATGAGTACAAGACAGAGAATAAAGGCTAAAAGATTGATATCTATAATATTGCTTCAAGTTCAACACAGAGAGCACGGAGGCGCTGAGGCACGGAGTTAACGAACAGCATGATTAATAAGGCTTTGACAAGAAGCCAAAACATAAAATTGTGCGCGAAGCGCACAATTTTAGCACTGTCAGTCAAACCCGTCGGATTTGACTGAAACCTCTGAACCTCAGTAACTCTGCGTTTGAAATAGAAAACGATGATCCATGTTATTTCCCGCTAGGAGGAACAGAAAGCAACTGCCTCGTTCTGTGAAGTACTTATTTGCGTGACGACCCAAAAAAGTGCATTTTTTTATTTAGGTGGAATTATGAATAATTTAAATACTCCAGGGTTTAGTAAATATCAAGAAGAAATTAAATTAAATACACTTGAAAATAAAATCAAAGAGATCAAATCCTCCAGAATTGGAGAAGTAGCCACTGAAGTTTTAAAGCAAAACCTAGAAAACGCCAAATCACACGCACAAATTATTCTTTGTTTGCATGAACTGTTAATGCAATCGGAAAAAATGGGGAAAGGCCGAGATGCTACCATACAAAAAGTCTCTCTGAAGATTCTAGAGGAAGACAGCCTTAAATTGTTGGATAAAATCTTGAGTTCAGATGATGATATTAGTCTGAGGCTTAAAGACATAGCACAACATAAATTCACAACCCCAGAGCAGCAATGCCGCCAATTGCGCGACATGCAGCTATACTTGACCCTGATCAGCTGCAAAAGTGAAGATGTAGACACAGCACTTACGCCAGAGGAAAAGAAAAAGCTGGAGGGATTGGTCAGAGGCGTGCGAGCAGCACTCGAGCAATTTACCCAGGCCACAGCCCCGCCATGGACTACGCACCTTGACAAGCTGGAAGTGCTGATCAAACAGGAGTTGCCCAAAGATGCTATTATTGCTCCAGAGGATTCTCTATTGAAGGTTCAGCAGGGACCGGAGATAGATCCAAGGACCTTTGCTTCCATACTGCTAGAAAGCATGATTAAAGGCTCGAAGGAATTAGAAGGCAACGTCCAGTCCAAAGTCATAGGGTATCTTCACGCATATTTAGAAAGTAAGCAAGCGAAGTACAGCGGCATCGAAGCCTTTCCTGGCCTCCTTCGCATGTTTCGGGATGCGGACAAACTATGCCTAGCCTGCGATGGCTTGAGTGAGAACATTTCATCAGAGTATAGCTATCTGAAATTTCCCAAGTATTTGGAAAAGTTCTCAAAAGCCTTTAGCTCAAATATTCTGGCGCTGCATCCCGGCGAAAAAACTCTGGTACCTATCGGTTGGACAGGCAGGTATAGCGGGCATGCCATGGAGATGGGGATAGAAATGTGTGCCGATCAATCGTATCGGGTATTTATATATAACCTTGGCGATGGGATCTCTGAGTTTCATCCTTCATTGGTAGAAAACGGCGCCCCCTTTTATCAACCCTTTGTGGAGATAGCGGGCGTGCAAAAGGAAAGATTGCTGCAGCCAAAGTTTGCTCAAGCCTTGCTTGAAATGCTCCTCATATCCGATCACCCCAGTAAAAATGGCGGAAGTACACATTATGGGCCTAAAGATATTTATAATTTGATCTTAAAAGGGTTAGGAGGAGAGCCTGCTCCCGTCAGTGGGGATAGGGATAAGTTCATGCCGCCGCAGTTTAGCGGAACGTGCACCTGGGCGTCCTTGAGTGCCGTATTGCATACGCATTTGCCCTTGCCGATATACTACACTATCCTGACAGACATCTCTGTAGACAGCCTATGCGCTTATTATCATTCGGTAAAAAACACCCTCTCAACAAACATTGAATCAAGGCAGATGCTGCAACAAGCTATAAAAGCCTGCGCACAGACAGCTTTAGAAAGCCATGCAAACCAAGGGATAGATCTCAAGCGAGTACGTCAGATCTATGCCACACTGCAGGAACTGCAAACTGAATTAGACGCCGCCGAAGGACTGCATCTCTATGGAAAAATCGGTGAGGAGCAGCTGGCATTCGAAGATCTCGAACCCTATCAGCGCAGGTATCTCAGCATTAACTCAGAGGAATTAAAACCGCCTATGAGTGATGAATCCGCCAAACTCCCAACAAAAGGATCATCGCTAAACCCATTTTCTTTTGATTGGTTGGATGATCCTCAAAAAATGCTCAAACAGGTTGATTTTCTTGTCAAAGTTCTTCAAATTCGTATGACTACGGAATATGCCGAAGAAGCAATAAGAATTTTGGAGACTTTTTTCAAGATGCAAGCTCAAGCGGGCAGGGAAAAAGTCTGGGAGCAAATCCCTGAAAGCCAGTTATCCGCATTGACCGTACAGTTGACTCTTCTGACGGAGCAGGTGATTCGAGCAGCGGAAAAGAAGCCTCAGAATATGCGCGAATATATCACATATGCGCACTATCTCTCGATGCTCGTTTATCAGCTTGCGCTTAGAAATCCCGAAAGCAAGGATATTGCACTTCAGATGGGGATGGATTTTACCGAATACCTCAAGTTCGGACATTCGTTTGAACAAGAAGGCGCTAAATTTTTTCAAGATATAGTGCTTTTCAATCCTGAAGAACGAGCGCTTTCACGTAGGATTTTAGAAACCGTCAAATCCTTACCGAATAAAGGTTACAGATTGATCATACATGAAGACGGCTCCACTTTAGAAAAGTACAATTACAACTCAGAATACCCCTATGTATATCCCGACATGCTCTACATCGACAATCTTCAAAGAAAAGACCCGACTCTCAAAGACAAACTCAAGAAAGTGCATCCGGAATTTCCAGAGTTAGAAAATGAACAAGACCTACGCATGGCTTTAGCGTTATCTGACTGGTACGGCAAAGTATTGCCTCCGGCTTTTTGTGCCCTGCGCCGCCAAGCGCAGATAATGTACTTTTTCATGCAAAATAAAGCCTTCAAATATAGTGCAACAGGCAGCATAGCCACAGAAGTCGTCAAAGAGCCCAATGGCTCATACAGACTTAAGTATAAATCAAAACCTAACCAGCTGAAGTCAAAAAAACGGGATTTTATTTCGGAAGAAATCTTAGAAGATGTGCGAGATATACGAAACTGGCAATTGCTTCCGAAACAACTTATCTATAAGAAATTCAATGAGCTCTCCGATGAAGACTTTTCAGTAAGTCATGGCCGCGACGTCAATGCGCAAATCTATGATTCAGAAAGTGATGTCTTGTTAAACGACTACAGGTGGGACAAGCATATGCAGCTCATCTTGACTCGCGGAGATTACAACGAGCAAAATCCCTTTTTGGAGCAGCAGGTTATCAAAACCATCGCATATTTCTCCGAGCATATAGGGGAGCTTGCCGATCACGACAAACGCATGTTATGCCGCTTTTTGCTCTTCGAACAAAGGTTTGTAGAGAAGTTACTCGAGATTCATCCTGGAGCCGGTCAAGTGATCGCCAAATTTGTGCGGTCCGGTTACCATCATTTTATGGAAAGGGAAAATATCGCAGCTGCCCTATTCTTTATAGAGATCGGCAGGAATTTTGAGGCTTTAAGCCAGCACATCAAAATCTTTGAAGACGTCCGAAAAGAATGCGGGGCCCTGTTGGGCAGTAGGGAGTGGAGCCGTGAGGAGAAGACCTTGATCTACCAGCAGATAGCAGCCAGCTACCTCAGCCACCCGCCTGCCGATTTTACGCAGGACGATGCAACTTTGCTTTTGAAAGCGCTCATCCACGATGAAGTTTTTGCCTTGAAACAACATAAAGAGACTGAACACCTGCGCGATCAGATGCAAAGGGCATTATGGACTAGAAAATGGGATATTGAAAAGCTCTTGAAAAGCCCTGTAGGTGCAGATATTTGCCACAGAATTGTTTTGGAATTTGATCCTCGCGCCTCGAAACAGACATGGGATTGTGTTTCACAATATCCTTTGTGCATTAGCCAGGATGGCACCTATGCTATTCAGGTAAATTCACTAGGGCTCTACATTAAGAATAGCCCGATCAAGCCTATCCCACAATCTGTTCTTTTAGATGAAAAATTCAAGGCCATTTTCTCTAAAAAAGACTATGTCTGCCGCCAGTTGGAGTGGAATACTTATGCCTTCACGGATGAGAGGGGTTTTCTTAGCCAGGTCCAAACGCAAGGAATCGAGGGGATCAACCCCGTTAAAACTATACGCCAAAAACATGAAGACGGGCAGTGGTATGTCTTGCGCAATATAAGAGAATTAGGCACGTATATTTATTCCTTGCCCGCAGACTTTTTAAAACTCTGCGATCAATCATCTGTGTGGGTAACCCTAGATCCTCAGCAACCTATGAAGATTGTGGTCAGAGACAGCCATTTTACAGTCACACACACTATTCCGGTGATGAAAGGCGTCCAAGCTCCCGATTTGACTCTGGAAGAGCAAACACAGCTCTATGAATTCTTGGTGCGTAAGAAAAATTCCCCAGGCGAGGACATGGAAAAAATGAGAAACAAAATCTTGGAGAAATTCCAATATTTGGCACGCTCTTTTGGACAGCTGACGATTGAACAGATGAAAGAAATTAAAACAGAGCAACAACATGTTAAACAAGCAGCTACTAAAGATTTTTTTGCCAATCTTAGCGATATATTAAAAACACAGGAAAATAAAGATGCGTGGATCGAAAAGTTTATGGCGGCCCAACCTGAATCGCGTTTGATGGAGATATTACAGCAGATCTATACCACACTGGATAAATACGGTGAGACAGTCCTTGGGGTTATACACAAAGAAAATGTGCAAGACCCGCCTTGGCTGCTGGTGGATGTCCATAGTGGAAAAAATCCGCTCGTGTCCCAATTATTTGGTCAAGGCATGCTGTGGAAAGATGCTAAAATATTAAAAGTCAGGCATCCACAGCTCAATCAAGACCTCGAACTGCCCAATCTAAAAACGCTGGAACTGCCCTCGATGGTCCTATCTTTTGAAATGCAGTTAGAGGGAACCGTTTGGATGGCCTATAGCCGTGAATATCCTGGATATTATGTATCACCTAATCAACGTTATAGAGGCATAGAACCCGTAAAAGGAGCTATTGTACTTGAAAACAAAGAAGGCAAGCGCAAGCTGATTTTGCCTTTCGGCGAAATCCACCCCAAACAAACCGGCAGTTTTAGCACCGAAAGCGAGATCATCGTCCTCAATGATAGCCAAACACCTTCTATTGCTTATGATCTTGATAAAGTATCAAAGCCTATTGCCAAACAACGTGC
>CAYMKI010000023.1:10823-21453 GCA_964390695.1 uncultured bacterium
AGGATATAGAAGAAAGTGATGAGCGATCATCCCCTGAAATCTCACGCCTGAAATCCAAGCTTAACAATTGCACGAAAACCAGATTCATCATGGAGGAAGGCAGCGTGGAAAAACCCTCTGTAACGAAGCCCACGGGAGCGAAAGTGAGCACCACTCCTACGATGATAAATGACGCTCTGTCAAAATATGAACCGAATAACTTGTTGACAAGACCGCAAGCTCAGTTTCTTAACCAATTCAACCGGCTCTATGCTCTGGCATTGAAAGACCCCGTCGAGCTCGAGTTGCACCTATGCGGAGCCACCCAAGATGAAAAGGTACCTCAAGATCTAGTGACCTTCTTGCGCGCAGCCGCCTATGCGCATCAACATCCCGACGACCATAAGACGGAGAAATTTCCACCTTCTCAGGAAGAGCTGCGTACAATCCTGCAAAAGAAGGATGCACAGGCATTTACCAGCTTACTGACGAAGGCCTCGCAGATCGAAAAAGATCTGTATATTCAAAAAGCATATATCGCAGAAGATCCCATATTTGTAATCGGAACATCCAAAACCTTCCCGCGTTTAGAGGAAACCCAAAAAATCTGGCCTCGGACCCAAGCTGCCGCAGGCATTGAACTCAGCGAGCTCAATCCTCGTAAAAAAATGTTGAAGGCATCGCAGGAAAGTCGATTTTTCGAATCCATTGATAATGGCGGCCTCTGGCTGGAAGCTAGGGAAATTCAGGCTTTGAAGCAGGCGATTCAAGGGCCTGATGCATCCACTTCTAAAGAAGCCGCAGAGCGAGCACAGCATATCCAGTCTTACTGGAGCCAGGAAGTACACACTCTAAAATGGCATAAGCTTAAGCCCGAGATGCTGGATAAGGCCAAGACGTTGCTGTTAGTGGAGCAGGCCGAGATGGGCAAAGCACTAAATGTAGCTGAACAGCAGCTGCTCAACTTCGCCAATGCGATGCCTGCTGAAGAGCAGGACGCCCTCCTCTTTGAGTTGGAGAAGACGGGACATGTGCGTCAAGCCGTGAACTTGCGAGACCTGCTGATATTTACTGCCAGGGCCTCCTATTTTAGCCTGGCAGGCAAAAATCCGCAACTGACCCTTCGAGAAAAAGAGCTTATGGAAAGAAGCCTCTTGTATCTTGAAGCTAAAGCCCGCCAACAGCAATTGAATAGAGCCCTCGCAGCCATCCAAGAATTAGAAAAAGTCGATATCCGAGATACCGATACCTATAATAGGACGTCGGAAAGATGCTGGCAGGAGCTCTCGCGTATCCCTCCGTATGAAGCGCATAAGCACCCTGAATTGCTGGTCTTTGAAGTACTGGAAGACATCGGTTTGCATGACTGGCAGGTCAAAGACCTAAAAAGGATGCTGCGGCCGGAACCTGGCGAAAACCCGAATATCATTGTGGAAAAAGTCATGGGTTCAGGAAAAACCAAGGTCTACTTGCCCTTAATAGCCTTAAGCAAAGCCGATGGTGAGCACTTGTCTTTGATCGTGGTGCATTCATCGCAATATGACACCGTGGCTCAAGCCATGCAGATCAAATCCGGAGAGAATTTTGCGCAGGTGGCACATACCCTTCAGTTTTCGCGAAGCAGCGATACCTCTCTGGAAGCCTTGCAGAAAATCCGCGATGACTGTCAGCAGATCATCCGGCAGCGGCATTTCATGGTGGTGACTGACAAAAGCTTACATAGCCTTTCGTTAGCTTTTTCTGAATTATGGGACAGCTATCTCTCTAGAGATAAGGAAGATGCGGCCTTGGCTGCGCGTCTGGATGTCATGCGAGAGATCATGAATCTGCTGAAAACGCAAGCTAAAGCCACGTTGGACGAAGCCGATCTCTTGCTGAATTGCCGTTACGAGGTCGTCTACTCATTGGGCCAGGCCGAGCCTATCGAAGCCGACCATGCTAATGTGGTGGCTGAGCTGTATAGAAGCCTTGAAGCGCATTTGCGCCAGTTGGAGCCCTTTACTCTTGACGAATACAACGCCAAGAAACCGCTAATGATCAAAGCCTTTATAGAAGCTTACGTTGTGAAAGAAATGCCCGCTAGAGATCCTGAACTTATCCTAGATTATCTAAAAGAAGGCAAAGCAGGAGCAGAGTATGTCGCCACCTTGTCGGAAAAAGAACGCGACCGCTTGGCGATTGTGTATTATGAATTCAAAGAATTGCTGCCGATTGTCTTGGATAGGCGATGCGGCGAACATTATGGCTATAGCGACCTTCCCAACAAAATCTTACCTGTGCCCTATGTCGCTAGCGGTGTTCCCAGCCCCACGGCTGAATTCAGCTTCCCTTATGCTTTGCTGGACTATGCCATGCAAACCTTAAAGAGCGAGGGGGTCAGCCCTGCGCTCCTAAGGCGCCTGGTGCAGGAGATGCAAAACCAAGCTGTGAGGGAACAGAACACCGATCCTACCCTGCCTCTGGAACAAACGGAGGCCTTTAAGGCATTTTGTGAATTGTGCGGACGCGGCACTCCGTCGGAAGTATTGATACCCTTCTTGAGGACGAATGATGATGATATTTCTAAGCTAGCCCGGATGTACAAGAAGCAGCCCCCCGATATTTATGGCTTCGCCAAAAAGTATGTATTCCCGGCAGTGACGATGCACCATCGCAAGCTCGCCAGCACCCCATATGCCTTAGGCAAGATGTTTAAGGAAACACAAGGTTTTACCGGTACTCCCTGGAACTATAAAACATATCCTCAAGGTCTTGACACTCTGCGGGATATGCAATCGGCTGGAAAAACCGAAGGGATCATCTGGAAGAACAGCCAGATCGTCCACAGCTTGAAGACCTCGGACTTCAAAGCCATCATGCAGGATATCGCCCGATTGCATGCCAAGGATAAATACCATGCTTTCATAGACGTAGGGGCGATGTTCAATGGCTATGATAACAGAACCGTTGCTGAGGGCATTTTAGACACCCTACCCGAGACTATACGTGGTGTATTATTTTTTAAAGACAATCGCCCTTGTGTATTGGAAAGAGGCAAAAAAGAGCTTATTCCGTTCGAAAGCGGACAGGACACCAAAAACCTGTATATTTTCTATGACCAGTGGCACACCACGGGGCAAGATTTCTCCATTGCCGGCAAGTCGCTGCTGTCCTTCGGTAAAAACACCAAAATGCGCGACTTAGAACAAGGCTATATGAGGGACCGAAAAGCCGCTCAAGGTAAGCGTGTAGAGTTTATCCTTTCCAAAGAAACCGATGACTACATCAAAAAAGACCTGCGGTTTCCCTTGGATGAGACCATAGGCACCATGCACCTCTTGAAAGCTGCTCAGAATAATCAAGACCGTGAATTAGATGATCAGCTCATCATGGCTGCTTTGGGAAAAATCAAAGAAGTGCTCAACCAGCATCTGCGCAGCTTACAGCTGAACACCCAAATACCGCCCGCGGTCATCAGGGAAAAAGCCGACAAGATCCGCCATTTGATCGGCGATGCCGTCAGGGATGCCCCTTATGATGAGCTAGGCAGCAGTAAGCAAACTATCCTTGGCGATACCGACAAAAACAAGTCGCCAAACGAACGATTTTTTACCGAAGTCATTGATCAAGCAGCAGAAAAGATGAAGGAGTTTCTAGCCGATACTGTTTTATGCCCTGAAGGCCTAACCTTAGATACCTTGAAAGCCGAACTGTGGTCATGCATCGATTTAAAGCTATTGCCCGAAAAAATCTCTTCGGCAGCTCCACAAGCAGCCAACCAACTGGTAGAGCAGCAGAGCCAGCAGCAATCGCAGCAGGAACGCATGGCGCTGGTCAACAAGGAATTGCTGAGCGATATGGAAAAAGAAACCGAAAGAGGGCCGATACATTGGAATTTTGATTCACGGCAAAAAACCTATTCCAGCGCCTTTTATCGGGTGATGAAGGTCGAAGATTTGCTGCAGTGTACAAAAGAACAGTTGCCCTTGTACGATATGAGTACTAGAGCCTTAAAGCCTAAGTCAAGCAGCCAAGCCCCATTTCTAGCCCTAGCGGATATTTTTGCCCACGAAGACCATTTGAAAGCCTATGCGGACGTTTTTGATATTGAGGTCAGCTATAACTTTTTACCGATTATCAGCAATACTCTGAAAGAAAGCGATATTATCACCGTGCGATCGCATCCCTTTAGGAACGGACAACTTGCCGTCAATAACATACTGATCTGCCGCAATGTAAATACTGGAGAGGTACAAGTGAGATTGATCAACCAAGCCGATGCCGGCTTTTTCTTCCAACAACTTTCGGAAAAGCCGCGCGAAGCTGTGGAAAAGCAGGAGATGGAGGTGACCTTGTACCATAAGACCCTGAAGGTCCTTCAGAGCAACAACGAAGCCATTGCAAATGGAAAACAGCAGGTGATAGATCCAGCGGTCTTGAAAAAGATCGTCCAAGCCAAATTCTTCAACGGCGAGAGCTTATATAGCAAAGAGGAGATGAAGTATTTAAAAGCCTGGATAGAGCAAAAAGGAGCTGACCGCATGGAACAGTTGTTCACGCAGCAGGTCTTGCCCTATAAACCTGACAAACAAAAAGAATATCCTGGCAGCCCGCTAGCCAAAATCTTTGCAAAGGGGTTTTGACTGAAGTATATCTCTTGAAAAATAAATATATTCTGGGCTAATATGATTGATCATAAGTTCTCGTAGCTCAGGGGATAGAGCGGTTGCCTCCTAAGCAACAGGTCGCGCGTTCGATTCGCGCCGAGGACGATTTTTTTTTTATAAAACTAACCTTTCATTTCTAGATAGCGTTTTATTCCCTGTGAGATTCCCCATGCCAATTTCTTTAGGTAGGTGGGGTCTTTGATGTTTTCCATTTCGGGTACATTGGTCAAAAAGCCCGCTTCCACTAAGACTGCAGGCATATGCGTTTTGCGGATGACGGCAAAGTCGCCATGCTTGGTGCCTCTAGATTTTGCCTGTGAGACTTTGATGACTTCATCTAATATAGCTTGTGCGCATTGTAGGGAGGATTTTGATCTAACCTGATGCGTTTCGGAGCGATAGTAATATACCTCTATGCCTGAAGCTTCGGCGCTGGGAGCCGAATTAAAATGCACACTCACAAACAAAGAAGCTGCGGCATGATTGGCATACTCCGCGCGTTTATCCAGCGATACGAAGTGATCGCCTTTGCGCGTCAAACAAGTACGAAAGCCTTGGCTATCTAAAATATTTTTCAACATCCTAGCCAGAGAGAGGTTTAGATTTTTCTCGTGGTAATAGGGCTTGGTCACTGAGTGAGCGCCGTAGTCTTCGCCGCCATGACCCGGATCGATCACGATGAGGCCGTACTTTTCTGCCGACCTATCTTTTGCTGCATATTCCGGAGAGGGTTTTAGAGAGGGCGTCACGCCATCCTCTTGCGATACTTGGGGTGTACAGGCTTGTAATAGGAAGATAAGCATCCCTATGGGAAGCCACTGTCGCCAAGACATCATACCTCCACTGTGGCTTTGAGCTGATCACAGATGTGCGCCGCCACTTTGGCATCATCGAATTCAATAGTTTTGTGAGCAAATATCTGATAGGTTTCGTGCCCCTTGCCGGCGATCAGAAGGATATCTTCGGCCGAAGCCATTTCTATACCCTTTTTGATGGCTTCTCGACGATCCAGCTCTATGCAGTAACTCTGGGAGGATTTAAATCCCTGTACTATCTCGCGCGCAATTTCTGCAGGATCTTCCGAGCGGGGATTATCAGAGGTGACAATGGCAAAATCAGCATGTTCTTCTACAGCTTGTGCCATCTTGGCGCGTTTCGACCGGTCCCGATCGCCTCCGCAGCCGAAGATGGTGATGATTTTACCTTGTTTTAATTCTCGCAAGCATTCCAAGACGTTGACCAAGGCATCATCCGTGTGGGCGAAATCCACGAAAATTTTCAAGTCCAAGGCATTCGGCACCGGTTGCAAACGCCCTCTGACTGTGGGGGGAGTGCGCAGGATGTCTATGATTCGATCTAAGGAAGCACCGTATGCCAGACCTACGCCGATGGCCGCTAGGCAATTGTAAACGTTGAAGCGACCGATCAAAGGCCAGATCAAAGCCCTTGATGTACCTTGATAGTGAACGTTGAAATGCGTTTTAGCATCCAAGAGTTCAATGTCGGTAGCTCTTAAATCCGCTTCTTTGAAAACTCCATAGGTCAGCTGTTCAGCTTGGCACCCTGCAGTGACCTTCTCGTGCCAAGGGCAGTCGGCATTGATGACCGCCACATGAGGGTTTGGCAGTATGTGTTTCTTATGTTTTGGGTCGAGGGAAGCGAACAGCCGATTTTTGGCGGCGCAGTAGTTGTCCATAGTATGATGATAATCTAGATGATCTAGAGATAAGTGCGTGTACACTCCCACATTGAAATCGATATTTTGTACGCGTCCTTGATCCAGGGCGTGGGAAGTCACCTCCATGACCGCAGAGCGGCAGCCTTGACGCACCATTTCTCGTAGCATCTTGTGATTGGAAGTCACGTCAGGCGTGGTACGCGTAGCCTGATAGCGGTGTTGTCCTATAATGTACTCTATGGTACCGATCAACCCGCAGGGAGAGTTCAAGGCATCCAAAATATATTTCACCAAAAACGAGGTGGTCGTTTTGCCATTCGTCCCGGTGATGCCCACTAAAAATAGTTCATCTGAAGGGTGTTGGTAATAGGCTGCAGCCACAGAGGCTTCTATAGCCGCAACATCTGGATGTATGATCTGAGCAATATGCTTGTAGGAAGGATCATAGACATCTGTCAAAATCGCCGCAGCGCCGCCAGAGACAGCTTCGGGGATATATTTAGAACCATCGTCTATCCGGCCTTTTTTAGCGATGAAGAGGTTGCCCGGAACTATGATTTTGGAATTGGCGCAGATGCCGGTAATTTCAACATCCTTAGACCCCTTAAAGGTAGCATTGGGGATTTCTTTCAACAATTTTTTTATCTTCATATTTTTTTATTATATGGGGTATTATCTCGACTTTGCAAAATTTTGAACTCCTCTGCAGAGAGAAGCTTCATCCTGCTAAAGGGATTTTGCCTCTCTCAGCAGGCTCGTCCAAAAATATTGCAAAGTCGAGATTATTCTTTGTCTTTATTGTTATTCCATTTTTCATATATTTCTTGCAACTTTCTCATTTCGGGCACCCAATCAGCCTTCAAGGGATCATGCCGGGGATCTCCGACGGGATAACCGCATGGGTCGTCGCTATCCACACCCAAATAATCCAAGGAGCGCTTGGCGATTTCTCTGAATACCGGCGCCGCGCAGGTGCCGCCATGGTGGAGTTTGCCTATGCCGGGAAAGTATCCGTATTCGGGTTCGTCCATGGTGACCACCATCACAAAGCAGGGGTGGGACATAGGTGCGATCCCCACAAAGGAAGAGCAGTAAGCGGTTTGGGAGTAGGTGCCCTCGGACATTTTTTGCGCCGTACCGGATTTGCCCCCTTCGGAATACCCCCATATTTCGGCACGGCGGCAAGTCCCCCCGGGCTTGGTGCTGTATTTTATGGCTTTGGCCACCTGATCGACGATATCCGCGTCCAGCACTTTGGGGAAGAGCTTTTTTCTATCCTCGGAAGTGTTGTCGAGCAACACCTGCTGAGTGCCGTCGGCACGGGTTTTAACGATTTTTCGGATGAGCGTCGGCTGGACCAAGTAGCCGCCATTAGCCAGCAGGGCATAAGCGCGGGCTAGCTGCAGGGCCGTGGTGGAGATATTGTGTCCCATAGCAAGGGAATAGGGTGTAGGCACAGACCACTCTAATGCGCCATTAGGATGTTTTTTTCCAGGGGTAGGCACCATGCCCTGGCTTTCGCCCGGCAATTCTATGCCGGTTTTTTCTCCGAACCCCAAGGTGTGGTGCAGTTCTTCTTTATACCATGGAGCCCCTAGCTTCTCGACGATTTTTTCCACCAACCTCGCCACATAGATATTGGAAGACTTTTGGATGGCCATATTCATATTCAAGAAGGCGTGAAAATGGGTATCGCGCAGGTTCTTCCTGCCGGGAAAATGGCTGTCTGAGGTGGGCATTTTATCTTCGGGATGGAATATCGGCTTGTCTCCTTTGGCAGCCAAAATTTTATTCGCCTTCAGGGCTAAAGCCACCGTAAAGGGCTTCATCACTGACCCTGGCTCGTTGACATCTAAGATCGCTTTGACGCGCGTGTATTCAATTTTTAAGGGATCGTTGAAGTACTCTTGGTATTCGGAAGGATAGAAAAAGGGGTATTGGGCAAGTGCCAGGATTTCGCCGCTGTAAGGATCCATCATGAGTGCCCATCCGGACTTGGCCTTGCAGTGTTTTACCCCTTTTTCAATCTCTTCTTCGGCGATAGCTTGTAGGAAGTGGTTGACGGTCAGGTAGATATCTGCACCGTTTTCCGGTTCGGCGATCACTTCGCCGGTTTCCAGTGCATTTCTGGGCGAGCGCATCAGGCGGCGGGTTCCCTGTTTGCCTTTCAGTACCGAGTTGAATTGAAATTCGAGTCCTCCGGTAGGGATAGCTTGCTGTGTTTTTTCGTCTTTGATATCTTGGACAGTATGTAAAACCGGTCCCAGCAGCTTTCCGAAGGGATAGGAGCGTTTATAGTCTGCTGTAAAGTAGAGGGCATTCGAGGGGATTTTGTGCTGGCGTGCGAAAGGCTGCCAGGCTTCCAGTATGGCTTCCTTCTTGTCTTTGTCCAGCCATTGCGCCAGGCGGCGGCTGCGGCTTTTTTTATACAGCTGTGCGCGGAATTTTTTGTGTTCTTCGGGCGGAATTTGCAAGAGGTCGATCAGCGTTTTGCTTAGGGCGGGTTTTCGCTGGTCGGGGATAGATTGAGGGTCCACAAACAGATGGAACATCTCTATATCCACCACCAATTTTTGAGGAATTTCGGGGTGGTTATGTTTTATGGAAGTATTCGAATAAAAAGAGCCGCGGTGGAAGGGCTCTTTGATGATGAAATAGTGTTGTTTATCGGCTTGTTTGGCCCATTTTTCGCCTTCGATGATCTGGATATAGTAAAACTGCGCGATGAGGATGGCAAATAAAGCAAAGAGGAAGATCGCCAGGATAAAAAGACGCGTTTTGGGAGCCGTTGGCATTTAAGGCATTTCCTCCGGAAGCAGCAAAGGCGGCGGTTTAGGCAGCAACAGCACTTCGCTGTTGTGTGGAAATTTAAGATGGCTGAATTCCGATTTTTTGGCCAGCTCCATCAGGTGGATGGGGCTTTCAAAACGTTCAATTTCGTATTTCAGGCGCGTGTTCTCTTCTTCGATCAAACGCAATTCCTTTTCCAACACCGGAATCTCCAGGCGGATAGCCACCAATTCATTTTGCTTTTCAATGATGGCAAATAAAGTGATCCCTGCCGCCAAGATACACCAAAAAATTCTCAAAGGTAGGCTATAGGCGAGCGGCTGCAGGGATTTGGAATTCATAGTTTTTCAGCTCCGCGCAATTTAGCACTGCGGGAGCGAGGGTTGCTGGCGACCTCCTCCTCAGAAGGCGTAATGGGTTTTTTAGTCAGTATTTTGAGGGTAGGCGTTTTACTGATGAATAATCCACCCCCGAGACCGCGGGTATCTTCCTTGTCGTCAGCTTCGTAGCGCAGGATGTTTTTGACGATGCGGTCTTCCAAACTATGAAAGCTAATCACCGCGATCCGCCCTCCCGGACGCAGGCGTTCGATGGCCCGCGGCAGCAAATCCTGCAAAACCTCCAGCTCGGAATTTACCGCGATTCTCAAGCCCTGGAAGACGAGAGTCAAGGGATGGATGCCCTTCTTAGCTTTCTTATTCAGGGCCGGATAAAGGGCGTTGTTGAGATCCACCGTGGTCAGCAGCGGCGCTTTTTGGCGGGCTTCTACCACCACGCGTGCGGCGAGGCGCCACTGTTTTTCTTCGCCATAATCGCGGAAGATGCGCGCCAAATCCCCTTCGCTCCAGGTATTGACAATTTCGGCCGCCGTCAAAGGCTGATTAGGATTCATGCGCATATCCAATGGCCCCTCGTGCATAAAACTGAATCCTTTTTCCGGCATATCCAATTGCATGGAAGAAATGCCCAGGTCCATGAGTATCCCGTCTACTTGTGCGATTTTCAAGCGCCCCAAAAAATCGGAGAACTGGATGAAATTTCCGTCCATAAAAGCTATTTTATTTTTCCAAGCATCCAGGCGCGATTTGGCTATATTCATAGCCACCGGATCTTGGTCGATGCCCACCAGCAAATCTATTTCGGGATGCGCGCGCAGAATAGCCTCGGAGTGTCCGCCGGCACCTAAAGTGCAGTCCACAAAAGTTTTTAATGTACACCCTTTGAAAATATCTTCGATTTCCCTGGGGAGCACCGAAATGTGGAATGAATTCGACATACTATTTACCAAATAAATAAAAATTGTTAAAATATAATGAGATAGAAAGAGCAATAAGAGGTGCTTATGCCTGCAGTTACCATAGACCAGTTTGATTTAAGTGTATATAACTTATACGCTATCCGCACAAAAATGATCGAACAGACGGTCTCGCAATTCCAATTAGACAAAGCCGGAAGCATTCCTCCGCAGACCATGCTCGTCGATCTCTATCCCAAAATGAGCGAAATCGACATTTTACTGGGTGTCGCTGCTTATTTT
>CAYMKI010000023.1:21463-30174 GCA_964390695.1 uncultured bacterium
CCTTGGGCTTATTTCTATCCTCCCATCAATTACCGCAATCTGCGGCGTTCTCCTTTTGCCTTCCACCGTGTAGCCCCTAGCTTAGGCTCTTCAAAAGAGCAGGATGAATTTGAAGAGAAGATAGCCTCGATAGAGTGCCGCAGTCCTGAAGAGGAAAGCGAGAAGCAAGCTGTACTCGGCTGCTTAAAAACAGTCGATAAGCTCAACGGCTGGGTTGGTTTCATTATAGGACGCATCGGACAATTTCTCCAAGGATAAAAATGGGTCGCATCGACTGGAAAAAAGAACTGGGCTGGACAGAAGACCAGCTGGAAGATCTGCGCTTTACCGCCTATGCCTATATTCGGCAGGGTAAATACGACATTGCTTTGCCTATTTTTGAAGCTCTGACGGTCATGAACCCCGACAATGCCTATGACGCGCAGACATTAGGAGCTTTGTACTTGCAAATGAACAATCCGGTGAAAGCCTTGAAGAGTTTCGACAAAGCTTTGAAATTGGAAGCCGACCATACTCCCACGCTGCTGAATGTCACTAAAGCTTTGTTTATGGTGGGCAAAATCGAGGAAGGCTTGAAATTGGCCAATATTTTGAAGAATGAACCGGATGCGGCCATTTCGAATGTCGCCAAGGCTCTTATTCTCGCCTATTCGCGAAAAAAATAACCCCCTCAGCCTTTACCTCTTAAGATCCGTCTACAAGGGTTGTGTCATGATATTAGGATGCAGCCTTACAGGCTGCATCCATTATCGATTTCGCTCCCAGGGCTATGCCCTGGGCTATTACGTACCAACCCTACGACCTGAAGCATGCTCCTGGAATATACAGTGGAGATAAGCATTCACATCGTAATATTTAAAATCCAACTTGTTCATCCTGCCGGCGAAGCCGATCCTGTTCATTCGTTTAAAACATAACAAGAACAGGGATAGGCAGGATCGGCTTCGCCGGCAGGATGTTGACATTTGAAGTTGGGATCGTTTTATCGCCCTCATTGACATCCGTCAGGAGGTTATATTCAAAAATAGTCCCTATTCAAGCTGTTTCTTTGAGGTCGTCTTGGCTGCTTTCGACGCGCGGATCGCTAGACTCCTCACCTGATATGTCCTTATGCGAGTCTGATTTGTCTGCAGTTGAGCGGGAAGAAGTGGGGGTAGTCGCGGCTGAATCGGAATTGAAAGCCTTCAGGATGGCGTCTCGATTTTCGAAGAGAATTAGAATAATCTCTTGAATTTTAGGATTTTCAGCCATGTTGACATTTAGATCATTACTTTCTTGTACACATCTAGGGCTGAATACGGTAGCTAGTTGCAGTTCTCCCATCTTATTAGTTCCTGCTTTTTCGACAACTTGACCCACTAATATGAGCAAATCCTGCATTATCGCCTTTGTTTCCTGATCGTATTCCCAATCTATAAAAAATTTTACAACCTTTTCTTTCTTTGTATCATCATCCAATTTATCAACCGACTCATATAATTTTAAAAGTTGGGCTTTATCATGAGCTTGAAAGAGTGGTTGTTTACCCAGTATCTGTTTGTAGGCACATGCAATGACATGAATATCCATATTCTCATAATTTATTGGTGTGTTAGTCTCAATATTTTTCACAAGTTCAGCAATTTGTGTTTTATTGCCCTCTTTTCGAAATATCCCTTCTTTATCTAAACCTTTATCTTTCAATTTGTTTGATAGAACTTTCAGTTTTTCAGAAGTGGATGCAGGTTTTTCCTTTTGACCATTAGGATTGACTTTTTCGACTTTTGCCTGGGTGGATTTTTGCTTTTGATTCTTGCTACTAACCTTAATGTTAGTGACTTTTTTATCTACGGGTGCTGCGACTATATTATCTTTCCATTTTTGGGATGTTTTTGCTACCGAAGCCTTGATATTATCTCTTTTAAATGTATCACCTATGGATTGCTTAAATTTTGCTCTGACGTTGCTAAATCCCTGCTGTATAGCATTGCCTATTCTGGCTAATGGATTCATAACACCCTCCTTGATATTAAAAATTTAACTAAATCCAAAACTTTGCATCTATTCGCTCATGTAAAACATATTAACCACCTCATTATACTATATTTTTTAATTCAGAAACCAATATTTTGGGATATTTCAAATTTTTGAGTGAATAACAAGCGAAGCGTTAATACGTGTTATGCAGTAAGGCTTGTTATTCCGAGTTATACCTGTTCGATGCGTTTGATGCCGTTTTTATCCACGATCAGGCGGAATTTATTCCATTCGACATCTATGCGCCCCTCCGGCAGGGACTTGGTATTTTTTATGATGATGTTGATATGGTAGACGCGCGGAAGCTGGATTTTGGTCAGCTTCGAGGATTCTGGGTGTAAATCGAGGTAGGTGTGGTAGGGATTTTCGCATTTGGCCAAAAAATGGTGAATATCGAGGCGGAAGATGATATTCAGTCCATAGAAGCGGGATTCGAGAGTTTTGGGTTTTTTCTTGATATTGACATTTTTTTTGTAGTAGATCACTTTTTCCGGTCGCTTGATTTCCTCCAGAATTTTATGAAATTGGCGGTTGCGGATATCCATGATTTCTGCAGGCAGCTTTTCCTCTTCGATGAAGTAAAAGGATTCTTTGAGATTTCCGAGAATGGCGTCTTCCTGAGAAAATATATCGGTTTGGAAGTCAGAAAACCATTTAGAAGCTTTCTGGTAGGAGAGGAATTTGAGCTCTTCTTTTATGCGGTCTTTGAGCATATAGACCACCACTGTCAGCAGGATGAAAGCCTGTGAATTTACCAGCAGAAAATTGCCTTGGCTGGAAGATCCCTGCCAAAAGAAGAGCACACTCATATATATCAACATGGCAACGCCTGCCGGGATAGCTCCGATTATTGTGCGATAGCGCTGCTGAGTGGCTTCGCGGCTGATTTTTAGCAGCAGGGGGTCTATGACGAATTTATTCAGCAGCCCTTTTCTATAGAGGATATACTCATTGTGTTGGGGATCGGAAGAGGAAGGCGGGTTCTCGCCAAATAGCGCTTGCCGATAGCGCTGTTCTCTGAGCAGGATCTGTTGGACCTGATGGTCGATGGGCTCGAATTCCGGAATATGAAACAGGCGCAGCCGGTAGAGTAGAGCGCTGAAGTAATCATGGATGTTCAAACTGATAAATTCATGCACGTAGTCGAAGGTGATATGCAGTTCTTCGTTCAGAATAACTTCGCGGTAGCTTTGCTTCAAGGCGTGCAATTCACGGCCGAAGGCCGTGATTTCGTAGCATAACTCCAGCAGAGAACTCGTAAAAGAGGGGATGACTTCAGGGTTAATGGTTTTGCTAAGAGTTTTCATAAATACGAAGACTTGATTACGTAAGGCACTGTGGAACACGTTGCCTAGCAGCTTGATTTCTTCCAGAATAAGGGGGAGGTGATCTTTAGGTTGGGGGCGTGACAAAAGCCATCTCAAGCGCGAAAGAGGGGATTCGTGCTGCTCGGGGTGCAGCAACTCTTGCAGGGTAAAAGTGGGGGTTTTGAGGCGGATGAGGTTGGTTTGATCGCGATAAAACTGCGCTTTGGTATAAGTAGCATCGTTAATCTGCAGCGAATTGGGAATGAAAATGTAGAATTCTTGTTGGATGGCATTATTGCGATTTTGGGATAGGGGATAAAGGTCTGATTTCAGCTCAAATTGCCATTTATCCCTCAGCTGAACTTTCCCGGCGTCATGTTCTTCCAATATTTCATCTATTGCCATGTTTTAGCCTTTGATTGGCTTCATACAGTTTGAGATATTTATAAAAGGCGGTGTTGCCATTATAAACGGAAATCACAAAACCTTCGTAGCCTCCTAAAAATCCCCTTTTGAGGATATAGGCTTTAAAAAAAGCCCCCAAGCCATGAAAAATCGCCGCGCCTAGCGAAGCGTTTTTTTTGCCTTGGTATTGCTGGGCAAATAAGGTGGAATAGGACTGCATCTTAGACAGAAAATTCGCATGCGAGTCGTAGGAGTAATGCCGCAAAGGCTGTTGCATGCCCACGCAGCGCATACCTTGTGTGATGATCGCTTCATGCACCTGAGCATCAGTAAATTGCGTTTGGCTTTTGTTGTATAGCTTGTACTGACGATCCGGATACCAGCCGCACCAACGGATCCACTTGCCGTTGTAGTAGTTGTGCCTAGGAAAAGAATAGACGCACTGCTTGTCTAGAGGCGTAGATAAAATTTCCTGTGCCATTTCCGGCGTCACCACCTCGTCGCTATCGATGGACAATATCCACTCATGTCTGGCTAAGCCTGAGGCCTTATTATGGGTGGGGCCGAAGCCTAGAAAGTCACCGCGGTGAATGCTCACATTGGGGTAGGTTTTAGCAATTTCTAAGGTATCATCGGTAGATCCATTATCATAGATCAACACTTCGTCAAAAGCCGTCAAGGCCGCCAAGACTTCGTTCAAATATTTCTGGCTGTTTTTAGTCAAAATGGTAACGCTGATCATAAGCCTTTAGTGTATAAGTTTGAGAGCCGCTATCAATCTCTCTACATGCCCTTCGACTTGTACCGGACGTTCCAGCCAGCGGATGATCCCATCTCTGTCTATCAAAAACGTCGAGCGCTCAAGGGTTTCTTTGTTGGCGCTCTTGTTGAGCTGGATCACATCGAATTTTTTACACAGATCGTGTTCAGGATCGGAAAGCAAGCTAAAGTTCAGGTTATGCTTCTGAATAAATTTGCGGTGAGAAGCTGAAGAGTCCGGGCTAACGCCAATGACAGAGATGTTGTGATGCGTCAGTTGATGCATATGGTCGCGGAAGGCGCAGGCCTCTTTAGTACAGCCCGGGGTATCATCTTTAGGGTAGAAGTAGATGACGACAGGCGAGCCGAAAAGATCGCGAGCGGTAATATCTTCGCCTTCAGCATCTTTGGCACTAAAGTCTGGAATAGCATCGCCTACGTTAATTCTATATTGCATCATTTTACGGCTCCTTGTTATAACATTAAGATACCATATTGCCATCCAAGATTGAACACATTTTGTTTCGAAGGAATAAAATCATGATAGCGACCGAAACTAGGACCCCCTCTTTTTTGCACAACGAAGTTTCTGGACTAGAAGGCTTTAGACGCCTAAGGCGCAATAGAAAAAGCGCCGCTGTGCGCGAATTTCTGCAAGAGACCCGCTTGCATCCCAGCCAGTTTATCGCCCCGTTGTTTGTCGTCGAAGGTTCGCAGCAAAGACAAAGCATAGCCAGCATGCCCGAAGTCTACCGTTACTCCCAAGATCTATTGCTGCAGGAAGTACAGGAGCTATATCAACTTGGCATTCGGGCCGTCGATCTGTTTGCCTATGTACCTCAGGATAGAAAGGATAGATATGGCAGCGAAGCTTTAAGAAAAGGGAACCTGATCTATCAAACCTTGAAGCTCTTGAAGCAAGAAATCCCCGAGATGTGTTTGATGGTTGATATTGCCCTAGATCCTTATACAGATCACGGCCATGATGGCATAGTAGGAGACAACGGCGAAATTCTCAACGATCCTTCGGTCATAGCCTTGGGAGAAATGTCTCTGCTGGCAGCGGAAGCCGGCGCCGATATTGTCGCTCCCAGCGACATGATGGACGGGCGCATTGCCTATATCCGCCAACTCTTGGACAGCACCGGACACGAACAGGTCAGCATTTTGAGTTATGCCGTCAAATTCACCTCTGCCTTTTACGGCCCCTTCCGCGATGCCTTACAGTCGGCCCCTCGTTTTGGGAATAAAGCCACGTATCAGGTCAACCCGGCCAATGGCCGCGAAGCGTTGCTGGAATGCTTGGTCGACGATCATGAAGGTGCAGATATGCTGTTGATCAAACCGGGCCTGCCGTATTTAGACATCATAGCTAAAGTCCGTAGCCAAAGCCTGCTCCCCATAGGAGCTTATCAGGTCAGCGGGGAATACGCCATGATCATGGCCGCCGGCCAGAACGGCTGGATAGATAGTAAGCGTGCCATGATGGAGTGTTTAACCTCCATCAAGAGAGCTGGCGCTGACTTTATATTCACCTATGCCGCCAAGTGGATGGCTAAAGAATTGGCTCAGGGCGGTAGTCCTCGCTAAATCCACTCTTGCCCATGGGGGCGATACCTCTTCGGGCCAGCCTTCCCCTAAGCTACTCTCTCTCGCCCCATTCTGATGCTCGTGGATACTTTCAGCGAAAACTGCTGTGGCTTAGACGTAACATCTTGATTATTATTTTTTTCTGTGATAGAATTCAACGCAATTTTTCTTAACTAATCAACACCGTACAAAGTACGCACATTATTGAACCACAGAGCCCACAGATAACACAGAGCGGGAAAAAATAAATAGAAATTATTAAATCTGCATTTTTATAACTCTCTGTGGACTCTGAGGTTCAATATCTTATTATTTTATATGGGGTGGTGCATAGTCACAAATTTTCACAGAAAGGAATAAAATAATGTCTGTTCAGTTATCCAGAAACCTTCACCAAGAAAATGTAGATAATTTTTCATCCGAAGCGCTCCCATCCTCCAATTCTGATTTCGCTGCAGCCACGCATACACAGACCCTCCTTCAACCATATTTCGCTAGCCTTAACCGGCATCCGGACTTTAAATATTCCTTCACCCCCCTTTCGCCTAACACCGCATGTTCTCCTGCAGTGGAATCTGCCTTATTAGCCAAATATGGACTTAACTCCTTAGAAATGACCACATTAAGGCTATATTTAGGCTTGCCGATGAATGTCGAGAAGATAAATCGACAGGCTGCAGGGCAGCCGCTGCATATCCGAAAAAACGACGAAAACCAGCTTCCCAGATCCTTCGTCTTTATTCCTGCACAGGATAATCTCCCTGCACAGGTCTTTGTGCTATTGAAAGATCATCATATTGAACCCTTAGGAGAGGGCGCTTTTAAAACCGCAACAAAAGCTTTAGGTTTTGTCCTGCAACAAGGCGCCCTTGTGGGCCCTTTGAAAGAAAAAGCCTTTTTGTCCTGCAAAGCTGAACATGCGCATCAAGAGCTGATAGCTATGCAAAAGCTCAAAGGGCAGCCCCACTGTTTGACCAGTCAGGCGATCGTAAAATATGACGACAAAACTGCTAAAACTTTGAAAAAGAACGGTCATCTCAAAAAAGTCGGCATGATCATGGATTTGATGGAAAGTGATTTAACCGGTTTTTGCGCAGCATCGGCATCTACAGCGCCCAAACATGCAGACCTAAAACGCCTACAATTACTGGGCGACGTCGCCATGGGATTGCAGGAGATGCACCGCCTAAATTTTGTGCATAACGACGTCAAGCCCGACAACATGGCCGTGTACAAAGAGAAGGGGAAGATTGCCGATTTTGGGTTGTCAGGCCCTAAAGGTCAAAGACCGGCGGTATTAGCGGTATTGAATCCTCCCGAAGTGCACATGCATCCCAGGAAGAAAGTCAACTATGCACCGCAAGTCGACATTTTCCAGTTCGGACTTTCTATGATGGCCGTCTGCGGATATGAAAAATATGTCACGGAATATGTACAGACCATCCATAAGTGCTATGAAGAAGATACCTACCTGAGCTACCTGCCGCGTTTTGTGGAAAATATCTTTTACCGCTTTAAATCAGAAAATACGGGACCTCTGGTGCAACTGATTTCTGACTGCATCCATATCGACCCCAAAAAAAGGATCGACGCCCAAACTTTAGTAGTGCGTCTGCATCAAATCGTCGACAGCCATAAACCCCAGCCGATGGCCCCGCCATCCTCTCGGCCGGCGGCCTCTTCTGCCCAGAAACCTGAATCCCCAGCTTTAAGCCTGGAAGAGCGCTTACATAAGATTGAAAAAAACCTTTCAACATTAAAAAAATGGGTCACGGAAAATCTAATCGAAACCGCCCAGCCGACAGAGAAGACATGCCATCCCAATTTTATCCAGGAGCAGCAGTTGCGCCTGATCAGAAGTATCTTAGGCTTAACACCTCGCGAGACCTCATCATCCTCAGCCTCCACAAGCTCTTCTTCCAAAGATAGTGCCATCACGGAGAGTATACCAGTGCAACGCAACCGAGACTACTGGCCAACCTCACACAGTACGAGGGAAAAGCCCAAACCCAAAACCGTCGAGTGGGATAAGATGCAATTCCGCGCAGGCGTAACAACCGAAGGTCAGCTAAGCGTAGGAATGCAGGTGCCTGTGCATCTCGGCACCTACGGGATGAATGCCGGCGTGGATATTCAAACCGATTCGCAAGCCTTGAAAGATCTATGGGATGTCTTGCGCGGAGTGAAACTACATCCTCAGTCCAAAACTTTCCCCACGGATCATGGAGACTATAAGATCAAGTGGTATACCATGGGCCATTCGATCCTTTCACATCGTGATAACAAAGACTTTAAAGTAAAAATCCAAGGACCTGACGGCAAAAAGCACACCCTGTGGGTCAAAGGGCTGATGCAGCTTGAAGGCAAAGTCAATAAATATTTACAGCAGCTCATAGCCAGGAAGTCATCACAGGAGCTGAACCAATTCTCCCAAAGTTTTGAGGAGCTGATCAAGCAACGTCAAATCGAAACTGCACAAAGCCTTTTGGATAACTTCAGGAAATCATATGGGCAAAATTTTTCCGTGTTATTGCTGCAGCAATATCAACTCTTTTTAAATGAAAACGCTGCCCGTCAAAGGGTGGAGAACCTGCAGCAAGAATCTATTTCGAAAATCATCGCGCAGCTTAAGAC
>CAYMKI010000024.1:0-7199 GCA_964390695.1 uncultured bacterium
ATAGGGTAGTAAAGATAGGTAGCCCTTTAGACTGTAACTATTGAAATTTACTATTTTAGTAGGCTCATCTGTCCCTTTATAGCTTAGGCAAATTACTAATTTATTCAAATGAGGATCTATGCAATTTATACCTAGAGAAGTTCAATCATTAATTTTTTATCAACTCGATCCGGCTGCCTTGGGTGCAACTTTTCAGGTCTGCAAAAGCTGGAATTCGCATATGCAGGAAGGTTTTTTTGCAGGCTATGCCAGCACGCGCAGTCCTCAGCAAATAGATGAGCTACCTCCAAAACTATTTGAAAAGCTTCTACCACTTTTCTCGCAGACACAGCTATTTAGTCTAGAGGGCAAACGCATCACGCGTCATAGTGTGCATGATATACCTGAAACTCCCATCAATCAGCTCAATCTGCGCATCGTCAAACTGCTATGCAGCCTAGATTGGTACCGGGAAATCATCCAAGCCAAAGTAGGGCAATGTAAGTATATGTGGGGCACTGATAATTATACTTTTTGCGAGCAATTTACAGAAAGCCTTCCCTATGTTCATCTCTTTATAGTAGCTTATTCGGACTATTTGAAAGACGATAAATCGAAAAGAGTCAATCCAGCGGATTTCTATCTAGATAAAAATTCTCAATTAATTAAAAAAAGGGAATTATTGGCTAATACCAGCATGTTCCACATCGATTCTGCAATAACATACATGGATAAACTGTGTGCTAATGACGATGTATGTCTACAGTGTATAGATCCTAAAGCTAGAGATGCTCTATATCAGGTTGTGTTTAGCCGGTACCATTATACACATTTCATATCCCCTCGAAATTCTTCCGATTGGTTTCATTTGCCTACCCACTTTTTTACCAATTTTTTTGATTCCTTGACATTGCGGTATTTAGAGAGACAGGCTTGCAATGTATCCAATTCGCAGATTAACCCTTGGGAGGGTTTTTCCACCTCTGAGGATTATCCTGGCATGAAATCCACCTCTCGATTTATTAATGTATCTACTTTAAATCCAAAACGAGTTGTAAATTGTTATTATAAAGATGGGTTTGATGTCTTAAAATTAAAAGGGATGAACAGCAAAAAATTGAAGAGCCTAAGCAAATGGCTATCAACAACGGCGATACGGATTGACGAATTGATTTTAGCTGCTAAAGAAGGTAACGACATCACGCAAGAGGATTTAAAAGACTTTGATAACTGCTTAGCCCAGTCGAGGGTCAATAAGATGACGTTCTTCACGGCTTCCCCAATGGGTGGATATTTTACCAAACAAATAGAAAAAACTTACCATAGCCAGAATATGGACATCTAATTCCGCTTATCATTTGCTCTAGGGTGGGGTTATCGAGCCCCTCCTTTGAGGGTCTGAATATGGATGCCCATATCCACCATGGTGGGTTGAGCCAGCTTTTTATAGTCACGCCATTTCATTTTGATCATCTGGGTGTGGGAGCCGGCATTAAATACGATGTGTTCATCCTCTTCGAGGAGTTTGTCAGCATATATGGGAAGGTTGTACAAATGGCCAAGAGGCGGTTCGGCGCCGACTTCAAAGTCTGGAAACAGCTTGGAAATTTCCTGTTCATTAGCGATATCCACGTGTTTGACGTGCAGCAGGTCTTTGAGCTTAAATAGGTCGATATAATAGATGGCTGGAAGCAGGCACATGAAGAAATTGCCGTCTCCTTTGACGATGACCGATTTCACCATTTGTCTGCCAGGCACATGCTGAGAATCTGCGATTTCCATAGCCGTATAGGCGAGAGGGTGTTCCAATATCTCGAAAGAGACATGGTTTTGTTTCAGGTAATCGGTAATGATTTTTGATAGACTCATACAAACCCCCATAGAGTAGATTATGATCGAATACTTAACATAAGGTGAACCACAGAGCTCTCCGAGGACACAGAAAGTTACAAAATCGCGATTTTAAATACATTTCTTTATATTTTGTTCCTCTTTGTTCTCGGTGAACTCTGTGGTTCAATTAAATACGCACTTTCTACGGTGCCGAGTAGTTACAAAACATCTTACTTGCGAGTGGTTCCCTTTTTAGACACGTTGATTTTTTTAGTTTCTGTTTTTTTTGTTTTAGCAAGTTCGATAGTGAGCAGTCCATTTTCGCTATAGGCATTTACGTTGTTTTCATCCACTTGTTCGGGTAGGGTAATGGTTCTAGAATAGGAACGGCTAGCTTGCAGCCAAATCTTGCGATTTTTTTCCTGTTCTTTTTTTTCTTCGCTCTTTTCTCCATGAATGTATAGTACACCGTCTTTTAACGAGACTTGGATTTCGTTTGTTTCCAAACCCGGCATAGGCACTTTTACCGTCACGGTTTTATCATCCGATTCTATTTGAACGTCATTTTTGAATAGATTTTGCCAGCTGGAAAGTGGGCTGAATTCTTCTTCGGCATTTTCGAGAAATGAAGGAAAACGGGAGTAGGGAAATGAAAACCAGGATTGGGGTATTAAACTTTTTTGATGTTGACTAGCCATAAAAAACCTCCTTAATTTGTTTTTGCAGGAATTAAATAATGGGCAAATAGCCAAGATCTGGCTGGATTTACCCTATACATAAATTTAAACATTGTAAATGTTATGCATACCAAAAGAAGAGGTGTAAGACAATCTCTTTTATTCGTGAACACCCGTTTCGTTGCGGTTAGGCTTACACCGATCCACATTGAGTCTCTAATTTCATCTTATCCGAAATTTATTTTATGTCAAGTTGCTGCTAAACGAAAAAATATAGATCTAAAGTCATAAAAATCCAGCCATCTCAGGTTCATTTTGCAATATATGCATTTGGGGGTTATAGTGCGCTTATATACCCAAATGTTCACGTTGTTTAGATAAATCAGAGAGGTGGTGATGCCTTTTACCCTTGAAACCGGTGCTAAAGCCCCGGACTTTTCCCTTAAAGCCACAGATGGCAAGATCTATTCCCTTAAAGACTTCGCAGAGGCTGACATCCTCGTGATTTTCTTCACATGCAATCATTGTCCGTATGTCACAGGATCGGATGAAGTCACCCGAGAGGTGGCTTTAAAATATAAACCCCATGGAGTGCGTTTTGTCGGCATCAACTCCAACAGTCCCGAGCATTATCCTGAAGACGCGTATGAGGGTATGCTCAAGCGTATGCAAGAGAAGAAATTTCCATGGAACTATCTGCATGATCCCTCTCAGGAAGTCGCTAGATCTTATGGCGCATTACGCACACCTCATTTTTACGTCTTTGATAGACAAAGGCGCTTAGTTTACACGGGTAGAGGTGTGGATAGCCCAAGGGATACGAGCAAGATGAAAATTAACGATTTGGACAGGGCCCTTGCCGAAATAACGCAGGGGAAAGCGGTGTCTATTTCCAGGACAAATCCAATTGGTTGCAATGTCAAATGGAAAGGGAAAGACGCGCATTGGATGCCTGAAGAGGCCTGCGATCTCATCTAGTGTCTATTTCTGCAGGTCGGAGGCATGGAGTTTCCGCTAAAAAAGTTATGAATCCCAGTTTGGTGCGAAAGAGGGTAGCTTGAGGAAGGCAGCCCAGAAGGGGCAACGCGCTTCTCGGTAAAAGAGAAGGTAGCGGAAATTGCTGCAGGAGGCGCAAGCCCTTTGTATCAAAAACGCGTTTTGTGATATAAAGTCTTCGGTGTGATTGAGGTGCAACAAGGAAACACAACATGAACTTTAAGAGAGTACTGATTAAATTATCCGGCGAAATTTTGATGGGATCGCAAAAATTCGGGCTGCAGCATGAGGCTTGTCATTCGATTGCGTTGGCGTTGCAGTCTTTGCAGGCGGCAGGTTTGCAAGTGGCGGTGGTCATTGGAGGCGGAAATATCTTCAGGGGAATATCGTTGAATGCTCTCGGCATGGAGCGTACTCCGGCGGACCACATGGGCATGTTATCTACGATGATAAATGCCATTGCTTTGAAGCAAGCTTTAGCCTTTGTAGGTTCCCCGGGGAAAATAATGACAGCTTTAGAGTGTCCAAAGGTGGCAGAGGCATATCATTGGGAGCGTGCCTTGGAATACCTGAAGAGTGGGCATGTGGTTATCTTTGCTGGAGGAACAGGCAATCCCTACTTTACCACAGATACGGCCGCGGCCCTGCGGGCGAGTGAGATTCATGCCGATATTCTGCTTAAGGCCACAAAGGTGGATGGTATTTATAACAAAGATCCCATTAAATATCCCGAGGCCGTCAAGTACGATCGCATGAGCTACACGCAAATTTTAACCGAGAAGCTGGAAGTCATGGATGCTACCTCCATTGCGCTTTGTAGAAGCAATAAAATCCCCGTTTTTGTATTTAATATGAAATGGATCACCGAAGGAAAAATCCTCGAGCTACTGACCCATCAAGAGCAGGGAACTTTGGTTACAGAATCATGAATAACCGGAGTTTTTCCAAACTCCAGTAAATAATAGAAGGTGAAAGCAATGAGTATAACAGATCAAACAAAATCTAAAATGACAGACGCCTTAGAGCATCTGAAGCAGGAGCTTAAGAGTATCCGTACGGGAAGGGCCAATCCAGGCATGCTAGACCATGTGACAGCGGATGTTTACGGCACCCAGATGCGCATCAAGGATATGGCCTCCATCACAATTCCTGAGCCTAGGCAGCTGCTGATCACGCCTTTTGACCATACCAATAAAGCGGCTATAGCAAAAGGTATAGAAAAAGCCAATATAGGCGTGATGCCAATTGTTGATGGCAATGTAGTGCGTTTAAAAATTCCACCTATGGACGAGAATTTGCGCAAGGAAATGATTAAACTGTGTGCAAAACGTTGTGAGGAGGCTAAAATTAGCATCCGCAACGAGCGCCGGCATGCTAATGATACTGTGAAAAAACAGAAGAACGATGGGCTTATCGCTGAAGATGAGATGAAGAAACTGGAGAAAATCATACAGGATTTGACAGATAAATTCTGCAAAGAAGCAGATGAAATCACAGCGAAAAAAGAAAAAGAAGTGTCAACGATATAAAAGTGTTGCACAAAAAAAGGAAAATCGTTTAAGATTAGTACTCGTTGAATGAGTTAATAGGGATACCTGATAAAGCCCTAAATTCAGCAACGAGCCTAGTTAGGCCCCATCGTCTAGTCTGGCCTAGGACACCGGATTTTCATTCCGATAACAGGGGTTCGAATCCCCTTGGGGTCATTGATATATGAGACTTTAGCTCAGTTGGTAGAGCACCTCACTTTTAATGAGGGAGTCGATGGTTCGAGTCCATCAAGTCTCATTTATCTTTTTTATACAGCCTATCGTGTTTGTTCCTTTATTTATATCATCCCCTAATATTTTCAATTAAAATAGACCTTTTGCATAATTCATTTCCTTCCCGATGCCCATGCCCTTGCCCGATTAACGTTATTTTTCAGCCATCTTAATTAGCATCGATACTATACCCATCAATAGTTCTCGTCCTTAATGAAAGTTGGCTCACAGTTTCTTATTTTTGCATAAAGGACCAAGAAATTTTGAAAACTGAAGTTTTATACTAAGAAGTTGATCGTGAAAAGGATTTTTATTTTGGGCACGGGCACGGGCACGGGCATGGGCATGGGCATGGGCACGGGCATGGGCATGGGCAAGGAAATGAATTATGCAAGAGGTCCAATGTAACACCCTAGAGTATCCCTCTGGGGTGGCATTCATCATCTGTAGCAGCCTCAAAGGCTGCTACAGTAATAGAAGAGAGGGCCATTGAGCCTCTATGTTGTCGCATTTGAATCGAAATGATGCATCCACACGCTTTCTCGGCAGCTAAGCTGGATCTTGGCGGCGTGAGGCCAGTGTTGGGCTTCATACTCCCGGTTGATTTTAGACCAGTTGATTTGCCCTTCCTCGAGCAGTGATTTCTTGGTGATTTCTATAAAGCGCTGTACCCCTTCTACCGCTAAATTGGCACCGCGGCCTTTATAGGGACTGACAGGGTGGGCTGCATCTCCCATAAAGGTGATGGGCCCTGCGTCTTCAAGGGGAGACAAGGGGTCTCTATCGTATAAGAGTCCGCTGCGCATGGTTGTGGGATCGGTATCTTTGAGGTGATTGATAAATGTTGATTTCCATCCCTTTTGAGTGATTTCATCAACGATATATTTGAGCATATCTGTGTGCGATGGCAACGGTTTTTGTTCAGGCCATGGGAAAAACATCTGCCAGTTGTAGTTTTCGACGTTGTAAGGTTTTGAGAACAGTCTCCACCCTTTAAAGTCATCCACTTGAAATTCATGATCTAGGTGCTCTGTGGCTTTGGCATTCGGAATACATCCATATACACCCACCACACCCAGGTAGTTCTTTTTATCTTTGGCCACCTGATTGCGCAAGGGGGAGTTTACACCATCCGCGGCGATCAGATTGGAGGCTTCCAGGGTCAGGCTTTGTCCGTTAGAGACTAAGTGGATCTTGAGGCCGCGATCTGTTTTTTCAAAAGTATCTACACGTGTGTCCCAAAGCACCTTGTCTTTTCCTAGCTTTTCAAGCATGCTTTCGCGGATTTCTCCTCTTGCCATGACTTTTTTATGATCGATAGGATTGGTCTTTAAATCATGGGATAGGAGTTGCCCATCTGAGTTATAGCCTTCATAACCCTTGGTCAGCCTAACCGTTCTTTGATCGATATTGGGGACCGCATGAATGGATTTTATGTACGTCACGGTGTTATGCAGCAGAGATAGTCCGTATCCTTGATTTCTAGTGGCAGGGTCTTTTTCGCGTTCGACGAGTATATAGGAGATTTGCTGGGATGGAGGTAGGGAAATGTTTAACTCATTCAGGGCATTGGCCAAGGTTAAGCCGGCGATGCCAGCTCCGGAAATGAGGATCGGGAGGGTGTGGTTAAATGCTTCTTGCGTCTTGGTGGCCGCGGCGACAAGTGCGGCCGGAACGGGAAGCAGGATATTATCTACAGCGGGTTTCTCTAGAAGAGATGAAGATGTAGGGTTAACAGTATTTGAAATAGCGCCAGAATATGGCATAAAAGAATGCATGAGAGCTCCTTAAATAAAGGATAAAGAGACCCTCACCAAAAACTGACCTTAGTGTCTTTCACCCAGGAAGGCCGAGAGTGGCAAAATACATTCAGTTTTCTTATAAGTAATTAAAACAGAATGATATGTTTTTTGGCAACATGCAAAACTTGATCATGCCTGGTCGCGGTCAA
>CAYMKI010000024.1:7209-29907 GCA_964390695.1 uncultured bacterium
TCTAAGCTTTTCTCTAACTGTTCATCACTGTACAATTTGCAGATTATTTAGATTGCAAAATTATTGAATTTGTGACAAGAGGAGATAATATACCCAAATATTATGCGAGGAATCAATTATGTCATATAGATATGCAGGGCTGGTATTTATATGCATGACCCATATGTTTGCTTTAGGCGGATTAGAACAGCTGGACTCAAAAACCGAAGGTTGTCAAAGCGAAGCTTCGATGGATCTTAGTGCTATCGACTATCAAAATGAAAGCTGGAGTAAATCTATAGCAGAATTTGCCTTCGGCAAAACCATAGGGGTCAATCAGGGGTATATAGGCCTTGGGATCATTGCCGCAAAGGCTATTCAAGAGAATGCCCAGCTATTTGGCGATGCTAGGGCTTTTTACTATTATAACAATCACTGGAGTGGCAGCTTGGGAATGGGGTACCGCTTTAGCTGCAGTGAGGTCAGTAATGAAAGTTATGCGATTTGGGGAATCAATGCCTACTACGATTGCCTGGAAGCCAAATATGCGCATTACGATCGCAAAAACTTCCAACGCCTAGGTCTAGGGGTTGAGTATTTGAGTTCTTGCCTGGATTTTCGCTTCAACGGTTATATGCCGGTGGGAAAGAGTTATCAAAGAGGCGGGCGGCGGAATCATAGGTCTATGCTCTCTTTACCCTGGGGTGGCGATGGAGAAGTTGGTATGGATTTTCCTATATGTGCAGACGCTATTTACGCTTATTTCGGCCTTGGAGGCTATTATTTTAAATTCAGGGACTCCTGCGGCGTATCTGGCGTGCAAGCTAGAGTGGAAATCAGCTGGCAGGAGTTTATATCGGCGCAATTTCTATATACATACGACCATAAATTTGCTTCGAAATATCAGGGTAAGATCGTGTTAAACATCCCCTTAGATGTCATCATCAGATGCTTTTTTCCCGAGTCTGGAGATCTATACAATGATGAATTTTCGCCTTGGAAGGATTTGGTGAAGCGCAAATACACTCCTTTTGTACATTAGACTTATTTCGAAACTGGCTTTGGTCGTTAAAATTCCCATTTTTGGCATCTTTATCGTCAAATTTTTCGACCCTAAGTCCACATATGCTCTCAAAATTTGCCGATAAATCTATCCAAAAATCATCAATTTTTCCAATCCAAGCCAGTTTCGAAATAAGTCTATTAGTCACTCCTCTTTTGTGCAAGTAAGGTGAGTTAGTAAAAACCTGCTTGACCTAGAGAATGGGAATTGGTTACATTTAAAAAAAAGCTTAGCGGTATGATATGGTTGAAGAACCTCATGAAAAGACTCCGGAAAAAAAACCTGAGCGGCCTATTGAATGCACTGAATGTAAGAAGCCTATAGCTGTATATTACACAGAAGTGATGGGACACAATCTTACGCGTACGTGTATGTGTGCCGACTGTCCTGAATTGAAAAAGCGTTTATACGGTTCGCCTGAGGCAGCTGTTGGGCTGCCGGCCGGTGAAGCAAAAACCGGTTTGGCCTGTGGAAATTGCGGTACGACCTTGGAGGCTATCCGAGTGGGAGCCTCGATGGGGTGTTCGGAGTGTTATAAAGTTTTTGAGGATGTCGTTCTTCTGGAAATACAATCTTCTGGTAAACTTGCGCCGCGGCTGGAAAATGCCAAAAAGACATTGCCCATCCATATAGGCAGAGCTCCTGGAGAGGTGCAAGAGCTAAATCCCTCCTTACGCTTATTGGCATTGAATGAAGCCTTAAATGAAACGTTGAAGCGGGAAGACTATGAACAAGCGGCATGGCTGCGGGACCAGATCAAGGCTTTAACCGAACAGCCGGAGAAAAAGAAAGATGAATGAAAAGAAGAATCTGTTGTTCCCTTTTTGCAAGTACGACTTGTGGACATCCAATGATAATCCTATCTGGTTAGCCTCGACTTTGAATCTGTATCGCAATATTGAAAAATTTAAGTTTCCCGCCAAGTTAGATGAAGAGCGTAGAAAGCAGATCCTTGCCTTGCTGAGCAAGGAATTGATTTCTATGGATGGGTTTGTGCATCCGGAATTTATTAAGGCTGAAGAGATATCTTCGCTGCAAAAAGAGTATTTGACCGAGCATTTCTTGTCGAATCAGAATTTACATGCTGCCGGTATTGGAGAAGCTTTTATCCTCGACGAGCGGGGGGATAAAATGGTCTCCTTAAACCTAAGAAATCACCTGCAATTTGAATTTATCGATACGAAGAATGAAATCGAAAATTCCTGGAATCAATTGGTGAAGATAGAGACGGCTTTGGGAAAGATCATCAGTTATGCATATAATCCGGCTTTTGGATTTTTGACAGCGGATTTGACGCAATGCGGGACGGCGTTGCAAGTTTCGGTATATCTGCAATTATCAGCTTTAATTCATACCGATCGCATTGATGAGGTGCTGGAGAAGCTAGTGGATGAATCTTTTGATGTGACGGGTATACAAGGTTCTCCTACAGAAGTAATCGGGGACATATTGGTGATTTCGAACAACTATACTTTGGGGCTATCGGAGGAAAACATCATTTCTTCACTCCGTGCTGTTTCCACGAAGTTGCTGGTGGAAGAGCACGCAGCTAGAAACCAGATTAAACATAAGGGGAATGTAGAGATCAAAGACAAGATCAGCCGTGCTTTTGGCATCCTCATTCACTCCTATCAGATTGAAACAGTTGAGGCATTGAATGCTATCAGCCTGCTAAAATTGGGGTTGGAATTCGGATGGCTGGAGGGTATTTCTTTAGCGGAACTGAATCATCTCTTCTTTAACTGCCGGCGGGCTCATCTTCTATGTCAGTTCAATGAAAAAATTTCACAGGAAGAAATTCCGCATAAGCGTGCGGAATTTATCCACCAATTTTTAAAGAATGCGAAAGTCCACCTCTGAATTCGCTATAGAGCGAGTTATGAGCCATGCTTGTTTTGGTACACGCTGTTTGGGTGTGCGAAGGCGATTTTAGCCAAATCTTCAGTGGATAAATTCTCTACGATTCCGGCTGTATGATGTCCGTATTTTGCAAATTTCTTTTGGATCAGGGTGTTAGTCTCTCTCTTTTTACCACCTTCTTCTACAGATGAGATGTGTTGTTTGACCCACGCACCTAAATTTTGTGCGTCTTTGAAAGATTCGGAGGAGGATACCTCTTTTTGCAAAAAGAATTTAGGGTATTGGGCGGTTTGAATGAAGTCGGCAGGAAACTTCTTCCAAGAAAGGTAACGCACTCCCTCTTGAGTATCTAGCGCTTCGCTATGTGAATTTAAAAAATCAAAGAGGTCTGTTCTCTTGGAAGAGCGGCTAAGCAGGTGAAAGCCAAAGGCCGAGCAGCTATAGCTATCCAGCTGCAAGCTTTCGTTGATTTTAACTCTGACATCTTGAAATTCGCTGGCTCTTCTGGCAGTGGGTATCCCTGCGACGTAAACCGTATCGAAGTGAGTGTTCTTGAGATCTTCGACGATATTCATGAAACGCTCATCCATAGCGGCGTCCATAACCAGGCATTCTTTAGAATTTTCCCCGATGCTAATATCAACAGCAGTATAATGCACATCCGACCGGACTAGGACCTGTAGGCGATGGGGTTTGGTTTCAGGTGGCTGGGAGTGTAAGAGGTTTAAAAAATCTTTGAATTCATGTGCATCAACTACATAACCTTCAAAGTTCGCGTTTTTTTCGGCTCTTTTCAGCGATTTTAAATAAATCATCAATCGCAGCATTTCGTTTCGGTTACAGGCATGTTCCCTGGATTGATCTATAATTTTGGCCGATAATTCTCTGGTTTCTACATCCATGGCTTTGTGGATATCGGTTTGAAAAAGATCTCCAAGAGTGAGGAGATTATATAATTCCATGGAAAAGGGCGTATCGAAATTAAACAGGGATTTTTTTTGCTCGAGGAAATATTTATTTACGATTTCATGCAGCGATTTGCCTTTGAAGTCTTGTAATATCGAGAATGCAAAGGGGAAATCAGAGGTTAATTACGAAAATTTACGTAAGGACTCCCCTATTTTTTCTCTGATATCTTCGGGTTTTTCATTCCATATTTGAGGGTCTTGGGTAAGAGGTTTCTTGGCGTTATTCCAGAGTTTAGCGACTCTAGTATTTTTGAAATCTTGAGTTACTGCACTCGTAGCGGTTTCAATGGAAAGAGTGGGATGGGATTGGAAGCCTTGGGAAATTTGGCGTGGGGCGTCGACAAGTTTGATTTTGGAGTAGTAGGATGAGGATTTGGATGCGGAGATACCATTCAGGCTATTGCGAATGGAAAGTGAGGAAAAGGCTTCGGTGCTGATCTGGTGGGTAGTTGATGCTGATGTGGAAGATTCATTTGTAAATGAGGCAAAGGTGAAGGAGGTGCTTTGCGAAACTTGCTGCTTTGAACGAGTTTCGGTTTTTTTGGTAAAACCGCTCGTTCTTAAGGAAGAAGAGCTTTGGGTGAGTGTATACAAGGTATTGGGGTTATTATTTTCTTGTATATTACTAAATGAATTGGTATACATATACTTAACCTTATGATTTATTTTAAATCAATTTATAATATTGTATTAAAATATAATGTTTAGAATTAAATAAAAAGTGTGTTAATCTTTCTTAAAGATGATGTGTTTTTTAAAGGATGTTGTATGATTAATGCGAGCCGAGAGATTCCAAGTAATTCATTCATGTCCGGTAATGCGGAATTTCAGACCGATAATTCAACCCTTACCCAAAAGCAAAAAAAAGTATTAGATACTGCTATCAAAAGATTACAGGGTAAATTTGAACAAGGTCTAACAGATCCACAAGCTTTAAAAGACGATATTCAAACAGCTGTGTATTTATGTGAAAATCAACAGCTCAAAACAACTAGCATGGAATCAATCAAAGCTGATTGTAAATATAAGACACTCACGGAAATCAAAAATAAATATTTTTCATGTCAAAATCGTGGCTATGAGGATGCTTTTTTAAGTCGATTGACCGATTGTCTTACCAACCATGCTGCCACTCTTGAAAAAATGGGGGATATCGAAAAAGCTCGATTGAAGTCGCTCATCACCTCCTCGCAGTTGGAGTGGAGTCCTGTTAAACGTGATGAGATGCTCAGGCTGCTCATGCATAAGTGCAGCCTCGAACGTCAAGGAAAAGGTAAATCTTTTCAAGGTTATGTTATCGATGTGTCTGAGTTGCCGGCATTTATACAAGCCCTAGAGATGGGTGGGTTAAAGGGCCCAGCCCACAAGCGAGTACAGCTTATGGTGCGCAACGAAGTGCACTATACAGCCGTGGAGATCGAGTGGGATCCAAAGGCGCGCAAATGTTGCATCATGGATGCTTATGGCGAACCCAAAGCTTTGGTTGTGGAAAAGGCATTTATACAAGCTGGGTTCCAGGTATTTACTGTAGGCACCGGTGAGACAGTGCAAAAAGATACACGCAGCTGTTCGATTTTTTCCTTGGATCATTTGCTGCAATCATCCAAGCGGCCTGAATTTTTTGCGTTTTTGGAACAGGCAGCCAAGTTCCATCCTGATGAAAACGTATGGAAAATCAGCTGGTATGATATGCCGGCTAGATTTGTGCGATTTGCCCAATCAGAGGATTTTATCAGGCAATATAGCATCCACAATCCCTATATGGCTTCTTCGAGGATAGTTATAAATACTACCGAGTCAAAATTGGCGGCGTATAACTCAAAAGTCTTGCAGCTATTGAAGGACCTGTCCGACGAGCAGGTGCAAAAAATCGCTTGCAGCCATTTTTACTCCAGTTATTGAATGGTTGCCACAAAAAGACGAATGAAAAAAGCTGACAGGTACCATTGAAGTACGTTGTAATCGTGAGTTTGTAGATGGCAGCTCGGTTCGATAGGGGACATGGTTTACATTCGATTCACCAACATGGTTTACACTTTGTTGATGATTCTTTATCTAATACATAAGTCAATATCCATATAACTTCGACTAACGGGTCTGAAGCTTGGACTTCTAATTAATTTTGGTCAGGCTTGCGTAAAAGATGGGGTTCATAGGGTCGTTAATGGCTTATAGCCTTTGCGCCTTAGCGTCTTTGCTTCTTTGCGTTTCAATAGGTTACACAAGAGGTCTATTATAAATAACAAGATAGACAAGATCGCCTACATTCAATTTGGATAAGGTTTTCACAAATACGAAGTTGTTACATAACTAAAAAAAACGCAAAGAAGCGAAAGACGCAAAGGAGCAAAGAAGGGCAACATAGCACCTCACTTAGGGTAATAAGGTGTTTCCACGTCCTCTACGCTATTGTGTCTGCATTATGTTCGGCTTGCTAAATAGCCGTAAGAAGGGTAGATGTGCATAAGACCCCGCTCAATTATCTTCTGAGCTCACACTTCTCTCACTGTCCTCACTGATCTCAGTGGTTATATTTGTTTCTGTTGAGATTTAGGATCAGGAATTAAGAAGAATTCGGGCATGGGCAAGGGCAAGGAAATGAATTATGCAAGACGTCTATTAATTCGGCAAGAGGTCTACTAACCTATATCACAAGGATTAGATCGCGGGCATCGCTGCGCCCGAGTTCCTTTAAGCGGAGATAATGGGAGTGTAAAGCAGCTCGGAAGCTGGGATGGTGATGATAGGGCAAGCCATATTCTTGGGCGGTTTCCTGCACAATCTTTTGCAGGGCAGGATAATGCACATGGCAGATGTGGGGAAAGAGGTGGTGTTCGATTTGGAAATTTAAGCCTCCTAGCAGATGTGTTAAAAATTTATTATGTGTGGCAAAATTCGAAGTTGTCATCATTTCATGCGCCGCCCAATTCATAGGAATGCGCCCATTTTGGTCTGGTTGGGTGTAGTGTACATTTTGGACCACATGCGCGAGTTGAAAAACTATGGCTACGGAAATTCCTGCCGCAGCCTGTGCGCAAAGATAACCGAAGAGGATGATGCCGGGAGAGTAAGGCAGCCAGAGCAAGGGCAGCCCTATTAGCCAGAATAGGTTAAAAAATTTACCCAGGAAAAATACGGCTATATCCGATGTTTTGGCTTTGCCTTGCTTGATGTGGTCGAAGAAGAGCACGTAATCACTGTATAAAACCCAGTTAGCAGAGGCCAAAGCGTACAGAAAAAAAGCGTAGATGTGTTGATAATAGTGGAAAGGCAGCCTTGGATCGATAGGATTGAGGCGTAATAAGGGGGCTTTATCAATATCATTATCATAGCCGGGAATATTCGTATAGGTGTGGTGCCAGAGGTTATGGCTTATTCTCCACACATAAGAACTCGTACCATTGATATCATAGAGATAACCTAGTAGTCTGTTAACCCATGGAACAGATGCATAGGCGTTATGCAAGGCATCGTGTACGATATTAAAGTTCATTAATCCAGTCATGACGCCAAAGGCCATAAATAAGAGAATGTATCCGAGCGGATGAAAATAACCCGACATCATGGCGGCATATAAGACCAGTTGCAGCGATAAAAAAATGCCTGTTTTCACCCACATCAATGCGTTGGCATTTTTTGAAGAGCCCGTGCGTTCGAAATATTCTTGCACTCGGAGCTTAAGCGTTTTATAGAAGTCCTCGTGCTGCAAATCTTCGAATTTTAGTCTCATGGCTTTTCCCCGTTTTGTTGAGGCAGTTTAGGTTTTCTTTATGTTCTGGTGTATACGATAAAAGGCATAGTATGAGCAAGGATAAATTACGTCCTCGTTTTAGGGTTGTTCATGCTGCTGGCTACTGATAGGTGTACAGCTTCCAGCCAGCGGCAAAAAAGCTGCGCTTCGGCCTTCTTTAAATGCTCTAGGTACATCGGACTTGCGGGAATCAAGCTGAGCTCTTTTTGCATTTCTAACAGATGTTCGTCCTCTTCCAGGATGATGGCTTTTACGCGCACTGCAGAGCGATGCTTGCGTAGGCAAGCCTCATACAGCGGATAGAGGTGTGCCGCCCTTTGTTCGATCATATACGTGACTAACAAGTACGCTAATTTCTTGAGTTCATTTCCTTGCAGGTGATGGGTATGTTTTAGATGGCGGCAGGCGGCCAGATCTAAGTGGTGTAGATAATGCAGCGTGCATGCGCCCCCTAAAAGTTGGTCTACGTGATACGACTCAAAGGGATTGGGGGATATTTTCTTGATTTGCTGTTTGAGGGAAAAGGCATGGCGGAATTCTTCGGCGGCGTGCTTTAACATCTCCTCTTGCACTTTTGTGGGATGTTCGCAGCGGGCTATTTTTCTGGCCCCACAGTTTTCGAGATAGGAAAGCGTATTTAGCCACTTTGCGTGTAAGTGTGTCGAAGGGATAATCGTATTTAATAAATTCTCTACGGGATAATCTTCCGCGTAAGCTATTTCCATGTAGCTTCCTCCAGGGTGATCAGAATGTTGTCATAAATTTCGGATAACTCCTGCGAAGATATGCAATAAGGCGGCATCACATAGAGCACATTGCCTAAAGGGCGCAGCAGGATTTTTTTCGAGATAAAATAACTGTAGAGCTTGTCTCGCAGGGCATCAAAATAAGAGCTTCCACCTTTGGAGGCGTATTCCAAGATAAGCAAAGTGCCCACAGCTTCGCAGCGGCGCAGGCGGGGATGCTGGCCATATCTTTGTATAAAGCTCGCATGTGATATGTGGATTTTTTCTCTTTGGTGTGTGCATGCATGTTTCTCCAGCAGGTCTAGGCTTGCTAAGGCCGAGGCGCAGGCTAAGGGATTGGCGGTGTAGGAATGGCCATGCAGGAAAGCCTTGCATGGATTGGATGATAGGAATGCCTGATAGATTTCTTCTGTGCAGGCAGTAGCCCCCAAGGGTAAAAATCCTCCGGTTAGTCCTTTGGACATGCAGATGATGTCAGGGGAGATGTCCAACGTGCTGCTGGCAAATAAAGGGCCCGTGCGGCCAAAACCCGTCATGACCTCATCGGCGATGCACAGGACGTGGTGGGCTTTGCATAATTTCAATAAGGCCGAAAGCCCCTGAGGTGAATGCGTGCGCATGCCGCCGGCTCCTTGCACTAAAGGTTCGAATATGAAACAGGCGCAGGAGTATGTTTCCAAGATAGCCTTTAATTGCAGCAATGAGGATTCTTCAAAGCCATTTTCGGGGGGATCGATAGAATGAGTGGAGAAAAAGTAAGGCCAGAAAGGCTGATTTAATTCATGGCGTCCCGCTGCTGACATAGCTCCAAAAGTGTCTCCATGGTAGCTGTGTTTAAAGCGCACGATGTGGATTTTTTCGGTGGAGGGGTTGCGGTTATGCCAATACTGGATAGCCATCTTTAGGGCAATTTCTACCGAAGTGGATCCGTTGTCGGAGTAGAAAATTCGGGACATCTTGCCGGGCAAAAGATGTGTCAGCCTTTCTGCCAGGACGATGCCGTTTTCATGGGTAAATCCCGCGAAGATGACGTGTTCCAGTGTGTGAGCTTGTGAGCTGATTTTCTCAGCTATGTAAGGGTGTGCATGGCCGTGCAGGTTGACCCACCAGGAAGAGATGGCATCGAGGTAACGAGATCCATCCGCTGCATGCAGGTATGAGCCTTGTCCTGAAACGATGGGGATGGGAGGCTGTGCTGTGTGGGCTTGAGTGAATGGATGCCATACACAGGCTGCGTCTCTAGGTATTAGGTTAGAATAAATTGATTTTTCCATGAGTTTGCATAATGTTTGATTAAGGTAGGATTTATACTAGGATGCCGGTCCAATCTTCCCAGGATAGGCCAGCCGGAAAATTTTTGGATGATTTCCTCAGAGTCTCTATTCGTGGGGCCGTTGAAGAGAATTCCAAGCGTTGGGATACGGCGGTGCTTGAGGACTTCTATTGAAAGCAGGCTATGGTTGATGCTGCCAAGGTAGTGTCGTGAGACAAGAATGCAGGGAAGATTCCATTTTGCAAGCAGGTCAATGAACAGGGTGTTTTGATTTAAAGGCACTAGCACTCCTCCGCAGCCTTCTATAATTAATGTTCGGGATGCTTTGGGTAGGCTAAGATCTTCTGGATGGATTTCTAGGTTTTCTAGCCTGGCAGCATGATGCGGGGACAGAGGGGCTTTGAATCGATAACCTTCAGGATGTATGCAGGTGGAATGGGCTAGGTGCTTGATGGCGGCGCTGTCTGAATAGTGCAAATTCCCGCATTGCACCGGCTTCCAATACTCGCCTTTAAACATCTCTACCAGTATGGCTGAGACGACGGTTTTGCCGACGTCAGTGCCTATGCCTACAACAACGATCATGCGTCCTGCTCCATAAGAAGATTTATAGCGGCACACAATGCCTCTACTTCTTGCGTGTTGTTATAGGCGTGCAGACACATGCGCAAGCATTCGTTGCCTCTTCTGACTGTAGGGCTCAATATAGGCCTGAGGTCAAAGCCCATTAGGCGAAGTTTCTGACTGAAGGCTTTGGCAGCAAAATTACCGCCCTTGATGGAGATAGGGATGATGGGCGAAAAGTGATGAGCAGGCGTGGAAAGGTTTGATTTCAGGATAAAGTGATGGTAGAGTTCTTGAAGGCGAGCTCTCTCTGTTTTAGCTATAGGCAGAAGTCTATAGGCGCAGCGGATAGCCGCCAGGGAAAATAGGGGCAAGGAAGTCGTGTAAATGAAAGTCGGGCAGAAATTGATCAGATATTCGCGCAGCAGGGAGCTGCCTAAGACGGCGGCTCCTTGTGTTCCCAAGGCCTTGCCGAAGGTGTGGACTCTGGCAAACACCCGATCTTGCAGGCCTAGATGGCAAGTAAGCCCCTCTCCATGTTCCCCGAGGATGCCTGTAGAATGAGCTTCATCCACAATGAGAAGGGCAGAATATTTTTCACATAGTTGGCAAATTTCCCTGAGGGGCGCTGTTTGGCCGTCCAAAGAATAGATGGCTTCCACACACACAAAGGCGGGTTTTGAGGCATGTTGAAGTCTCTTTTCAAGATGTTCCAAGTCTTGGTGATGAAAAGGCAGGGGGGTGGCGCGGCTTTTTTTTATGCCCTCATGCATGGAAGCATGCACATGCAAATCGTAAATCACGCGGCTTTCTGCTGTGAGTATCGTTTGAAGTAAGCCCGAATTGGCGTCGTAGCCAGAATTGAAGATCAAGGCCGATTCGGCTTGATGAAATTGCGCGATGGTTTTTTCTAGGTCTTCGGCGTAGGAGGTATTTCCACAGAGCAAGCGTGAACCTGTTGATCCCAGACGATGATATTCTGCATACATGCTATCCCATTCTCTCAGAAAATCTTCATGCATACAGCTTGAACGGGAAAACCCGAGGTAGTCATTGGAGCAAAAATCTATAGCATCTATCGGTTGGCTTAAGCGGCGTATATGACCCAGGCGAGTGCGTTTGTTCAAAGCAGATTGCATGCTTTCTTCTATGATCATGAACCCACCTGTCTCTCAGAACTTGTCTTGGGGGCTTTAGGAGTCAACCCGAACAGTTCGAGCATGGCATGGTCGCTTTCAGTTGAAGGATTGGGAGCTGTCAAGAGTTTAGAGCCTAAGAATATGGAGTTGGCTCCGGCTAGAAAACACAGAGCTTGCTGTTCCCAGGTCATGTCGATGCGCCCGGCGGATAGTCTGACCATGGCCTTGGGCATGACAATGCGCGTGGTAGCGATCATTCTCAGGGTCTCCCAAAGAGAAAGTTTGGGTTGCTTTTCCAGAGGAGTGCCTGGCATGGGTGTGAGTAGATTGATAGGGACGGATTCCGGATGATTGCGCCGGTTGGCGAGGGTATGGATGAGCGCTATCCTATCTTTTTTATCTTCACCTAAGCCGATGATACCGCCGCAGCAGACGTTGATTCCGGCCTGTTCTACCGCTTCTAAAGTTTTCAAGCGATCATCGTAAGAGCGTGTGGTCACTATTGAGTTATAAAACTCCCTGGATGTGTCGAGATTGTGATTATAAGCATGCAAGCCTGCTTGCGCTAATTTTTTTGCTTGGTGCTCTTGTATCATCCCTAGGCAGCAGCAGACTTCGACTCCCTGGTTGGCTAACATGGAGACTATTTCGATTACGCGGTCGAATTGTTTGTTGTCTCGGACCTCTCTCCAGGCTGCGCCTAAGCATATGCGGGAAGCGCCTTGAGCGATAGCTGTTTGCGCCATAGTAAGCACATCGTCAGATGCCATCAAAGGGGTGGCGTTGACAAAGGTTTTATATTTTGACGATTGCGAGCAGTATTTGCAATCTTCTGGACAGCCGCCGGTTTTGATGGAAATAAGCGAGCATACCTGCACTTCGGACGCGTTATGATGCTGGCGGTGTACCTTGCCGGCTTGAAAGATGAGATTTAATAAAGGAGAATCGTAGAGAGTTTGAATTTCTTCTAGACTCCAAGTGTCTTGGATGTGAGTTTGCATAAATTTTGATCTATTTAAGTGGTTTTTATCCAAAATTAGTAATAAAGATAGAGATTATGCTAATTTTTCTTGAAATTCTAGGATAAAAGGCATGAGGTTAGTGAATTATAACCTATATAATAGGTGGTTACTGTACAACAATCAGTAGATATAGGATAATGGACGCATTCTAATAACCTCTAAAATAGGTATATATTTATGCTCAAATCCCTGTTCGGCTGTACGAGCGTGGAAAAGATTCTGCTGTATTTGCTGGTTAACGAAAAGTGTTATGCCCTGCAGCTGCACCGTACGCTGCATACGGCCCTAAGTCCGATCCAAAAAGCGCTGGTTCGTCTAGAAGCCGGGGGCATTGTTCAAAGCTATTACGAAGGCAAAGCCAAAATGTATCAGTTCAATCCCAGCTATCCCATGCTGCATGAGCTGGAAATGTTGCTTAAACGCGCTTTTCATCAGCTTCCTCCTCATGAAAAGAAAAAATACTATTATTTGAAACCTGAGAGATATACTGATAGTAAAAATGATCATGAACTGATAGATTTAATTTGGCATCAGCTATTGACCGTGTCCCGCGTAACACTACTAGCTAAATCGCGCTCAAAGTTTTCTAAAGAATGGAATCGCAAAGGCAAAGGCACTGTACAGATAAAACAGGATGAGCGTACCATCACCTTTGTGGAAAATGGATTTTGGAGTGGAGAAGGAGAGCAGGGACATAACTATAGCAGCAGCTTCCGATGGACCTTGAACAGATGGGAGAAAATGATCTCTTTAGAGCACTTGCGCTTGGGTGAAAATCACCCTATATTTCTCTTCCATCTGATCCCCTCTGAGGCTAATCGCCTGGAATCTATGACTCCGCATTTATGCGGCGAGGATTCCTATTTTGGATGGTTGAAATATAACCCTTTATTTATTCAACTGAACTTCAAAACCATCGGCCCCAAAAAAAATGAAGAAATCGAGTACGTTTATACTTAGTGTTCGAGGAGTATCATGTTTTCAGAAATCACTCAAATAGCTACCGAAGCCGCTTTAAAGGCCGGAAAAATTTTGCTAAAGGGTTTTGGTTCAGAGTACCAAGTGTACCATAAGCCCGGCGTCCAAAATTACGTCACCGAATTTGATCACGCTTCCGAGGCGTGCATTATGGAGCACATCCGATCGCGCTATCCGGGTCATTCCTTTCTATGTGAAGAATCCGGATCTACAGACATGGAAAATGCTCCGATTCTGTGGATTATCGATCCCTTGGATGGGACGACGAACTTTACACATGAAATTCCCTTATTCTGCATCAGCATCGCTGCCTATAATGGACATGAAGTCGTTTCCGGGGTTATTTATCAGCCTTTTACCCACGAGTTGTTTGTGGCAGAGCGAAATCAAGGGGCTTATTTAAACGATGTGCAGATCAAGGTGTCGCCGACACCGCACTTTGCTGGAGGAATGGCCGCCACAGGATTTCCTCGAAATATCATCGAAAATCCGCATCACTGCATCGATCAGTTTGTGCATATTTTAAAGAAGGGAACCCTTATCAGAAATCTCGGTTCCTCGGCTTTGAATCTGGCGTATGTGGCTGCAGGCAAATTTGATGCATATTGGTCGGTGTCGTTGCATTCATGGGACATGGCCGCGGGTATGCTTTTGATCGAAGAAGCCGGCGGAAAAGTCACGGATTATGCGGGTGCGCGCTACCCTGTCTTGTCTAATCAGCCGATTGCAGCCTCGAATGGCCTTGTGCATGAAGAATTGCTGCGGAGTCTACTTCCAAGCGAATAACTAGATAGCTAAAAGGCGACGCAATTGATGCAAAAATAGGCGTATTCGATGGGTTGTGTAGTGGATAGCTTGGAGAAGTAAATGCCGTAGAGAGTGCCCCCAACTAATAATGAACAAAGCGGTGTTGGCAATTTCATGATCTATACTGGACAAAGAAGGAGGACTGGTAGGGTCGAGATCATAAAATTTTATACCGGCATCTTGGGGGTTATTTGTTTTGACTTTTCGAATCCATACATCGTTAGGGGTTTTGCGTTTGGTATCGCTGACAGCGGAGAGATTGTATTGGGAATGGGGGTTTAAAAGATAGTTGTCCAGAATGTTTTTACCATTTAGCGGTTTGGTAAAATGGAAGACAGAGGTCAGGATATTGGAAGGGTATAAATCCCCCTCTTCCCGATAGCCTAATAGATGTTTTCCAACCGTTTGCACGGGGTCGTGGTGCGCTTTGAAATATCTCAATTGAAATTTGATGTCAGAAAGTTGTGACGCATGTTGCCTAAAGGATGTGTTCAGCTGTGGTTCGATACCTGGCGAGTTGAAACCAAACAGATTGATTTCTTGGATGTTCAGTTTATGATAGAGGGCATTTTTGGGTTGCGGATGCTGAGTTCTGGATGTGTGAATTTTTGCCGCCAGCGCTTCGCACATCCTCTCTCCGTCGCAGGCACCTAGGCTATGTCCAAAAATCTCCAACTTTAGAGGCGATGAACGGGGTAATTTTTCTAAAATCTTCTCTAGGTTGGCTAGGATATGATCGCTGTTGTTATCAAAGCTCCTAGCTCCTGGCCCTGAGGATTCATTCCACTTCATTTTTTCCCGAGGATTGAGATTGCGGTTCCAGGCGGCGGTATTGCGGCTTCCGCGGAATAAAATCTGTACAGGAACCGTTTGAGAGTAAATGTTAGAGTCTATTTCAGCAGGCACTAGCACAACAGCGTACAGTCCTTTTTGGTTGTGAAGAGTATGCGCTTGCATCAAACAGGTTTGTCCATTTTCACATGGAACAGGCACTAAAGTACCCTCTCTGATAGCCGCCTTGTCGTCCAAGGGATAAACTCCATAGGCAATATTTCTGGCCAAGTATTCGGCGTAGCCGAAATGTTTCAAGCTATCTGTTTTGTCATTAGCACCTTGGTGTTGGTAGGTGTCTATTCTATAACAATTCTTGAGGAAGTACAGGTCTTTATTTAACTGATTTAGATAAGGAGGTTTATACATCTTGAGTTGGTTCAGATCTTCCTTCGAAAGCAGGGTAATACCTCGTAAATATTTCAGGAATTCTACGTTGGGCGAGCTGTTAATTTCTAAAACACCCTGAGCAGTTTTAGCCAAAACCCACAGATGTTTATTCTCTGCTCTGCAGACGATGTGAAGGTCCTCTAACGTCATATTCGCTAGGATGCCTTTGATAAGGGCTTTCAGGTCTAGTGAAGAAATGAAATAGTTGGAGTCTAATGCATATAACCTGATGATGCTTTGCGTAGCTTTATCGCCAAAGATATTGCTGAGTGTGTTCACAGCAGACTTTATTGGGAAGTAGTGGGGAGTCGGGTCGGGGTCGATTTTGTTCTGGAGTAAATTGGCGATATATCTTTCGATGAAAGAATCGGAAGTGGATTTGTGAAATACAGACTCCAATGAGGTTTGGTGGAGGGAAACTTGCTTGAAGCTAGAGATGGAATTATTGATGGAGACTAACTGATCGCTTAGAAAATGTATTTTATTTTGCAATAACTGGATCCGCTGGATCAGATCAGGGGCGTTGCTGGATGATTTTAGATTATTAAGACTGAGCGGCAAGGAAGTGGATAGAGTGGAATGCAGTTGTTGGAGGAGTTGTTGTTTTTCAGTTAACTGGATGGCTAGATTAGGCAGTTTAGGATCAAAACTGAGACGCAGGAGTTCGGTAGTTTCGGCGCATTGTATAATCAAGCGGTCAAGCTTGTTAAGTGGTTTGTGGTAGGAATCAAAAAAATGAAGGAGGCGATTGCATAAGGTGTTTTTGTGTTTGTGGAATCGGCCATGGTTATATGTGATAAACTCATCAGATTGTAAATTAGCCAACTCGGAAAATTTATCCAATATAAATTTAAGGGTTTGAGAATTTTTAGCATCGAGCGAAGACGTGCTATCCTTATTTTTTTTCGGCGAGTGGATTAGTTTATTAGCAAGCTTAAAAATGGGATTTATCATATATTAGCACTTGTTTTAGTGTGTTGTTATTTTTATATAAAATATTATATATGAATTGTATTAAGAAAAAATAAAGATTCGAATCAATTTTTTAGACTTTTGAAAAATCGTGATTATTCAATCTTATGAAAGATTCTGATTGCGCGCAAATAGCGGTCTTTTTAAGATGAAATTTGTCACCCCTAACCAAGGCTAAACGTATGAAAAAAGAAATTTGGGTCGTCGTTGCCAACAGCTCCTATGCCAAAATTTACAAGGCGGAAAACAATGATAAATTGACCGAGCTGTGTGAGTTGAAACATCCTGAAAGTCGTTTGCATGATAGGGATTTAGTTTCTTCAAAGCCGGGTAGGACATATGCCAGTGTGGGGGCTCGACGTAGTTCGATCGAACCGCACACTTCTCCCAAGGAGCAAGAGGTCAGTGCTTTTGCCAAACAGATTTGCCACTTTCTGGAGTCTGCCAAAGAGAAAGAGCACTTAACCCGCATCTATTTGACCGCCAGCCCGACTTTTTTAGGCGTTCTGAGGCAAAACCTGACCCCATCGATTAGTCAAATGGTGTCCGGGCAAGTAGACAGAGACATGACGCACCTCAAAGCCGAGGAAATTCGCGTTCACTTGCCACCGGTTTTGTGATTGGAGAGCGAGAGGAGTTCGATCACTTCCTCATCGGTAGTTTGAGAGAAATCTTGGTAAAATTCCCCTACGGCATAAAAAGGCGAGGGGATATCTAGGGAGATGCATTCATCCACCTCTTGTTTTACTTCTTCATAGGTTTCATGGGCGCTGACCGGAACCGCTACGACGATTTTAGCGGCGCCTGCGGCTTTTACGGACTTTATGGCCGCTTTCATGGTAGCTCCGGTAGCCATGCCATCGTCGATGAGGATGACGTTTTTATTTTCTATATCTAGAGGAGGGCGATTTTGTCGATACACTTTGAGGCGTCTTTCTGCTTCCTTTTTTTCGACATCTATAGCAGTTTTTAAGAATTCTGAAGAGACTCTTAGATAATCGATCAGCTCTTGATTGAAGTAGCCTTCCCCTGTTTCGGTTACGGCACCGATGGCCAGTTCGGGGTTGTGGGGGGCACCTACTTTTCTTGCGCATATGATATCTAAAGGTAGATGCAGTTGTGCGGCTGTTTCGGCAGCTGTCACCACGCCTCCGCGTGGAAGCCCTAAAATCAGGCAATGAGGTTGATTTTTATATGGCACCAGTTTGGCCGCCAATTGATGGCCGGCATCTTTGCGATCCTTGAAGTACATTGCTTCTCTCATGAATGTTTCTTTTTAGCTTCTCAAAGATGGATTTTAGTGTCAAATCGCAAAATCTGCATAGCTGATTATTGTTTGTTTTATTATAGATATGATTGAACGATAATATTAAGGTATGATGTTTGCTTGGATAGATTTCTTATACGCCAAAGTCGCCCCGTCCGATACCGGACATTTGCACAATACTGTGGCTGAAAATCTGAGAGCGTACTCTCAGATGATTTTGCCTGAGGTCTTTCTGGAATTCGAAACCGATGAGCATGGGCTGACGAATTTAGACGCTGATGAAAGACTAGAGACCCAGGGGCCCAATGAAATCGCCTATGAGCAGCCTCCTTCTTGGTATAATTTATTGTTTCACAGCTATGTGAATCCGTTTAATATTTTAGTGACCATTCTTGGATTTATCTACTATTTTTTAGGAGATAAAGACGGCACCATCATCATCGCCGTGATGGTTTCGCTGAGCGTGGGTATTCGATATATACAGGAATTTAGGTCCAACCGGGCTGCCGAGAAGTTGAAGGCTATGGTCAGCACCAAAGCCACGGTCTTTCGGCGGGCAGATCACATCTCTCCTCCGGTAAAATTGGAATTGCCCATGGAAGATCTCGTCTGCGGTGACGTGATATTTCTTTCTGCTGGGGATATGTTACCTGCGGATGTGCGCTTAATTACCACGAAAGAACTGTATGTATCGCAATCGAGTTTAACTGGTGAAGCCATGCCCGTGGAGAAATTCGAGTTGCCGATGAATCAAACGCCTGAGGCAGCGAATTTGCTGGATATGCCGAATATATGTTTTATGGGGACTAACGTTTTGAATGGCACGGCCACAGCGGTTATTATCGGAACAGGAAATAAAACATTTTTCGGCTCTATAACGAAAAATTTGACAGACTATCGCCCTTTGACGAGCTTTGATGTGGGCATCAACAAGGTGTCATGGCTGTTGATCAAGTTCATGTTTGCTATGGTACCGGTTGTGTTCTTGATCAACGGCTATACCAAAGGCAGTTGGTTTGAAGCTTTATTCTTTGCACTTTCGGTGGCGGTGGGGTTGATACCGGAAATGCTTCCCATGATTGTGACCACCAATTTGGCAAAGGGTGCCTACAAGATGGCAAAAAGCAAGGTGATCGTCAAACAACTCAATTCTATTCAGAATTTTGGTGCCATGAACATTTTGTGTACCGATAAAACAGGCACTTTAACTCAAGACCGCATTATTCTAGAGAAGCATTTGAGTTTAGAGGGAGATGAAGATCAGGAGGTGCTAGAGTATGCCTACTTGAACAGTTACTATCAAACTGGATTAAAAAACCTCCTGGATGTGGCTGTGTTGGAGCATACAGAAACGCTGCAAAAGCTAAACCTCAACGTGTCTTTTCGCAAAATCGATGAGATCCCTTTCGATTTTCTCAGAAGGCGCATGTCTGTTGTTGTAGAAACACACTCCGGTAACCATTTGCTGATATGCAAGGGCGCTGTAGAAGAGATGTCGGCAGTGTGTACGCATGCCAGAGTGAATGGGCAGAATGTCCCCTTGAGCGAAACGGTGAAGCAGCAATCGTTTCAACTGAGAGATGAATTAAATGACGACGGCTTGCGGGTGTTGGCTGTAGCTTATAAAGAAATGCCTGCAGAGGCCCATAAAGAGTACAAAGCAGTAGATGAACACTCCCTTGTTCTGATGGGCTTTCTGGCGTTTTTGGATCCCCCAAAATTAACTACTGAAGCGGCAATATCGGCATTGCAAGATCTCAATATACAGGTCAAAGTCTTGACAGGCGATAATGAACTAGTGACCAGAAGGATATGCAAGTGGGTAGGGTTGCCTGTGGAAAAAGCGCTGAACGGACATGCCATCGATGCTATGAGCGATCGCGAATTGGAGGGGATGGTTGAGGAAACGTCTATTTTTGTGAAACTCTCGCCGTTGCAGAAATCGCGCATCATCGCTAGCTTAAAGGCGAAGGGACATACTGTGGGTTTTTTGGGGGATGGCATTAATGATGCCCCGGCTTTGCGAGAAGCAGATGTGGGCATTTCTGTGGATACAGCAGTGGATATTGCTAAGGAATCAGCGGACATCATCATGCTGGAAAAGAGTTTGATGTTCTTGAAGGACGCGGTTGTTGAGGGACGACATACATTTGGTAATATAATCAAATATATCAAGATGGCTGTCAGTTCCAACTTTGGCAATGTCTTTAGCGTTTTGGGGGCGAGTGCATTTTTGCCATTTTTACCGATGATGCCCTTGCAGTTGTTAGTGCAAAATTTGTTGTATGATATCTCGCAGATTTCTATTCCTTTAGATTCTGTAGATAAAGATTATTTGCAAAAGCCGCGCAAGTGGAATCCTCGAGGGATTGCTAGGTTTATGGTGTTTATCGGGCCCATCAGTTCGATCTTCGATTACACGACTTTTGCCATTTTGTGGTTTGTCTTTGGGGCTAAAACTCCGGAAACCCAAGCTTTATTTCAGACAGGCTGGTTTGTGGAGGGGCTTTTGTCGCAGACATTGATTGTACATATGATTCGCACGCAAAAGATCCCCTTTATACAAAGCATCGCTTCCTTGCCTCTTTTGTTGACAACGGCTTTTATTATGTGTGTGGGAGTGTATCTTCCCTATTCACATGCGGGCCAAAGTCTGGGTATGGTCCCTCTGCCTCGCGAGTATTTATATTGGCTGTTTGCCACATTGTTGTCTTATTGCGTTCTTGTCCAAATAGTAAAGATGTGGTATATAAAAAAATTTAAAACATGGTTATAAAGGCAAAATAAAATAAGGATTTGACTTATTTGTTAAAATTTTGATATACCAGGTGGAAACCATTAACCTTAGGAGTCGTAAAGTGAATTTGTTAATTAAAACCTGTTACATGTTTATTGTTTGCTGTGGTATTTCGACAGTCGTGGCAGCTGTGCCTGCACAAGGGGCGACAGGTAAGTCTCAGGAGAAATTAAATAATCTCCCCAAGCCTCTTTATTATGATATCATAGACAATACTGACGTGCTGGCCATTCCTTCCGATTCAAGTGGTTGGGAGCAGGAAGAGGAACTCGAAAATTTCGAAGAACAGTCTGAAAAAAGCGAGCATAAAGGCCAACAAGCCAAGCATCTATGAAAGTTTGTGTGCTGAATGCGGGATCGAGTACTTACAAGTGCTCGATTTATAATTTTGAACACCCCACACAGGCCGATCTCATCTGGAAGGGACTATTGAATTATGGATATAGTTCTGATGAAATAGAGATCGAAGCGCAGTCTTTTACGGGGGGGGGTATCAAAAAAAAACTTCCATCCACAGATCTAGAAACCGGCGTTAAAAAACTTATAGAAACTTCGTGGGAAGGCGAGGCTCAGGTTCTCAAGGACCTGCAAGAGATTGCCTGTGTAGGCCATCGTATAGTCCATGGAGGCGATAGATTCCAGCTTCCAGTCATCATCACTGAAGCTGTTAAAAAGAACATACAGGAGCTATCTGCTCTTGCTCCTCTACATAATCCTGTCAATTTCAAGGGAATCGAAATTTTACAATCCCTGCTTCCCAAAGTACCGCATGTAGGAGTGTTTGATACGGCCTTTCACAGTCACCAACCAGATTATGCTTTTACCTATGCCATTCCTTACGAGTATCAATCTAAGGGTCTTCGCCGCTTCGGCTTCCATGGTATCAGTCATGAATATTGTTCCAAGCGCGCAGCGCAGTTGCTCCATGCAGAGATGAAAAACCTGAAAATAGTTTCTTGTCATCTTGGCAATGGCTCTTCGCTGGCGGCTATTCAACATGGGCACAGCATAGATACGACGATGGGTTTTACACCTATGGAGGGTGTGATCATGGGAACGCGATGCGGTTCTATCGACCCGGGCCTGCTCTTGTATCTGCTTAGAGATAATGGACTCTCTGTCCAAGAGTTGGACCGCTGTTTGAATTATGAATCCGGGCTGAAGGGCATATGCGGCATTTCCGATATGCGTAATCTTATACAGGAAAGAGACGAAGGAAATCCTCGGGCATGCTTAGCATTTGATATGCTCATCCACAGTTTAGTCAGGAATATAGGCAGCATGATAGCAGTTTTAGGGGGGGTGGATGTGCTGAATTTCACCGGAGGGATTGGGGAAAATGTTCCTCTATTGCGTGAAAAGGTGTGTTCTTATCTGCATTTTGCAGGAGTGGACTTAGATGCAGTAAAGAATGCCAAAAAAATGAAGGATTATGAGATTTCATCTACCGCTTCTCCAGTGAAGGTTTTAGTCATAGGAACAAATGAGGAGTTGGCTATAGCTGAGGCATGTGTACAGCTATTGTAAAGTAGGTTTAAGGTAAATATGCTGCATGAGGTGATCTAGAATGAAAAAACTGATTCAAGGCATAGTGGATTTTCGAGAAAATCTTACTGATAGTTATCGCCAGTTATTTGCTGAGTTGGCATTAGGGCAAAAGCCGGATGCTTTATTTGTAGCTTGTTCAGACAGTCGTGTCGTGCCAAACTTATTTGCCTCCACAAATCCCGGCGATTTATTTGTGATACGCAATATTGGGAATTTGATCCCGCCGGCTATTTCTGAGGATCTTTCCACTCTGGCCGCGCTTGAATTTTCCATTTATACCCTCAATATTTCCAATATTATCGTATGCGGCCACTCCGAATGTGGAGCTATGATAGCGATAACCCGAGGGTTGGAGTCCTTGAACCAGCGACACATTGCATCCTGGTTGAAACATGGGGAGAATTCTTTAAGAAGGGTGCAAGAGGGTTTGAAGCTGAATCCTGCACTAACCCTACATAACCAAGTATCTCAAGTGAATGTGCTCCAGCAAATGGATCACATTGCCAGCCATCCATTTGTGATGGAAAGGATCAAAAAGAAACAGCTGCGCATCCACGGTTGGTGGTTTGATATTGCTAGAGCGGAAGTATACTGCTACGAACCTCACATGGGTCAGTTTGTTGTTATCGATGCCCAGGAAGCTAAGAGTATTATGGATAGACTGGGCATATCCTAGTGCATTTGACTTGCAAGTTCTCTAATTGCGCTTTTTGTCAACACATTTTCTTTTTCCTCATAAGAAA
>CAYMKI010000025.1:0-8110 GCA_964390695.1 uncultured bacterium
GTATGGGCTACTATCAGGAACGGCAGACTTAAAAATACAGCTAAAACCCCTTGGAATATGAACATGATGAACATTTTAAAATTTGAGTTTTCCTCTCCCCACTGTTCGCGGATTTCCCGATATCGAAAATCTTCTTCAGTGGTTAGATATCTCTGGAATAAATGCCACCCCAGGCGCGCGCTCCAGCACCATACCATGGCCGTCAGCAAGATTTTCTTCGATAAGGCTGCTTCGCCTATTAATAAGTACGCTGCCATGGCCAACATGAAAGCTAGGCTCCATCCTATATCCACGATACCGGCGTTGCGTTTGAAAAAATATATTATCCATAGAATGCTCATCATAGACAGAACGAGAAAAAAACTCGCCCCCAGCATTTCGCAAATATTACCCATCTTTGATCCTCCCCCATCTTTATATTTTTTCATCGCAAAATGGGGAATTTAATTCAATGGACTTCTGACTCGATTTTTGACAAAGTAGAGGTTTTAAAATCCAAATTGTCTCCTAAATCCTAGCTCACTAAAATATTTGTCATGTTTTTCAGACAAGTCTTGTTCAAGCGTGATTTAGGGGCGCAAGTTGTGTTTTAAGGAGCAAGTTGCCGTCAGATTCATGTTCGGTTTCAAACTTTATTTTGGGGTGCAGGTTGAATTTTGAATGCATCAAAATACCTATCCAAAGCTTGCAGACTGTTATCAAGCTTATTCAGAATATCTATATTTGTGATTTGACCTAATGCTGCTGTTCCTGGATATATCTCGGTAGTTTCTTGAATTTCCTTATCCACATAAAACACGCTATATCTCAAATTTTCTTTATCCATCAGTTCTTTTAATTGTGGGTTTAATTGAGGTGGGATTGTTTTTGTAAGCAAGTGATTTCTGCCTGCAAGAATAAAAACCTGCTGAAACTTGGAATCAGCTACCGTTTTTTGAATTTTTTCAACTAATGTCGTATCTCGTAATCTTACCAATTTCATTTCATTTGCAAAGTATGCATTATTGAGTGCTATACTTACAAATCTCAAATGCAAATATACAAAATAGGCCATCCCTGTTTCGTTAGTTATTTTTTGCGGGTCAAATGGATCGTGCTGCTTTATACTTATTTCCCAGTCAGTTAACATCTTTTGGTAATCGGTCATGATGCTTGCGTCCAATTCCCCTGCCACTTTATTTCTAATTTGAATTATTTCATGCCGAAATTGTTCTTCGTCAAATCTCCCTAATTCTAAGCTTTTTAACAGTTTATCTGCTATTAGAGATAGAAAATGCAAATACACTTGGTACATTGCACCTCTTTCTGATCTAGGAATATCCCAACCTTGAATAGGAATATTTTTCGATTCAACAAATTCAAGATCAATTATTCTTGAAATCATGGCTTTTTGATCAACAGAGAGATTTGATGTGCTATGATCAACTCCCTCCACTAAAAGCAATCCGTTTTGGTACAGGGCTTTCAATAATGAGCTATTAACTTCGCGTATATTCGTGTTAAAATGTGTATCTGCTAACATAATCACTTTTAATTCTGTTAAGTCGTTCGTGTTATTTATTGATTTAAGCTTTAACCCATTCGTTAAACTAAAATTCCTGATAAATTCATTAATATCAACACTTTTTATTTGACTTTCAACAAAATTACTTTTTATCAAAACAACCTCCTACAAATAGTAATAATAATTATAATTTAAATTGCATTAATAAATCAAAACAAAAATCATACTCTAATCAAGTACAGCCTGTTCTTCACTAACTAACTTGATGCGTGTCCGGATCAGAGTATTCGACAAGAAAATATAACTTTAGCTATAATGTTTTTATATTTAGCTCGACTTTGCAATATTTTCGACGATGACGCAGATAACTAAAATTCAAAGATGTCGCAAAGTTGTGCTTTGATGTATACCCAAACGACCAGAAAATTTGGAATTTCGACCGAGCCAAAGCCAAATTTTCAAGTCCATTGGGTATAATTGCAAAACGCTTGATTTAGGGTTTTATGGAAAATTCTTGCCTAAAAAAACAACAATACATAGTGGATCTTTTCCAAAGCTGCGCCAGCCAAGAGGAACGCTATCAGCAAATCATTGATTTAGGCAAGCACCTGCCCAAGCTGGATGCGGTTTACAAAAATCCCGAAAATAGAGTCGCGGGATGTCAAAGCCTCTTATATTTACGCACCTATCAGGAAAACTCACTACTTTATTTTGAAGCCGATTCAGACGCCTTGATCTCTGCCGGTCTAGCAGCTATTTTGATACAAGTGTACAGCGGGGAAACTGCAGAGACAATTCTGACCCAGGCTCCAGCTTATCTTGAGCAGCTAGGCATCACGGCCAGCCTCACTCCCAATCGAGCCAATGGGCTCTACAGCATTCATTTGAGGATGAAGCAGGAAGCTTTAAAAGCTCTCCTCACAAAAAAAGCCTAACACACTACAGATGATAGTGGGCACTCCATATATGCATATATTCAGGTGTTTGGGTATAAATTGTCACAAAATTCTTCTTTTCTTTAATGTTTTCGTAACTATAGTACAAGTGATAGGACCTAATTTCGGCAAGGAGATCTGTTGTGTTCAAAAATTTATGGCCTCAAGAAGCTTGTTTTTTCGATAACTTTGAAACTCAAGCCAAGCTCTTGAATGAAGCCGCTCTTATTTTTTTAGACATCGCATCGAATGAGAGTAATATGATCGACAAAATCCAGGAAATCAAACACCTGGAAACAGAAGCCGATAAAATCACCCATGCCACCTTGGAAGCCCTGCATAAAACTTTTATTACACCTTTTGACCGCGACGACATCCATAGGCTTACCACGCTTTTAGACGATATCATCGACGAGGTAGAAGCCGCCGCCGACTGTCTGATCATCTATAAAATAGAACAGCTAACCTCCTCGGCCAAAGGAGCCGCGAATATTCTGGCCGCCTGTACGCTGGAGATCTGTTATCTGGTCAAAAATCTCAGAGACCTAAAAAATATCCAATCCATGATGAAGCACTTCGAACACATCAGCCGCGGGAAAAGCGAAGCCGACCAGCTCACCCGCAATGCACTGGGACAACTCTTTGAGGAAGAACTCGATGCACGCATGATCATCAAGTGGAAAGAAATTTATGAACACCTAGATAAATCCATAGATCTCTGCGATGATGTGGCCAATCTCATCGAAGGGATTGTACTCGAGTATTCGTGATGGACGCCGAGGTATTCCACTATCTCCTACTGCTGATCGGCATCGCCTTGATATTTGATTTTATCAATGGATTCCATGATGCCGCTAACTCCGTTGCCACGATTGTCTCCACCAATGTCTTAAAACCCACCACTGCTGTCGTATTGGCCGCCTTGAGCAATTTTGCTGCCATGCTGATATTCACCCCTAAAGTCGCAGAGACGATTTCCCATATCGTTATTTTGGAGCCCGGCAGTTTGGTCTATTTGAATGTGCTTTTCGCCGGACTCATCGGAGCCATAGCTTGGGATCTGCTGACTTGGGTGCTGGGACTTCCTACTAGCTCTTCACATGCGTTGATAGGCGGTGTTGCCGGCGCCGGCATCGCCCATGGAGGCTGGGATGCCCTACATTGGGACATCATTATCATCACAGTCAAGTTCATTATTATAGCCCCATGCTTAGGCGCCTACCTGGCGTATTTGCTGATGTTCATGTCCTTATGGATCTGCCGAAATCTAAATCGCACGCGAGTCGATGCGTTCTTCCGACGAGGCCAGCTGTTGACTGCAGCCCTCTATTCGATCGGCCATGGCGGCAATGACGCCCAAAAAACCATGGGCATTATTTTTGCCTTGCTCGTCGCTGCGGGACAATTAGACAAAGACGCAAAACTCTCCTTGATGAATATTAAGACCTCCTGGATCATCATAGCCTGCCATACCGCCATCGGTCTGGGTACGGCTTTTGGGGGGTGGAGAATTATTCGCACCATGGGAATGAAAATCACCAAGTTAAAACCCATCAGCGGCTTTTGCGCCGAGTCCGCCGGGGCTTTCACCTTATTTTTGTCGACTATCGGCGGCGTACCGGTATCGACCACGCACACCATCACCGGTGCGATCATAGGCGCCGGCTCCGCAATCAACGGCTATTCCCGCGTCAAATGGGGCATCGCCTACAAAATCCTGATCTCATGGTTCATCACCATTCCCTTATCGGGATTAGTCGCTGCCGCTTTTTACTATCTGCTAAAGCTATTTGTGCCGTGAGTGACTCGCTCACCTTACGCAAAAGGGATAGCGATCAAATGGATTTTTTGATTTCAGAAAAAAGTCAAAAATGCTCGCCATATTTTTCTCAATATGACTGCGCTTTTTGTCTTTTTCCGCAATCAAAACCTCTCATTTGCTCATCTATCCCTTAATTGCGTAAGGTGAGTTACTCACACTATTCTATATTGATGCCTGCACTTCCGAAACCATCTATGATAGCATCCAAAGGTCCAGTTGCCCCGCCTAAAGACAATGAAAACACCATCAGCAAACGATCCTGAGGGGTAATGGAAATATTCAGCGGCCCTACGGTAGCATATTTGGACAAGCCTGAAAAAAAGTCAAAATAAGACCAATTCATATTCACCACCGCAGAAGAGATCGGAGTAAAGATATTATTCGGCGGTGTGGACTGATAAAGCTGGGCAGTGACTGTAATCGTAGGAGAACCCACATTGAATATAAAGCCTCCGGTAGCACCGGTGGGCGTAAAAAAAGCCGACATCGACGTTAAAACCCTATCGGTAGAAATGATATAGGCAAAATTTTCATAAACACCAAAACCACCAGAAATGTCGATTTGACCGGGCGTTGCCGTCAAAGATATGCCGCTGATGTTATTTCCAAAACCCACCAACATTGCTGTTGAAGGCGTCCCATCGGCTAGTGAAGCCATTTCTCCCGTCGGGCCGGTAGCATACGGTATGATAGAGCCGCTGCCTATATCCCCAGTGGCGCCGCCCGAACCCATCGGCCCTTGCGGCCCAACTAATCCCGTAGCTCCTGTTGGCCCCGTGGGACCTGTAGGACCTCGACCTGAAGGCCCAGTCGGTCCTATAGGCCCGGTTCTCCCTGTAGGTCCTTTGAGACCTTCTGGACCTTGCGGTCCGGGAAGTCCGGTAGGTCCTGCATCCGGGGTGTCGCAAGAAGCTCTAACATTTATACCTAGAGACCTGAAGTCTTTTGTCGAATCACTAAAGGCTAAAGCTGGCAAGCCTAATGAAATGTTCAAACATGAACCTATAGCTAGCTGTTTCAGTGTGGTGTATAACGATTGCATTATTTGCTACCTTTATTTAAAAATTAAATCCAAACTTTTGTGAGCATTTTATGTGGCAAACCTATTCGATGGTAACGCCTCCGCTAAAGTAGACAAAAAATTCTGTACTACCAAGAGGGCCGAAGCCTGGTTGAAAATCAGCCAAAACACTATAGGTGTAAACCATCAATAAGCGATCCGTTACATCCACAGAATAAAACGATGACGACGATCCTGTAAAGACAGTTCCTAAGGGAATACTTACGGGCGGACTTGTAGGTGGTGAACTTATTGTCACTGCAATTCCAGTGGGGTTAAACTGATTTGGGTTAACTAAATTGGAGGCAATATACAATTCTGCTGTTATAGTAATTGCCAGTGCATTAAGTCCAAATTGCGGGTTAATGGTATACGGACTCGCCGTAGTTAAAGTAACTGCCATATCTGTGATTGTGCCGCTTCTAGGCACTGAAAATGCATAGTTCGAATAAGGGCTGCCCGTTAAATCTATGACACCTGTGCTCACATCAACCCCTTCGATTGCGGTGCCAAAGCCTATAATAGCTCCGTATAAAGAATTTCCCGGGGGAGATGCGTTAGCTGTTGCACCCACAGATACACCTGAAGCATAGGGAATGATAGCTCCTGGACCAATATCTCCCACAGAACCTGTAGAGCCTGTAGGTCCGGTCGGCCCTACTGGGCCCATAGGTCCGCTACCACCCACAGGTCCCAAGATCCCATTGGAAGGACCCGGCTCCCCTACCGGACCGGTATAACCTCTATACCCTTGCGGTCCTGTAAGCCCTTGCGGCCCTTGCGATCCTCTAATCCCCTGGGGCCCTCGGTCGGGAGAATCACAAGAAGCTCTAAAGTCTTGCCTCAACTGCACTTTATCTTGCACATCTTCAGCCATAGTAAAAAATGGTAGGCACGTAGCAGCAACTAAAGGCATGTATAAAACAAAATACACTGTATTTTTTGACAGGTTAACAAGGTGATATTTTAGGTGCATCGAGACTCCCAATCTTGTATGTTTATTAGTTTATCGTAATCTCTCCACTGGCATACCCGGATATAACTACATCTTGAGATAATGACGGTGTGACAGAAAAGACCAGTAATATGCGCGATCCGGCAGATATGAACTGACTGGTATTCACTACGGCGCTATACACATTTCCCGGTTGGATAGAGGACAGTAGTAAAGGTCCAAAGTCTACTTCAATGCCTGAAGGAGAAAAAAAATCATCAACCCCAGAGTTAGTGTAAAGTTGAGCGGAAATGGTAACCGTGGCACCTGTAGGTCCAACGGGTGTAGCCACAGGACTAAAATAGACAGCCAATGACCTGATGACACCGTTTCGGGGCATTGAAAAGGGGTGATACTTATTTACCGCAAAAAAGTCGGAGAATATATCTATCGTAGTAGAAGGTGTTGCAGGCAAATTATCCGCATAATTACCCCAGCTGACGAATGCAATCCTAGGCCTAACATTTGTAGTATTTCCCGTATGCAGATCTATAGTCCCTCCCGAGGCATAGGGAATTATCGTGCTGTTTCCGCTGGGCCCGGTATTGCCCCGTGGACCTGTAGGGCCGGTTGCTCCTGTGGGACCGGTAGGGCCCAAGGGCCCCATGGGGCCAGGCAGATTGCCTGAAGGGCCAGTAGGACCGGTGGGACCGGTAGGGCCGGGCTCTCCCCTGGGGCCTTGTGGACCCTGTGGCCCTACAGGACCTGTGGCCCCTTGCTGGGGCCTCTCGCACGTTGCGTTGATTTTTGTTCCTAAAGACTTCAACGAATTCTCAGTGTCCGCGGCAGATAGGGCCGCCTGAAACAGCAAAGCCGAAAATACAGAACCCGTGATGCGTGTGCTCCATTTAGACATTTATATCTCCCTGATTTATAAGCCATGTATCTGTTGACGTTATATGCATGATCGCTTACCAATTCCATCTCCAGCAGCAGCTATCATCGAGAAATGGCACATAGTTGCGTCGGATTTTCTGCTGCCAGGGATCGAATTCGTAGCAGCAAGCCAGGTCCTCCCAGCAGAACAAACTTAAAAGCTTTTCAAAGGGGATGCTAAGTTCTATTCTGCCTTGATATTTGGAGGCAAAGTGATGGTCGTAGCTATACAGGAATTGAAGCGATAGAATATCCCACCAGCTCAGCTCAAACCTTGCTTGGAAGCCCGTGATGCCCGTGTCGTATTTATGTTTATAGTAGTAGCCGCCCAGTCCGAAATACGCATTTAAATAATCATTGCAGGCGCGGTAATTCGTGCCGACTTCTCCATCGACACCCCAGGGCAAGAAGACACGGCTGCGGCAGCAGCCTTCATAATCTCCTGGATAGGAAAAGCTCCTCCATTTACCCTTGTAGGCATGTTTGCCCACAGGTAGATAGGCATTAGCGTATACATCCAAGCATGAAGAGAGATATTCCACACCTAAACCTAGGCGATGAAAATCACGCTGGCGATGGCTGGAATGGTCGATTTCAAAGGGGACGCCGCAGGTATCTTGCGTAAATTTTTGCTCTAAGCCATCATAATAGACATTCACACCTAAAAGTTCATAGTGGCCCGGGCAAACATTTTCGCAGGCATAGCGATAGCCCAATCCAAGACTGCCGGACCAATGGTGGCCCGACATAAAAAACGCTCGCGCATCTCCTAATAGCTGCGCATAGCCATTTAGGGGAACACCGCCGATTAATCCGGCCTCCAGATAACCATCTTTTAATCCGATGTATTTTCCGTAGGCTCCGCCCACAACGATTCTTGCCCAAGAATCCTCGCATTCATCTGCCACGCAAACCGGCT
>CAYMKI010000025.1:8120-14029 GCA_964390695.1 uncultured bacterium
CGGCTCTTCACAAACATCATAGCCGCATTCTTCCGGCGCGTTTAAAAAAAACTGTTCGCATTCATAACTAAATAGCGGCGCAGATGTCAGCCCGAGGCAGGCTAGAACGGATAATAGTCTATGGCGCATATAATGAGTCCTTACTTCGTATTGTGTGTTATAGGTTCTTTTTAGGTATAAAACTTTGTTTTGTTAGTATGCATCTCCTTCAGAAGTTCGCAAGGAGAAAATCTCGAGCCGAACTTCTGTTCGAAGCGGTGCAGATGATCGACTACGTAGCCGATCCCCAATTTGTCGGCGTATCGCAGCAAACCACCTCTGAAAGGAGGAAAGCCGGTGCCCATGATCAGAGCCATATCCAGGTAGTCAGGCCTCGTGATGATTTTTTCCTGAAGGCATCGCGCTGCTTCGTTGATCATTGAAAGCATCACCCGATCGCTCCATTCGATGCTGGAAGCCGACTGGATGTCTTTCACAGGCGCAGGCAGCAAGCTTAGCACTTCGGGATTGAAGCTGACGTTCTTTCCTTCATAGATGTAAAAGCCTTTGCCGCACTTTTTTCCCCACCATTTTTTGTCATACATATCCTGCATGATTTTGCAGCCTTTCATTCTGTCGCCATAAGCGGCTTCGAAGATCTTATTGACTTTAGCCATGACATCGATACCCACCTCATCTGCCAAGGTAAAGGGGCCCATCGGATAACCGAAGTCCAACATCAGCTTGTCCAATTCGTCTTTATCGACCCCCTCTTCGAAGAGATGCATTAGCTCGTTTGCTCCCATGGCAAAGATGCGATTGACCAAGAACCCCCGGCAATCCCCCACCACGATAGGCGTTTTATTGAGTTTTTTGCAGAATTCTACCGCCGTAGCTACAGCTTGAGGCGATGTCTGCGGGCCGGCCACGATTTCCACCAAAGGCATGCGCGGAACAGGATTGAAGAAATGCATACCCAGAAATCTTTCTGGATGTCTAAAGGATTTGGACATTTCCGCAATGGATAAGGAAGAGGTATTAGTCACAATCAACGTGTCTGTCGAAACATTAGCCTCGACTTCTTGGAAAATTTTGTTTTTCAGCTCAAGGTTTTCGGTAGCGGCTTCTATCACAAGATCCACATTTTTAAATCCACTGTAGTCCACAGTGGTAGTGATGTGTTGGAATTTCAAATCCGCTTCGTACTTTTTGAGGCGTTTATCTTTGACGGCTTTGAAATAGGTATCTGAGATAGATCCAAGCCCTTTAGCCAAAGCCTTATAGTCGACATCTTTCAATCGCACGGGATACTCCCCCTGGCTGATCAGCCAGGTAATTCCAGCTCCCATCACCCCAGCTCCAAGCACAGCGGTTGAGGCTATTTTTCGAGGCGCGACATCGGCTGCCGCTCCGGCATCTTTTTTAAGGGCCTCGGAAGTGAAAAACAGGGAGATGAGATTTTGAGATATATCGGAGGCATTTTTCATGTTGTCCAATATACCTTTGGCTTCTATCTTCAGTCCCTCTTCCAAGGGAAGGCCGTATGAGTCTTGGATGACCTGCAAAGCCAGAAGAGGCGCAGGATAAAACCCTTTGGTCTTTGCCATAATTTGCTTTTTGGCTTTATGGAACACCAGAGCTCTACCTACAGGATTGGCTTCTAGGCACAAATGCTTGAGTTTGGATGGCTCTCGGTTAGCTAACACATCGTTCTTGCCCTTTGGCGTGAGAACAACCTCCACAAAAGCTTTGGTTTTCTCCTCTTTGAATTCCCATGCCGCAAGAGCATCTACCAAATGCAGCTTAAAGGCCTTGGGTGCTTTCAGCGGTTTGGCCGAAACCACAAGGTTCAAACCTTCGATCAAGCCCATTGTCCGTGGAGCTCTCTGCGTGCCACCCCATCCGGGAATTATCCCTAGTGACACCTCGGGCAAACCCAGAACTGTCTTGGGATGGTCGGTCGCAATGCGGTAGGTGCATGCCAAAGCCAACTCCATGCCCCCGCCAAGGCAAGCTCCATGTATTTGGGCGATAGAGGGAAAAGGCAGCTTTTCAAGTTTCAAAAAGACCGCATGGCCAAACTCGATGGTTTTGGCCGCTAGTGCAGTATCCTCAAAAAGTTTAGAGAACATTTTCAAATCAGCTCCGACGATGAAGTTGTCCTCTTTTCCGCTGGCAAACACCAACGCTTTGACATTTGTTTTTTTTGATAATTCATTCAGAAGCTGGTCCAGCTCTTCCAAGACAGCCAGCGTGAGCTTGTTGATCTTTTCACCGGGCAGATCGAAGATGACCGTCGCAATACCTTCTGGGCTTATGGAAAGTCGAAATGCTTGACTCATAGTGGTTACTCCCGCTCTAATAGGACCGCTTCGCCTTGTCCTCCACCGATACACAGCGAAACCAATCCCGATTTAAGATTGCGTCTATTTAATTCTTTAAGGAGGGTAAGGACCAAGCGCGTTCCCGACGCCCCCAAAGGATGTCCTAAGGCGATGGCGCCTCCATTTACGTTCAATATCTCCGGATTGAGTTCACCCACAGCTTCGCTGCGGTTGAGCATCTTTTGCGCATAGTCTTTGCAGTTAAGGGCTTTGACAACGGCAAGGACTTGACCGGCAAAGGCCTCATTGATTTCAACCAGATCAAACTCGCTGAGTTTTCGTCCGGTCTTCTGCAGAAGCTTGGCAATCGCATAATAAGGACCCAACCCCATTCTGGCTGGATCTAGCGCCGCGCAGGCATCTTCTCCTATGTAACCCAGAGGCTTATATCCCAACGCCTTGGCCTTGGACTCTTTCATCAGAAGTACTGCCGCCGCCCCATCGGTCACCGGACTGGAATTACCTGCCGTCACAGACCCTGTCACTGGTTCAAAGGCTGGCCTTAACTTTAGCAAGCTTTCCAGCGAAGCATCTTCACGCACACCATCATCGATGATCTGCATCGCCTGGTTTTTAGGGGGTATCGGCAAGGGAACGATCTCTGCTGCAAAAATTCCTTCTTTATTTGCCTTGAATGCCCGATGATGGCTTCGTTGGGCAAATTCATCTTGCTCTTGGCGTGTTACCCTAAAATCTCTGATGATATTTTCTGCGGTTTGTCCCATCGTCAATCCACATAAAGGATCGGCTATGGCGGGTATCTCCGGCATCAGAAACGAAGGTCTAAAATTGAGGGCGCCAAGCAATTTGTCTTTGAGAGTTTTCGCTTTGCCGAGTTTCTGAATGAATTCCTTGGCTTTCTTGCTAAATAAGATAGGAAAGCCGCTCATGGATTCGGTCCCGCCAGCCAGGATCACCTCGGCATCGCCCAGGCGAATTTTGTTCGCGGCCGTGATGATGGACTCCAACCCCGAGGAGCAGTTCCTGTTGACGGTAAACGCGGGGATCTTTACCGATAACCCGGCTTTCACCGCCAGGACACGCGTTATGTTGGTCGCGTGAATCGGCTGGATGACATTACCAAAAATCACTTCATCGATATATTCTTGAGAACATCCCGTACGGGCCAGCAATTCTTTGATCACATACGCACCCAAGTCGTCGGCCTCAAAATTTTTAAACACCCCTCCGGCTTTACAAAAAGGTGTTCTTAATCCCTCTATGACAGCTATTCTTTCTTTCATTTGTGTAAGACCTCTTGATACATGGAATCTATCAGATGTTTATAATTTTTCATAATAACCTCGCGCCGCAGCTTCATGGAAGGGGTAATTTCATCGGCTTCAATGGTGGGCGCGTGGGCTATCCAACGGTAGTCTTGGATCTTTTCCCAGTTGTTCAGGGGCTTGTTGATTTGTTCTAGCAGTGAGGCCGTTTCCTCTTGGATCAAATACGAATGCAGGAACTCCTCATCTGAGACCTTTTCTTGGTGATGCATTTTTTTTAGACCATCCAGGACTTCTTTGTTGGCAAACAACAAACAAGACGTGAATTTTCTTCCATCCGCAATGACCATAGCAGCTTCCACCAATGGAGCCCTGCAAAGCGCTTGCTCGATAGGTATCGGAACCACATATTCTCCTGTGGATGTTTTAAACATCTCCTTGATCCGCCCCTTTATTGATAAAAATCCCTCATTATCAATCGCGCCTCGGTCTCCCGTGTGCAGCCACCCGTCCTTGTCTATAGCTTTTGCAGTCTCTTCAGGAGACTTGAAATAGCCGCGCATCACGGCAGTGCCTTTAACAAGAATTTCATTTTCTTCAGATAGCTTTAACTCGAGATTCCCTATGGGAGGACCCACAGTGCCTATTTTGGTAGAATCCAAAAGGTTCACACATACCGGACAAGCTTCCGTCATCCCCCAGCCTTCGCAGATGGGCACGCCTATTTCTTTATAAAAATGGTTGAGATGCGGATCCAAGGCCGCCCCTCCGGATACAATCAGTTGGATGTTGCCACCCAAATTTTCGCGCAAGGCATGATAGACAAGGTGATCGGCAATCGGATGCATCAATGTGTGGTACATGGAAGGCTCTTCATCGTTCGCCAGCTTAAATGCCCACAACCCCACCGTGCGGCTGACAAATCCAGTTTGTTGGATGGCCGACAAAATTTTGGCATACACCCTCTCCAACAATCTAGGAACCACCACCAAAAGCGTAGGATGCAGCTCCCGGCAGGCAAGACCAAACTGTTTGGGGTCGTTCCAATAATATATGCTGCCCCCAAAGCCAAATACAATGAGATTGATGGTATAGCCAAAGATATGAGCCAGAGGCAGAATATTCAGATATTTAGTCTGCGGCGGACTAATATCTATAGGCTGGTCGGAAAGATGGCGCGCTAAGCTATGATGGGTGTGCTCCGCTCCCTTGGGCACTCCTGTGGTACCGCTAGTATAGATGATGGCTGCGAGGTCGTGATCCTGGATGAGGGATTGTAAACGAGCATAAAAATCTGACTGTTCTAACTCTAAGCCCTGACCATTCTCCAAGAGATGATTATAGCTGAAGGTATTTTTAGAGGTAGATCCATTGAGATTAATGATATTTTTGAACAAATCGCGATGGTTATCAAAATACCCCGAAGTTTCCCCCTCGGAAACAAAGATGGTTTTGATTTGAGTTTGCTGTATTTCGAAGACAAAATTTTCTTCGGATATATTAGGAAATATAGGAACAATCACCGCACCCGCCATGATCGCCGCAAAATTTACGATCCACCAACGACGGGAAGGCTGAGCATACAATCCGATGCACTCCCCTCTTTGAATGCCCAAACTGACTAATCCCAATGCTAGGTAGCGTATTTCAGAGATAGCTTCTGCTGTAGAATAAGAATGCCATTTACCTGCTTTGAAATCGTTCAAGTGTGTCGGGTTATTGATGTTTACTTCCACATACTTCAATAAGTCCACCAGATTATTCCAGGGCGTCATAGTTCGTTCCACTGCGTTTTTTTTCAAATATTTACCATTACTATCTTCAGTTAATCATTCAAAATATTTTTATACCACATAAAAAACACAAAAATACATTTATAGTCTGTAAATCATGAAGTCTCGAATAATCGGTATCCTAAAGAGTGTGTATAGATTTAAACCACATATAAAGAGAGGGGTAGCTATTAACGAATCGCTGTCCTAAAGGGTCTGTACAGGTTTACACCACAGAGGACACTGAGAGCAGTGAGGGGGGGGTGAGTAGGAGGATAGTGCTGTCTAAGAGCTGTATTAAAGAGAGAGGTGGCTATTAACGATTCGCTGTCCTAAAAGGTCTGAACAGGTTTACACCACAGAGGACAGTGAGAGCAGTGAGGGGGTGTGAGTAGGAGGATAGTGCTGTCTAAGAGCTGTATTAAAGAGAGAGGTGGCTGTTAACAATTCGCTGTCCTAAAGGGTCTGTACAGATTTACACCACAGAGGACAGTGAGAGCAGTGAGGGGGGGGTGAGTAGGAGGATAGTGCTGTCTAAGAGCTGTATT
>CAYMKI010000025.1:14129-23394 GCA_964390695.1 uncultured bacterium
GTATTAAAGAGAGAGGTGGCTGTTAACAATTCGCTGTCCTAAAGGGTCTGTACAGGTTTACACCACAGAGGACAGTGAGAGCAGTGAGAAGAATCGATTGAAGGAGGGTACAATTCGGTAACATAGGCAACACTTTATATTACGAATTTTAGATAGTTAGTCATGAGACTCCAAGAATGTGGTAGTTATGGCATGGAGAAATATAGAATTGGAAGATCCAAATTACCTAAGCAATTGAATTTATGGAGATTATTCATGTTTTGCATAATTATTCCCCTTTCTATCTCTCAAGCATCTCTAGGAATGCACTACCCTCCCCCTCAATTATCCTCACTGTCCTCACTGTTCTCTGTGGTTTAATCCTTTACACACCACTTTCCCACCGAATCCTGGTTTAATCCTTTACACACCATCGTACCCACCGAATCGTTGAATCAAACATTACGGTTCTTGAATCTCCATCAATAGGCGTGTTTTTTGTCGATCGGTCTCTGTCATTTTAGCCATCTCACGAAGAGTCATTCCGGGGGTCTGTGACAAATCCCTATAAATATTTATGTTAGACTCCAAGATTCTTAATTTCTTTTGAATCGAGGTATCTGGTTTCTGATGCCCATTTTTCTTGGCTGCTAGTGGAATATGATGCCTTGATCCGGATGATTTTTGTGGTTTATACTCGTTCACACCCTTGAAGAATTTCATGACCATTTTATGTTGTTGAAGCAGTTGCTTTGAGGGTTCTTGCTGTTTTTCTAAGAGATTATTTATGTAGTTTAACATTCTTAGCTCATAGTTGTTACGAAGGGCTTTTAAGTATTCCTGGCAATCCTGGATATCGATCGCATTCAGCTTCTCCTGAGTTTGTTCCGTAAGAGGATTTTGCATGATTTGCATATCTTTCCATTGGTTTAAATTTCTGCGGATCAGCTTGGTATGATGGCTTGCTTTAAGATTTTTTTTAATCAGGCAAGCGCCACTATCGATCAGTTTCATATCTTTGAATTTGCCTTGTTCGTCTACGGAGACAAGGAAATTTTCATGGTGGCGATCTAACTGGTTGCAGATTAGATCGGTGAGTGCGGCATTTTGCGCTTGCTGTATACGCTTTTCATCCATTTTTTGAGGATCTCGTTTTGAACCAGGGGCAGACCAAAGATGCGGATGCGATTCTCTGGTGCTTTTCGCCATGTTCCCTTCGGCAAACAGCTGCATGGTATAATACTGACCTTGATATAAGATCATGCGTGTTTCAGGCACAGGCCCATCGGGGGGATCGTTGAGACCCATGACACATGCCAGGCCAAAAAAAGCTTCTTCGTTGATGCCTTTGAATTCGGGAGGGCCGATATAATTGGCGGGACGTTCTAGTTTTAAGGCGGCTTTGCCCCAGATCTCCAGTTGTCTGAGTATTCCCACTTTGGGTTGTATGGGCTTGATCACCGCTTGTTTAATACCGTTGATGATGACAAATTGCGCTCCATTTACGCCAGCTCCGGCCGATTTGAAGGTGACGTTCTCCTTGTCTCTGCAATTGTTGTCACACATCATATCATAGATGGCTTTGAAGTGATCGGAAGGATGAAGGGCCCGATGCATTCTCTCTGCAGCGGTCCGTGCTTGTGCAGTCTGCGGACTTTGCTGTTTTACGGCAGTAGAGGCTTCAAGCTGGCTAGCTTTATGGATTTCTGAGGACGAGGCTTGAGTGGGCTTTGCTTCAGAGAGCGAAACGCTGTCAGAGCGCGGGGTAGCACTTTTTGAAGAGCTGGCTTGTTTTAGTAATTTGGCGGCGGTATAGGTGTAATGTTCTGATTGATTGACATTCTTTTGGGGTATTGTAGGTGCATCGACTTCTTGCGATCTAACAGATGGGTTTTGTCTTTGAAAACTCATTTTATTAGTCATTGTCAATCGCTTTTTAAAGTAGACATACTGTTCTTTGGGTAGATGAGCCTCTTTTAAAGACTCGATTTTTTTTTCTATGTTATCACTCGGTTTTTCATGCCGATGCTGAGACAGGAACGGGTTAAAAGTATAGTGATGGACTATACGAGATCCACTGAGTTCTCCCGATTTTTCAGCACTCATAAATACCTCCTTGTTTTATGAAGCAAGCGCCCATTCCTTTGGCGTGCAGATCCTACACCAATGCGTAGATAATCCAACATCTTGAAAATTCAAGTTGTTTAATTTGTATAATTTAACTCCCCTCCACCCTTATTTTGCTACATTATTTTTTTTAAATCCAATCTGGTATAAACAAGATTCGTGCCTGGGAACAAAATTTTGCTGTTTTTTACATTTAAAATAAAATTTATTGAAAAAAATACCGAATTTCATATGCTTCTCATGAGATATAACCTCAATCGGACACAGCATGAATCCATATTACCGTCGGCACATCGTCCATCTTAGGGAGTTTTCCCGAGAGGATATACTCTATTTGCTTCAAGTGGCTGCACAGATGAAATCCCAGCCGCAAATGAGTCCTCTTCAAGGTAAAATCCTAGCCAGCTGTTTTTTTGAGCCCTCTACCCGCACGCGCCTTTCCTTCGAATCCGCTATGCACCGCTTGGGCGGAGGCGTGATCGGTTTTTCGGAAAGCATAGCCACCTCGACCTCAAAAGGCGAATCGTTAAAAGATTCCATAAAAATCATCTCTCACTATGCCGATGTGTTGGTCATCCGCCATCCCAATGAAGGCGCAGCACAGCTAGCGTCTGAAATATCGCCTATACCTGTCATCAATGCCGGCGATGGAGCCCATCAACACCCTTCTCAGACTTTTTTGGATTTGTTCACCATAATGGAAAGCCAGGGCAAGTTAGACCATCTGCATATCGCCATCGCCGGAGATTTGAAATACGGACGCACCGTGCATTCCCTGGCGCAAGGTCTGATCCCCTTCAAGCCGCGCCTCTATCTCATCTCTCCCGCCGGCTTGGAAATGCCCAAGGAAGTATGTAATCAGCTTAAAGAAAGCGGCGTAAAATTTTCCTTCCATCAGGGATACGACGAAGTGCTGTCCAAACTCGATATACTGTATATGACCCGCATCCAGGAAGAGCGATTTCCTCATAAATTGGAATATGAACTGGTGAAAAATACCTATACCCTTAAATCAGAACACCTAAAAGCAGTGAAACCTAACCTTAAAATCATGCATCCCTTGCCCAGGAATAACGAGATTGAAGCTGCGGTAGATAATACCCCGTATGCCTATTATTTCCAGCAGGCGCAAAATGGCCTGGTGGTGAGACAAGCCTTGCTGAGTTTATTATTAAGACAACCCTAGATAGAGACTTATGATCACAGATACCCCAAAAAAAACCATGCCTGTGGCCGCTATATGCAACGGCACGGTGATAGACCATATTGCTGCAGGCCAGGCTTTAAAGATCGTACATCTCCTCAAGCTGACAGAACAACAAAAATTGGTGACCCTAGGCTTAAACCTCCCCAGCAACACCCTGGTTTACAAAGACTTGATTAAAGTGGACGATAGGGTCATTACCGCTGAAGAAGCCGACCAAATCGCCATTTTTGCACCGCAAGCGACCCTCAATATCATCGAAAACTATGCTGTGGTGACCAAGTTTAAAGTGCAACTCCCGGAATGGATCCGAGGGATCTTCTCCTGTCTAAACCCCAAATGCATCTGCAATCAAGAGAAGATCGCCACAGCTTTTAATATCTCGCGGCGTCAGCACTTCATTTTTTTGCAGTGTAAATACTGCTCAAAATCGTTCTCGCAGCATGAAATCCTGAATTTTTAAGAGGCTATAGTCATGATAAAGATCCACAGAGTCAAAACCCTTGAAGGACTGCAAGTCGACGTCTCCCTGCCCAGCGAGATCACCCAGGAAATTGACGCCAAGGGTCAGTTGACCCTGTTTCCGGCCTTGATCGATCCGCATGTGCACTTCCGAACTCCCGGCACCGACGCCGAATCTCTAAAGGAAGACTGGATAAGCGGCGCCAAAGCTGCGATAGCCGGAGGGGTCACCACGGTCTTTGACATGCCCAATAATACCCCTGCCTGTTTTGACAAGAAGAGGCTGCAGGAAAAAAAGGAGCTCATCGAAGCCCAACTGAAAGAAGCGGACATTCCCCTGCGCTACCATCTCTACCTGGGGGCAGATGAACGGCATGTGGATGAAATCGGCCGCGTCTCCAAAGATATCATCGGAGTCAAAGTCTTCATGGGCTCCTCCACGGGGAATCTGCTCATGGCAAATGAAGCGGCCTTGGATAGAGTCTTTCAACTAGCCGCCCAGGAGAACCTGATCGTGTCCGTCCACGCCGAAGACGAGGAGATCATCGCCCAAAACAAACAGAAATACGTCTCCTCTACCGATCCGGCTGTGCATTCTAAAATTCGCGACCGCCACGCGGCAATTGCTGCTGTGCAAAAAGCCCTAAAACTTGCCCAAAAATACGGCACGCGCCTTGTGATTCTGCATACCAGCACACGTGAAGAGCTGGAGTTGATCCGCGAAGCCAAAAGAAAAGAGGTCTTGGTCTACTGCGAGGTGACCCCGCACCATCTGTTTTTGGAGGAAAGCGCCTATGCCCGATGGGGAACGAAAGTGCAGATGAATCCCCCCTTGCGCACGGCCGACGACCAAAAAGCATTGTGGGAAGGCATCTATGATGAAACTGTGGACATGATAGGCTCCGACCATGCCCCTCATACCCTCGAGGAAAAAAGCCTCCCTTATGGACAGGCGCCCTCCGGAGTACCCGGAATAGAAACCATGCTTCCTCTATTGCTCACAGCCTATCATGAGAAGAAAATCACCTTGGAGCGCATCGTGGCTTTGACCCACAGGAATATCATCAACATCTTTGAACTCAAGCCATTTCAAGATGTGGTTCTCGTGGATATGGAAAAAACCCAAACCGTGGTCAACAGCCGATTGAAGACAAAATGCGGCTGGTCCCCCTATGAAGGCCGGGAACTGAAAGGATGGCCCATCTATACCATTATAAAAGGAAGAGTCTTCCATGTTGGAACCTAAACATCGTCAGATAGAGCCTCTGGATCTCCCCTCATGGAATCCAGCTGAGCCTTTCATCTATAATATCTCTAAAAGCTACCTGCAAAATGCCGAGGAGGGACCCTATTTCAGCGGAAAGCTGCCCGAATTGCCCCCTATCCCCAAAGAACACTGGACGGACTTCCTGGGTTTTAAAGTCGCCTCTCCCATCGGCATCCCTGCCGGTCCGCTGTTGAATGCCAAGTGGATCGAATTTGCCTCTGCCTTCGGGTACGATATCCTATGCTATAAAACCATCCGCAGCTTTGAATTTCCCGGCCATGCCCTGCCCAATGTGATCTATGTCGAAACTCCCGGACAGCTAAACCCGCAAAACCTCCCGGCTCAGCTTATCCAAAGGCAGGATATGCCCTTGGATCTGGATGCCTTGGCTATCACCAACTCCTTTGGCATGCCTTCCAGATCTCCAGACTATTTGCTGCAGGATATTCCTCTCGCCCAGTCCAAGCTCAAAGACGGCCAAATTATGATCGTCTCCATAGTGGGCACCCCTCCCTGTGCGCAACAACCCGAACCTTTGATTGACAACTTTTTAGAGACAGCCTGCCTCGCCAAAGCCGGCGGCGCCAAAATCCTGGAAGCTAATTTATCCTGTCCCAATGTCTCCGGTGGCGAAGGATGCCTCTATTATCAACCCGACGCCGTCTATGCCATCACGAAAAAACTCAAGCAGGTGATCAAAAGCATACCTTTGATCCTAAAGGTTGGCCTGTTCCCGAACATCGAATGCATGGAGCAAACCCTGCTGGCAGCCGCCAGAGGCGGAGCTCAAGCCATCAGCGGGATCAACACCCTCAGCATGAAAGTCGTCGATACCCAAGGGAAACCCGCCCTTGGTCCGCAGCGTTTGACCAGCGGCATCTGCGGCAGCCCCATCCGGCAGGCGGCGGTGGAGTTTGTCCAGCAAGCCCGTAACATCATCGACAAGCATCGTTTGGACCTTACTCTCATCGGAACAGGGGGCATTATGCAGCCGCAACATTTTGACGAATTTTTCCATGCCGGAGCCAAAGTCGCCATGACCGCCACTGGCATGATGTGGGATCCCTATCTAGCTTTGAGGTATAAGCAATGGAAAACAGTGAGATCATTAAACAGCTGATGCAGATCGGCTCCTTGCGTTTTGGTTCTTTTACGCTCAAAAGCGGCATGCAGTCGCCTATTTACATCGACTTGAGGCTGATCATCTCCTATCCGGCCCTGCTGAAAACGCTGACAGCAGCTCTATGGAAGAAGGTGCAAACGCTGGAGTTCGACCTGATTTGCGGGGTGCCCTATACCGCACTGCCCTTGACCACAGCGCTATCTCTAGCCTACGACATCCCCATGGTGATGAGAAGGAAAGAGATCAAAGACTATGGCACAAAAAAAGCCATAGAGGGGGTCTACCAAAGCGGACAGAAGTGTCTAGTGATCGAGGACTTGATCACCAGCGGTGCCAGCATCTTTGAAACCTTGGAGCCGCTCGAAGCTGAAGGTCTGCAGATCAGCGATGTGGTGGTGTTGATAGACCGCGAGCAAGGCGGCAGAAAGCGCTTAGCGGACCAAGGGTATAGGCTGCATGCCGTTTTCACCCTGAGCGAAGTGCTAGATCGTTTGCTGCAGGAAAAACAGCTGGATGCCGAATTAGCCGGCTCCATTCAAAAATTCATACAAGAGAACCAGGTGCTCTAAATGCTGAAGATACCCCTACCCTCCTATGCAGAAAGAAGCCGGCAGTGTACGCATCCTATGGCTAAAAAGCTACTGCAGCTGATGCAGGCTAAATCCTCCAATCTAGCTTTGGCCGCCGATGTTACCACCATGAAGGAGCTATTACATCTCGCCGACACACTTGGACCTCACCTCTGTGTATTGAAGATACATGTCGATATCCTCTCCGACTTTTCCCTAGCTGGCATGCAGCAGTTAGAGCAGCTGACCGAAAAGCACGGGGTTTTGTTGTTCGAAGACCGAAAATTCGCCGACATCGGAAATACCGTCAAGCACCAATACGCAGGCGGCATGTATCGGATCGCCTCTTGGGCGCACCTCGTCAACGCCCATATCTTGCCGGGACCGGGCATCCTGGAAGGATTAAAATCCGTCGGCACCCCTCTCGGAAGAGGCTTGCTGCTGCTGGCTGAAATGAGCTCGCAAGGCTCGCTAGCATGCGGAGAATACACGCAAGCTGCCATACGTCTGGCGCAGGAGCATGCCGATTTTGTCATGGGATTTATCTGCCAGCAGCGTCTGGTAGAAGACCCCCGTTTTATCCACTTTACCCCTGGAATAAATCTAGTGAAAACCGGAGACCGGCTAGGCCAGCACTACACCAGCCCGGAAGAAGCCATCTTGACCAAAGGCACGGACGTGATCATTGTCGGCCGCGGCATCCTAGAGGCTGATAATCCTCTTGAAGAAGCCCAAAAATACCAAAAGATAGGCTGGCAAGCCTATCTTCAGCGCACATAGAAGGAGGGGCACAAGGCCCCTCCTCACATTATCCACAAACCACGGACTTAAGGATTGGAGAAGTAGAAGTCTAATCCAATCACGTTATCCAACTCACTCAGCAATGGAGACTGAGTCATAGATGCCAGCACTGAGCCGGATCCATTTGTCAGAGACAAAGTGCCCAGTGTATCATTTTGTTAGTTAAAGTCGAGCATTACTCCATTATTTCTATCATAAGCTAAGGCGGTATCGTTGACATTGTTGGTCTTTAGTCCATTGGTTTCATGATCGGCGACAGTTAACAGTCGTCCAGTATTCCAATCGGCAGTGTAGAGCAAGTCGAGCTTGTTGTCTGAGACATACAAGACCTCTTGTCCTTGGGAGTTCATGATAAACTTCATCGCATGGCCGTTGTCTTTGACGATGGATCCTACAGACCCGGTCATCTGACCAATCAGCGTTGAGGTGATCACTCCATTGGCAGGATTCAGGTTTATTTTGGCCAAATCCTCAAGAGTATTACCTCCGCCTTCTCGGACCATTCCATACAGCTGTCCATTGGGATCAAAGGCAATGGCACTGATGGCTTGGTTGCCATAATTTGCAGAAAGGCCGGATGTACCCGGAACTTCGTTGACATAACCGAGCACATTGACGATATTGGGACCATTGGCAGATAGATTATGCAGATCTATCGACATCAACGCCGGGGCAAAGCCCTGCATATTGGGTACCAGAACGCCATTGTTCATAGCATTGAAGACTTGTGTGTTGTCTGAGACAATGTATCCAATGCCAGTCTGTGGATTGATCGCAAAGCTGTTGAGGTTTTGCAGCTGGACCAACTGACTTCCTGTGGAGGTTTGTTGCATATAATACAGCAATCCGTAATCGACAATGGTGTTGACGGCATTGTTGTAATTGCCGATGGAGAAGAGATCGCCGCCAGCATTCAGTCCCCACAGGGCCTCTGTACGAAGAGAACCATTGATCGTCAGAGCAGCCACTTGCGGGTTGTCATCAAATATCTGGACGGAAACATTGTAATTTCCATCATTTTGATAGGTGTGAGATCCTATGATTTGATATTGATGCGTATCTTGATAATAGGCCACCATGGCTGTCGATGTAGTGTTATCGCCCCAATTAACTTGGGCGACAAAATCATTCGATACGTTGGGATTGGCATCTGTAAATGCACCTAATATAACGTTAAAGGCTTGATTTTGAAGCATGCTTACACTTTGAATTCCACTTACCTGTGTCAAAGGCGCATCTGTAACGATCAAGCTATCCTGAACACTTGCAGACATGTTTTCCTCAGAGATAGTCACTATCGGTGCATAATTACCGGACTCGGCAAACATCGGACGTAAGGCCATCACACTATAAGAACCATCGCTGTTCTGTATGATAGTGCCCGCATCTGCATTATGACCGGCAATGCCCCAGTTAATGCTAGCAGAAAACTCCGAGGCTGCTTCCACGCCATTAGCATGGGTGAAATTGGCTACCTTTACTTGTGCTGCGGCATCTCCTTCCAGGATGGAAGGCAAGGCCACGGCTGAAGCGTGGATGCTATCTTCTGCAACGATCAAGCTATCCGAAACACTAGCGGATACATTGTCTTCAGAGATAGTCACAATCGGTGCAAAATTACCGGCCTCGGCAAACATCGGACGTAAGGCCATCACACTATAGGAACCATCGCTGTTCCGTATGATAGTGCCCGCATCTGCATTATGACCGGCAATGCCCCAGTTAATGCTAGC
>CAYMKI010000025.1:23494-25846 GCA_964390695.1 uncultured bacterium
AGTAAACTCCGAAGCTGCATCAAAGCCATTAGCATGGGTGAAATTGGCTACGTTCACTGATGCTGCGGCATCTCCTTCCAGGATGGAAGGCAAGGCCACGGCTGAAGCATGGATGCTATCTTCTACAATCGTAATGTTAGCGCTGACCTGCGCAGTAGAGCCATCGGCGTTTATCGCTGTAAACACGACGTTGATGGGTCCATTGGAAGCGTCTACTCCTGCCAATAACCATGTAAACGTATTGCCACCATAGACAAGCTCACCTATTGAACTCGAAAGGTGCACATCGAATTCATCGTAATCTGAGTAGGTACCTGTTAGCACAGCTACATTACCCTCAAGAACGGTAATTGAATTGGTATCTAAGGCTATTGTGGGCGGAGCATCGGCGATGGATATGGGCGACAAGTCTTGTGAAATAACTGCGCCGTTGGGAGCTTCGATATAAACGTTCGGAGTGAATGAACCTTCTTCAGAGTACGTATGACCTGCACTCAAGGTAAAAGAGCCGTTTGATCCTGAAAAATTGAAGGCATCAAGATGATCGCTGTATCCATCACCCCAAACGACTATACCGGTAAACTGGTTAGCCAGAGTAGCCGTATTGGCATCTGTAAAGTGGAAGACAAACTGCCCAGCTTGCCCGCCTTCAATGCCATTCGTGATGATAGTAGAACCTGCCGTCAGTTGATCCGGTATAACAACCCCGGTGACGGTGGCACTCTCGTGGACTAAAGTGGGAGTGGAGGCGTCGTGATTAATAGTCACGGTGATGTTTTCATTAGCTGAGGCCGAAGTCGCATAGGCGTGGGAACCGTATACGCTATACACCCCATTTCCATCGTCGGTGATCGTTCCCGCTGAGGAGGAGCCATCGCCCCAGTCTATTGAGGCTGAATAATCAGCCAAAGCTTCCAATCCGGCCGGATCGGTGAATGTAGCCAGCAGCATGGGCGCTGATTGGCCCGCAGCAAAGGAGAGGCCTTGCACGCCCTGACCGATCACAGATGGATCGGAAATCGATATGGGCGACAAGTTTTGTGATAAGAACGTTCCATCTGGTGCACGAATGGTGATAAGAGGAGTGTATGATCCTTCTTCACCAAATACGTGGCTAGCAGTGACAGTAAAGACACCGTTGGCCCCTGAAAAATTTGAGGCATCAAACGGAGTCACTGTAAGATCTCCCCATCGTATATTGCCGCTAAATTGAGCAGCGGTCGTGGCCAGATTCGAATCGGTAAAGTGGAAGACAACCTGTCCTGCTTGCAAGCTTTCAATGCCATTCGTGATGGTAGTAGAACCTGCGGTCAGCTGATCCGCTACAGCAAGCCCGGTGACGGTAGCAGTCTCGTGGACTATAGTGGGAGTGGAGGCATCGTGATTGATCGTGACGGTGATGTTTTCGTTAGCTGAGGCATTGTTTGAATAAGTATGCGATCCGATTACGCTGTATACGCCTGTCGTATAATGAAATCCGTATACATCCACCGAGTCATTCAAAGTAATGGTGCCGGCAGAAGTAGTCCCGTCTCCCCAGTCGATCATAGCGCTAAAATCCGAAACCGGTTCAAGATAATTAGCCGCATCATGACCATTTAATACGTAATAATTTGCAGCAGGATCGGTGAAGGTGGCAACAGTAGTGGGAACCGACTGATTGGCGGCAAAGGTTAAACCCGAGACGCTATGACCTATCACGGATGGATCAGTGATGGTAATGGTTTCGTGTAACGTTCCACTCGTTATGTTAGGTTGGGCTACACCATTGATGTTCACATGCCAGGTGGTGTTTGTATACACAAGACCAAGGGAGTCGGCTAAAGTCAATTGAAGGGCATAATTTCCCTCCTCAGTGTATCCATGAAAAGCCGACATTGAGGGTGAAGTGATTAGGATGGTCTGGTCCCCATTAACTTCAGAACCATCACCGTAAAGAGGGTAAATATTGAAGTTATAAACTCCATACCCGGTAATATCACCGAAACTTATGTTCGGATTAGTAAGATCGGATACAGTAAAACTGAGATCTAAATTATTCAAGCCAATATGCGATTCAGGTTGTGCCGTTATATTTAATGTCACGCTGATGACATCATTGGCGCTTAAAACAATTCTTTCTTCCAAGGGAAGGAAGCCGAGCTTTTTCGAGATCTCGTCTCGCGTTAAGAACTCTTTCTGTTTTTGACTAAATCGAGATAAAATATTCATAACAACCTCATGCTTTATAAGCTATGATTAATATTAAAACCACTAAAACTACACTGTTAAACTCTATTAATTCTCCTTAGTTAACCTAATTACTAACTAATAATTATTAATTTCTAATTTTTAATTAACTACAAAATCTCA
>CAYMKI010000025.1:25856-29597 GCA_964390695.1 uncultured bacterium
GCCCATATTCTTTAAGTTAGCACTAAATTATTTTTTTGTGAACAAAACAAACAAAAAAAATTAAAAATAATTTTATTGATAAAAAAATTAAAACTCTCACATCCACATTAAATTATTCAGTATTTTTAAAAATTGCTCTCGCGCCACAAGATGCGCGTGAGGTAAGAGAGGCTATAAGAGAGCCAAGATTCGCGCGGACCTTTCATCTGCACATAGCCGGTATTTTCCAGCTGTAGAGGCGGATGCCCTTTGTCGAGGACAACCGTTACAGGGTAATAAGTTCCCAGCACTTTGGGTTGGGGGATAGTAAATTCGAGCGCTTCGGCCGGCTCGATGCCCGTCCTGACGACAGGCACATCGCCCTTATAGGTAGAGGCCATGGCATGATACTGCAAAGTGGACACCCGCGAAGGTTCAATTTTCTCTATAGAGCCTTTGAGATATGCGGTGGAATTTTTTAGTCTGAACCACACCGCCTCGCCGCCTTGGGCATAGTCTAAGTATTCTTCGGGCAGGTAGACCAACACCCTCACGCCATCGGGCTGCACTATTTTTCCCAAGATCTGATCGGGCTTAACGAATTGCCCGACTTTGAGATCTTCATCCCAGCTGTATACCGTTCCATCGGTATCGGCTTTTACCGTTAGCAGCTTTTGCAACTGCTGCTTGGCCTTTAGTTTTGCTTCTTTGCCCGCCAGTTCATCCAGCTTTTGCGGCAAAAAGGAGGGGTTGTAGTCAGGATCTCCTTCCAGTAAAATGTCCAGCTCGATTTGAGTGTTGATAATCTCGACATCGGCCTGAAGATCTGCAATCTCTTCTTTCAGAGGCTGGGATGAAAGGCGCACGAGCACCTGGTCTTTTTTCACTTGGCTTCCGCGGTGCACCAGGATAGCCTCTACCCGTGAGGAGATGGGCACATAAAGGACCTGTTCGCCTGCCGGGATGGTGATGGCCGGAAAGGTTTTAGTATGGGACAAAGGCAGGGAGAACCACAGCAGTGCCAGCGCAAGGACACTGAGCGTCGCCACAGATCGCATATTGAGAGACAAATGCTCTTTAAGTTTCATAAGGTCTTGCACCTCCCATTTAATCGGCCACAGAATAAAGATCACGATCTCCATGAAAAACAAAATAATTCCCAAGCTTTTGGTGAACTGGTAGTACACGAAAACGGCAATGGAGGTATACAGCACCAGGCGGTAGATCCAGGTAAACAGCGAATATACCACCAGGGCCGCCACCCTTCTCGGGCTAAACAGCTCCGGCGGGGGAACATCGATGCCCAATAGCACCTGATGCAGCTTCCAGCGTGTGATGGCAAAAGCCCGGGGTTGCAAATTATCGATAGCCCATAGGTCGCACAATATATAGTAGCCGTCCCAGCGCATGGCGGGGTTAAGGTTGACCATCACGCTGGAGATCAACGTCACAGAAGAGCTGATAAAGAAGATGCTCTTGAGCAAACCCGGCGCCGTGATCGTCCAGGCAAATGTTGATAATCCCGCCAAGACAAATTCCGCCCCTACCCCTGCAAACGAAATGGCAAAGCGCTGGTAGCGGTCTTTCAACTTCCAGGCATCGGTGACGTCGGTGTATAAGGCCGGCCACATAACGATCAGCACCACGCCCATGGTAGGCACGTGGATGCCAAAATGTTTGGCCGTGTAGGCATGTGAAAATTCATGGATAATCTTGACCGTAGACACAGCGAGGACGTAGATGATAATGCCTTCCAGGTTGAAAAAATAGGTGAAGGTATGGATATATTCATCCCAGTTGCGCACCAACCCTCCCAGACCGAACAGCGTCAAGATGACATAGAGGATAAGTGCCGGGGTCGAATAGAAGGGCTTGACTAAAGGCAGGGTCTTTTCCAAAAACCGGTCGGGGTTTAGCAGCGGAACGCGGATATACAGGTAATTCATCAGCAGCCACCTGAAAATACTCGTCTGCCTTTTTTGGGCTTCTTCGATGAAGCGGTCGGCCGGCTGAGGCAGCAGCAACAGGTTCATATGAGCGGCTTGGAGGTAAAAGTTCTTGATATCTTCAGCAGTGTATTTGACCGTGGTCCTGAACTTGAGCGTTTCTAATAGAGTGCGCAGAGTCATGCCGGGTTTGACATTGCGTAGGACCACCCCCTCGCCCCAGGTGATGCGAAAATACTGTCCCCTGGTGGGATCGTATATATTATAGGTGGGCGATCCGTCCGAATCATCGGGACCTTTGAAGAGCCTGAGGTCGGGGCGGAATTTGGGAAGAGGTTTATCTTCCTCTATTAATTCGGGCATGCCTATCCTTTCTATTTCCGTGAAAAGTCGGGTATATAGCGAATCTTTCCATTTGAAAGTAGATATACCACTCCTTAAAATAAATTTTCACACTTTTATATCGAATTTTTTATTTTTATGTGATACACCAAAGACTATGAATACAACACCTCCTATGCAGCCCATGCAAAAACACCCTGCGGCGCAACTGGCCGATCTGCTGATGGTCATCAACAAGCTGGTGATCAAAGCTTTTAGCGCTTCTTCCAAAGAGGCCTTTCAGTTTATTGTCCTGAACGACACGCTGCATGTGATCAAATACGACCGCGCTTATCTGTGGAGTTTCGAGGGAGTAAAACCTACCTTGCTAGGCATATCCGGACAGCAGACCTTCAATAAGTCCACTCCCCTCTTTCTACAATGGGAAAAACTGGTGGAAGAGCTGCGCCCCCTCAACCTGCCGGAAGAGCTCAAAGAGGAGCATTTTAAAGATAAACAGCTGTGGCAAGAGGTGAATGACAAACACGCCACCATCCTGTGGCTGCCGCTATTAGACAAGGACAAGCCGCTCTTAGGTTTATGGCTGGAGCTAGGCGAGGAATTCAAGGACAAATCCATATCCAAAGATTTTTTGAACATCCTGCGCTCTAGCCTGTTGTTAGGTTATTCCAGCGCCTATCTCAAATATCGCTCCAAATGGAAGGACGCAGCCAAACACGTCGAGAAGAAATGGATCAAATATACCGCGGCGGCGCTTCTGCTGAGCATGCTGGTGATTCGCGTGCCTCTGCGCGTAGCGGCCCCCTGTGAGGTGGTGCCTAAAGATCCGGTACTGGTGACGGCTCCCCTGGAGGGGATTATCCAAAAGATAATCGTCAAGCCCGGAGAAAACATCAAAAAAGACCAACTGCTGGTGGAATATGACAAGCAGATCTCGAAGCAAAACTTGCGAGCTGCCCAGAAGCAAGTGCAGGTGATGCAATCCCAGGTGGACAGGGCCGAGACGCTAGGGTTGACCGATCCCAAAGCATTGAATGAATTGCGTTTGCTGAAGCTCAAGCTGCAAAAGGAAAAAGTCGCCCTGGACCTAGCGAAATATCAAAATAGCCTTTTGGACATTCGAGCTCCGGCGGCAGGGATTGCCATCCTGGATTCTCCCGAAGAATGGATGGGCAAACCCGTAAAAATCGGCGAAAAGATCATGACCCTAGGCTCTCCCGAAAACTCCAAGGTGCGCATTTGGATCCCGGAAAATGACAATATCCCCATAGACTTCCACAGACCCGTCAAAGTCATGTTGAACATCTCCCCTACCGAAACCTATTACGCAGAACTCAGCTATATCGCCAACGAAACGACTTTGCATGATAACTACATCCCCAGTTTCGTTGCGGATGCCGAGTGGGAGCAGGCGCCGACAGATACCAAGCTGGGATTAAAAGGCACAGCCATTCTCTATGGAGAACGCGTGTCG
>CAYMKI010000026.1:0-27498 GCA_964390695.1 uncultured bacterium
ACATTCATGAGGACCTGGCTTTCCATGACTGAAGCCGTTAATAATGCGTGCAGTAAAGCGCTTTGCAGCATTTGTAGGCCTTGCTCGCGTTTGGTAGGCGTAATTAAATTCTCTACCAAGGCATCCGCCTGTTCGTTATGCGCTAAAAAGGCGCAGACGACTTCCCGTTCTTCTGGGGTCAAATGCATCCATTGGGCTTGTTTTAGAGTTTCCGCTAGTTGCGACTTTCTGTTTTCGATGAAAGATAGGGTCCGGTTTGCGACTTTGGCTACGGAGGTGTGATGTTGAGGAAAGGAGCTGGCGGAAAAAGTCCGTGGTATATGGGGCGGTTCAGCAGACGATAGAGGGGGAAGTTGCTGAAATAGGGTAGGGGAACGAGAGCTCTCGGTGGGAGCCGCTTTTGATTCCGATTTTTTTAACTTAGGGCTCCATTTTTTGCTTGTTTTTTGAGGAACCGATCGCAGTTTACTTAGAGTTTGTGCCTGTTTGACAATTTCTTGGAAGGGTTTTGCTTGGATTTGTGGAGGGGGCGAGGAGCCCTGGTTTGGCAAATGACCGGGTAGATTTTCGTTTATCATAGTCATCCCACAATTTTTTTTGTTTTTAAGTCATAAAGTCTTTTGTACAGAGGGTAAATCTATTGGGATTGAGATAATCATAGCCGGCGATTTTGTTTCCTACCAACTCTAAATGGAATAGTTTTTGTTTGAGTTCGTTGATTTGTTCTTTTATGGGTTCTTTTTGCTCGGGTGAGAATATAGTTTCTATAAGGTCCATTCGGTTAGAGAGAGTTTTGTAGCTATCATTAATTTGATATAAGGATTTTCTTTGTGGAACGGATCTAGATTCGGCCAATTTTTTGTTCACTAATTCGGTAAAGTATCCCATATCCTCTTCACTTACAAGCGAGGTGAATCGGCCCATTTTTCCCCATTCGATATCTCCTCCAAACGATTTGAATTCGGTATCGATGAAATATACGCCATCTTCAGCGATAAAAATATTAGCAGGCCATAGATCCACAAAATTTGCGGCGGCAACGATCGTAATCAATTCATCTATTTCATCTCTTGAGAGTTTGCGATCTACCCGTTTTACTTCTTGGGCAAACACTTTGATCTGGTCCGTTTCAATGCTATAAAAACTAAAGGTGTCAACGAATCCATTGATGTTTAAATATTCAGTATTTTCAATTACGGCAATTTTTTCGGGGACCTTGATATATTTTAAGTTATTTTCGGCGATTTTTCGCATGATATGATCGCAGCCAAGCATTCGGTTTATATCGTTTTTATGTATCCATTTTCTTGTGGATAAGGGTTGAAATTCCTGTTCTGTAAGCAGACGATGGGTTTGTCTCAATTCTTTCAAATAGCCGAGTATTTTATCATATTTAGTAGCTATGTCCATATATTGCGAGGCGATGGAAGGGCTGGGAGCTTGGGGGGACTGGGGCTTTATGCCCTGCTGATTTAATTGTCTGACTACGTGGACTTGATGTGTTTCATTCGCTTGTTGATAGGTAGCATTTTTGGTATTTTCATCCAGAGAGCTAAAACTTTGGACTGAAATAGCTATATTATAGTTTGTATTCATCGTTTTACCAATATTTTTTTTGTAATTATTCAGTATTTTATATAGTACTGAATAGTTTCTTTTTTTTTGTTTTTATAAATTTTATTATAACATTTATATTATTTAAAACAATGCGCTGTTTTTCATTGTTTTTTAAATAATTAAAATTAAAATGTTTTGTTTTAGTTGTTTAGTAGTTAGTAATTTAAATACAATGCGATTTATTAAAGTTATTTATTCTTTAAGTAGTTCTATGGTAAAGACTTAAGCTTCTCTTTTAACCTAGCCATAAATGGCTTGGATTTCATGCCTAAAATTGATAAACTTGATTTGAATAGAGGGGTCCAACCGGATCCCCTAGGTCGATTTGACTATTAAAAATTAATGGAGAAAGACTATGGATCCTGTGATAACCAACGCAGCCAATGCCGATAATTTATTCCCTAAGATAGCTTTTAATAGCTTTTCAGCTTTTTCAATCGTGGACAAAGTGAAGCAGACGGCTAAAGAGGTATTAAATAAAGTCGCGCAGATATATGAGGAGAATGGATTTAATTGTGTCTTAGGTGCGTATGGAGTAGTTTCTGGCCTATCCCTGATCACTTTTTTTGCGGTCAACATCCCTTGGATTTCACTCGCTGTGGCCATTTCCGGCTGTGGGTTGATGATCCTTGTAGGCAAGCAGCTTGAGGCTTATATAGATCGGCAGCATTTGCAAAGGTTTAAGATGGCCGAGCAGCAAATGCAGGGTATCTATGAGCAAATAGAAAAAGCGGAATATAGTGCGGTGGTGGAAGACTGCGAGGATGCAGATGAGCTGAAAGAAAAGTTTGATACTATCATCAAGGAACTCAGCCAGCACATCGATGCTATTGATGCCATCATCGAAAAAACAGTTCCAGAATTAAAAAAGGTCCCTATCCAAAGCGAGTTGAAGAGTGGTTTAGATGAATGTAAGCGATTACTAGGCCATTGTGCACAACCACACGATTTCTTTCATCTTAAAAAATGGATTGAAGATCAACTAGCGGAAATCGCCCGAGGAGTCAAATCTCAAAAGGAACAGGTGGAATATTTGGTGCGAAGAGGCGAGACTCAATTTAGAACTTCGTAAACTGAACTTCTTTCAAAACTTCAACCAAATTCAACACAAAGACACGAAGACACTAAGACTCTTTGTTACCTATGTTGGTGAACTAAGTGTTGCCTATGTTAGTGATTGTACACCTCTGTGTCTTTGTGTTGCACTCTTCTAAACTCGTAGGTTCAACTCCATGTTATGCGGTTGCGTCAGCGGCTGCGTAACAGGAGTTAATTTTTTTGCAAGGATGCTTCCCAGTTTTTGATGTATTCTAGGATGTTATCTTTTGACGGTCGCTTTTTTAGGAGTTCGTGTGTGGAGGCAAGATGGGCCAAATGAGCGATTTTGGCCACAAGGTTGAGGTGTCGCCTGTCATCGCAAGCAAACACAAATATCAGTGCATGCACAGGGATGCCGTCTAGGGCGTTGAAATCGACGGGTTTTTCTGGAAAGGCAATAATGACGATGTCTTGGTGGTCATTCAAGAGTAGTTCTCGGGCATGAGGAAGGGCGAGTCCTTCACCTAGACTTGTGGAGTGGAGTTTTTCCCTCTCCAAAAGCAAATCGCCCAGGATTTCGGCGTCTAAATTAAGCGTGGCAGCCATGGCTTGGCTGGCATTGCGGATGACTTCTTCTTTGGTGCTTCCAGGAATTTTGGATAGGACGTTGCCTTTGTGGAGGGCTCTATAAAGGCTGAACTGTTGAATGCCTTTGTGGACTATGCCTAGAGAGTCTTGGCTTGCGTCGCATTCGTTATGCTGTTGATTTAAGTAGGCTCCGGTAGGGCCTTCATTTTGTTTGAATACCCAATCTTCGATCTGGTTTCGATTGAATAGAATTTGCTGATTAATTTTGTAGAAGGGGATTTTCTTCTTCGAAACCCAGTTTTTAACGGTGTTTTCGGAGACGTTTAACAAATCGGCGACATCTTTTAATTTTAAATCCATACCCTTACTCCCTTAAGCATAGCAAAGATTAAACTATTTTTACTTAGCATAATTTAAGCAGCGGTTTGCCAAAACTACAGCTATTAATGGGCCTTGTGTATATATACCCAAATTCAACTTATTTGGGTTAAGCTAGGATCCATTTACAGCAAGCGCAAAAAAACTTTATGTATTATAAACCTTTGAAAATTGCCATAATATCTATTGGCGAATTCAAAGTTAACATTTTTTTTCGTTTTTGATCATCTTTGATGACATAGGTCAGTTTGGAGAGGATTTGCAGATATTCCGTTTGCTTATCATCAGGTCCCCCGATCATAAAAATCAATCTGACCGGGGCTCCATCTAGCGCATTCCATTCTAATCCGGCTTTTAAAATGCCGATGGCAATGAAAAAATCGTCGTATTGCGTGAGCTTTGCGTGGGGGATGGCTACTCCCATGCCTATTCCGGTAGAAACGATTTTTTCTCGATCTACGATGGCTTGATAAAAATGTTCGGCATCGTTTATTTTGCCCTTTTGATGCAGATGACCGATCAGCGTTTTTAAAGCTTCATCCCGGGTTTGTGCATTTAAATTAACAATTAAATCGCTATCTAAGTACTTATAGATTTTAATCATAAATCTCGGCTAAGTTATTGCATTCCTGAATGGCCGAATCCTCCATCTCCTCTTGACGTTGCAACAAGTTCTTCTTTTTCCACAAGAGCAAAAACTGCTTGAACAACTGGCGCGGCCACCAATTGCGCGATTCGCATTCCTGGTTGGACTGTGAAAGGTTCATTTCCTAGATTGATCAAGATGACCCCTAATTCGCCCCGATAGTCTGCATCGATGGTGCCCGGTGTGTTGAGTACGGTGATTCCATGTTTTAGGGCCAGGCCGCTTCTGGGACGCACTTGTATTTCATAGCCATGGGGGATGGCTATGCGCAGGCCTGTGGGGATCAGCGCTCTTCCGCCTGGTGGGATGATCAGGTCTTCTTTAATAAAGGCGCGCACATCGGCGCCGGAAGCTCCGGAGGAGGCGTAGTGAGGGATAGCAGCCGCATCCTCTGCGACGGTGGGAATATTAACGGTTTCGTGACTCATGATAATCCTCATTAAGGTATTAAAATTGCAGGGTTAATTTTTGGGAGGCTTCTTCAGCGAGGAAGCGGGAGAGGTTTCTTTGGCATTTGCCGGTTCTTCTGGAACACTAAAAAAGGCCAGAATTTCGCCCAATTTGCCTTTTAGTTCGTGCCTTTTAATAATGCAGTCCACCATGCCGTGCTTTTTTAGGAATTCGGACTGCTGCGCGCCTTCGGGTAGTTGCTGGCCGATGGTTTGTTCTATCACTCGGGGCCCTGCAAAGCAGATAAGCGCGTTGGGTTCGGCGATGATGATGTCTCCCAGCGAGGCAAAGGAGGCTGTAACGCCGCCCGTTGTCGGATTGGTCAATATAGAGATGTAGGGGATGTTAGCTTCATGCAAACGGGCCAAGGCGGCAGAGGTTTTAGCCATTTGCATTAGGGAGAGGATGGACTCTTGCATTCGGGCACCGCCCGATGTGGAAACGATCACTAGGGGTATTTTGTGCTGCATTGCATGCTCGATCAAGAGCGTCAGTTTTTCACCCACCACGGAGCCCATCGATCCGCCCATGAAGTTGAAGTTCATCACGCCTAGGGCGGCAGGTATGCCATTGATCTTGCACACCCCAGTCACGACGGCATCTTCATGGCCGGACTTTTCCTTGGCATTTTTTAGCCTTTCGGCATAGGGTTCGGTGTCGACAAATTTTAGGCTATCGACGGATTTGAGGTGAGGGTTCAATTCGGTAAATGTTTCGGCGTCGGCTAAGCTATGGATGCGTGCATCGGTGGATAAGCGATAGTGGTAATCGCATTTAGGGCAGCAGTTGAAATTGCGCTCCAGTTCGTTGGCATGGATGAGTTCATTGCAGTGTGTGCATTTGAGCCATCCGCTGAAGCCATCTTTTTTTGAGGTCTGCACTTTAATTTTTGGTTTGTTTCTGGAAAACAATCCCATTGTATTTAACTCTCTTGTTTTAAATCATTTATATATTACTTAATTTATATTCTATAATCAAGTATAAAAAATCGTAAAATTAAAATCAGTATCAATTATTGCAAACGTTCATGAATTGTGGTGAAACCTCTCGATACGCTCGAGGTTTCACCACAATTCATGGGCAGTTTTGTTTAGGCTACATCAACTTTATGAACAGTTGCCGTGTGTTCAGCGGTTTATATTTCTCGTCTGGCTAATTTTAAGCTGAAGCAGCGGTAAAACGTTCGGCTACGTTTTTCCAGTTAACGATATTCCAAAGGGCTTTGACGTAATCGGCCCGCACATTTTTATACTGTAGGTAGTAGGCGTGTTCCCAAACGTCGATACCTAACAGGGGTACCAAGCCTTTGGTGCTGAGGGGATCTTGGTTGTCGCAGGTGGCAATTTCTAAACGCTGATGGGCTTTGTTATAACCTAGCCATCCCCAGCCGGATCCTTGGATAGCCACTGATTTTGCGCTCATTTGTTCAATCAGCTTATCTAACGAGCCGAATTCTTTTTGGATGGCGTCGGCCAGTTTTCCCTCTGGAGGATTTCCTCCACCTTTGCTTTTGGGGGCAAGATTGTTCCAGAAAATAGTGTGGTTGATATTGCCGCCGCCGTTAAAGCGAATGGCGGGTTGTAGGGCGATCATGGCGGGTAGGTCATTCCTGCATTTGGCATCGTGATATTGTTCTAGGGCTTTGTTGAGGTTGGTGACGTATGTTTGATGGTGTTTGGTGTAATGCAAAGTCATGATTTCTGCGCTGATGACAGGCTCGAGAGCGTTAAAGTCATAGGGAAGGGGAGGAAGTTGATAAGAGGTCATCCCTTGTTTTGCTGGGTCTTGAGTGTTCATGCAACATTCTGCCATATAATATTCTCCAAGCGGGTTAAGATTTGGGTTGTGTAAAACCCGAGGTTAAAGTGACTGGTTTTATACCCAAACAACCTGAAAAATTGGAATTTCGACCTAGGCAAAGCCCCGGGATTCGATTTTTCAAAACAAGTCCATGTTATAAAATGGGTTTTGTTTTGAAACTCTAATCGCAGGAGCTTTCGCTTAGGTTCAAAACCAAATTTTCTGGTTGTTTGGGTATATTCTGTGGAATCCGCACTAAATTAGCAAGTCCCAAAAATCAAAAAGAAGAATTTTTTAAACCTAACTTGCCCCCTAAATCCTAGCCCACATTCAATCAGGCAATTGAGATAGCGCAGCTAATGTCCGAAGTCAAGGGTTATTCCCTTGACAAGGCATTAGATGCGTTAGATCAGTTGTCTGATTCAATGTTGGGTTTTAAGTATCGGCAATCTCAAGGTTTTAGTTTGACAAATAAATTATTGAGTATATATTCCTGTTAAATTTAGTGAGTAAAGAGCATCTGTTAGCTAGTGAAACATATTAGAGAGTATCTAAGGAGACAAAATAATGGAATCGAAATTGTCTGGCTGGAGAAATATTTGCCTTGGAGTCCTCCTATGGACGGCTCCTTTGGTTCAAGGATATGCAAACTTCGATCATTACTGCACCCCTGAACTGTGCGGGGAACAGTATACGAGCTTATTTCAGATAGCTCAAGCTTCGAACCGCCACTTCCTGAGGGATCTTTACGGTCCGATGTTATTCGATCTGGCATTAGCTCCGGAGGCTTGCTGTGAACAGGATGAATGCGATGACGGCTCTTACCACGGCATGGAAGTATGGCAGTTGACTCATTATGGGCGCAGCAACCTGAAGGGCCATGATAATGCCCGTGGTTACAAAGCCAGCAATGTCGATGTGTCACTGGGATTGCAGACGGATATTTGCGACAGTTGGAAGGCGGGAATCGCCGGTTTTTATGAATATGACCGCGTCAATTACAATCTAGATGCCAAGGCACAAGTCAATATCGTGCGTGCGGCACTATATAGCATTTATCAAGAAGATTGTTATTATGCCTTGGCGGATGTGGTATTTGGATACTCTCATTTTGATTTTAAGCGGGAGATAGAGTCTTTGGAGGTTGATGAGGATGCCGGATCCCATCCTAAGTTATATGATGTCTCTTTCTATGCAGAAGGAGGGTTGAATTATTGCTTATGCGATGGCTTTTACCTGCAGCCGTTTCTTGGCCTCGAAGGCGGGTATTATTGGCACAACCACTTCCATGAAAATGGGGCACCTTCTTTGAATTTGGGTATCAAGCGCCAGCAGTTGTGGGCCTGGGATTCACGCCTGGGTCTGCGTGTTTCAGCCACGCTCGACTACGATCTGGTGGTCAGTGCGGATGTGGCCTGGCTGCATTGGTATAGCCAGGATGATAACAAAGTCCATGTGCAGGGCGAAGATTTCGGCCATAGTTTCCAGCTTAGAGGTCCCAAACAATCCCGCGATGTCGTGGATGGATCGGTGTATATAGGAAAGACATTCTGTCAAAGCCTGACGGTTTTTGCCTGGGCTTTTGGGGAAAGATCAAAAAATTACTCCAATTATAGTGTGGCGATAGGTTTGAACTATAAGATGTAAATATTAACACAAAATGCGAATCAGCAGTTCCCGCTTAAAAAGATCGGGCGCCCCAGAATCAGGCGAAAGAAGGTAGCCCAGGGAAAGGCAGCCCCGAAGGGGCAGCGCGCCCCTGGGTAAAAGAGGATTTAGCGGGCGCCCCAGAATCAGGCGAAAGAAGGTAGCCCAGGGAAAGGCAGCCCCGAAGGGGCAGCGCGCCCCTGGGTAAAAGAGGATTTAGCGGGAGCTGCTGAAGGCGAATATCCAAAGGAGCGAAATATGCAGAGGATGACATTTAAAATAGCAAATTCATTATTTGGAGTACTGGGCTTTTTTCTCACAGCTGAACTGCAGGGATATACTTTATTGTCGGGGCAGGAGCTCGACCCTGGGATAGGGATTTATCATGTCAGCAGCACTTATGTGCAAGATCCGGGAGCGACCTATATAGCCTCATTTAATGCCCAGGGCGGCAGTTCTGAGATCGTTGTGACCGGTCCCCCTGCTACCGCATTTATTGATCAAGGTATACTTCAAATACAGTTGAACAATGCGGATTATACCCTGAACCAGCCTTATACCATTCTAGAGGCAGATGGCGGGTTGAGCGGCGAATTCGGCAGTATTTTCAGTAATTTCAATTCTGCGCTTGTAGCTTCCCCCAGTTATCGTGATACTCTGATATTTTTAACCTTGGCCACAGATTTTGAACAGGCTGCCCGATCGAACAATCAAAGGCAGGTGGGCCGGGTGTTGGATGATAATCAAAATGCGCAGGGGGATTTTTTAAGGGTTATTCAGAATGCATTAGAGGTGTCGGAAGAACAGCTGCCTTGCGCCTTGGATGAGCTCAGCGGGCAGCAATACACTAGCGTATTCCAGATAGCCCGGCTGTCAACTAATCGATTCTTAAGGGACCTATTCGATCCGCTTTTGTTTGGAATTGATGGGGCGTGCGAGGAAGGTTGTACAGACAGTGGATGCGCCATGGCGGATTGCTGCGAGGATGGCGATCTCGAGATGTGGGGCACGGCACATTATGGCAGGGCTTTTTTAGATGGCGATTGCGAAGGAAGGGGCTATAAGTCCTATTCTCTGGATGCGCTTCTAGCCTTGCAAAAGCCTTTGAGCGATTGCTTTAAAGTGGGCTTAGCCGCTTTTTATGAGCATACGGAAGTGGATTACAATTTGAACGGGGATGCGAATGTCAATTCCATACAAGCGGCGCTTTATGGCATCTATCAAAACGATTGCTATTACGCTTTGGCCGATTTGACCTGGGGGTTCCAGCATTTTAATTTCAGGCGCAAAATCGAATTCAATATGATCGACCGTATAGCCAGGGGTAAACCTAAAGTTTACGATGCCGCCCTCTATGGCGAGTGGGGATATAATTTCTATCTGGCAAATTGTTTAAATATACAGCCTTTTTTCGGTGTTGAGGGTGGAACATTTTGGTTTTCCTCTTTTCATGAAAAGGACGCCAGGTCTGTGAATTTGAGCGTAAAGGATAAAAGATATTGGCTGTGCGATACGCGTTTAGGAGTCAGAGTGAATGCCTTGTTGCCTTGTGAAATGTTGCTTAGCTTGAATGTCGCCTGGGACCATGCCTTTTGCGAGGAAAGCACCAAGTTGAACTGCCATTTTGAAGGGGTAGGTCAAGAATTCCAAGTCCATGGAGCCAAGCCCAAGTCCAATGCTGTGGAAGGCTCTTTGTACTTTAGCAAGAAAGTGTTCAGCGATACCACTGTTTTTGCCGAAGCCGCTGGTCAAGCATCCAGCAATAGTTTAAATTATTCATTCGTGCTGGGGATAGATTTTTCTATCTAGACATTCTATTTAGGAGGTCGTTGTGGCAGAGATAAAGCCTGCGCAGAAAATTCAGGAGCTGTTAGCTCATGTCAAAGGCAAAAAAATGACCTCGGAAGAGCGTGGCCGGGCGGCCATAGACTTAGCCGCCGGCTTGATGCAGGAAGCCTGGGAGCAGACTACGCATGCGGAAAAAAAGAGAATGGCCCAGCTGGCGGGTATGATCCACGACCCCAAAGGCAAGCCTTTTATGGTAAGCTTGACAGATCAAGGTTTTAGAAGTCGCGATCCTGCACGCATAGCCGACCAAGAGATCTATTTGCTCAATAAATTTGGGATACCGCGGTTTCTTTCGATCAGCCAAAGGCTGCAGTTTTGGTTTTTTAAAATGGCAGGCAAAAAACTGCCAGCTTTCTTCGTGCCGTTAGTCAAAAAACGCATCCAACATGAAGCTTCCAGGATGATTGTGTCAGCGGAATCGAAGCCCTTGGCTGCCTATTTGTCGGCAAAAGCAAAGGAGGGCGTGAAGGTTAATTTGAATCATCTGGGAGAGGCTATCTTGGGAGAACAGGAAGCCGGACGCCGGTTAAAGGTTTACCTCGATGCATTAGCTGATCCTATGGTGGAACAGGTTTCGGTGAAGATCTCCACACTCTACAGTCAGATACACCTGATCGCCAAGCATCAAACCCTGCAAATTTTATCGGAACGCTTAAAGCAGCTTTATCGGGCGGCTAGGCAAAACAAGTATCTACGAGCAGATGGCACATCAGGGGATAAATTTGTCACTTTGGATATGGAAGAGTATCGCGATCTCCACTTGACAGTAACTTTGTTCAAAGCTGTACTAGACGATCCAGAGTTTTTCGAATATTCCGCTGGCATAGCCTTGCAAAGTTATTTGCCGGATTCATTCGCTTTGCAGAAAGAGCTCACGGAATGGGCGATGATCAGGGTGTCCAAGGGCGGGGCTCCGATAAAAATTCGTCTGGTCAAAGGCGCCAATCTTGGTATGGAGCAGGTGGAGGCTTCTCACAAGAATTGGCCGCAGGCACCTTATGAGAATAAAATTGAGGCGGATGCTAACTTCAAACACATGCTGGTGTATGCCTGCCAGCTCGATAGAGCCAAAGCCGTGCGAGTGGGTATCGGCAGCCATAACGTGTTCGATATAGCCTTCGCCCTACTTCTACGAGCTGAAAGGAGCTTGGAGTCTTATGTGGGCTTTGAGATGCTGGAAGGTATGGCGTCGGCTTTGCAAAGGACTGTGCAAAAATATGCACAAGATATGCTGTTATATTCCCCAGTGGCTTCGCCTCGGGAATTTCAATGCGCAGTGGCTTATCTCATCCGCCGTTTGGATGAGAATACCTCGACCGACAATTTTCTCCGCAGGGCTTTTCATCTCCATCCTGGTAGTCAAGAGTGGCAGCAGCAAGCCAACCTGTTTTTAAAATCTTTAGAGAACATAGATTCTGTACCTAGCACTTCTCGCCGCACCCAGAATAGGTTGTCGTATATATGGCAGTCAAAAGAGTGCGCCTCTTTTGAAAATGAACCCGATACGGATTGGTCTATAGAGATCCATGGCGAATGGGCGAAAAATATTCATAAAGAATGGTCGCAGAAAGTCATTAATACCTTGCCATTAGTCGTGGATGGACAAGAAGTCTTGCAAGGCAAGGAAGAGGTTGGCGAAGACCCTTCTTTTCCAGGTATAGTCCGCTATCAATACACAGCTGGAACGCCTGTGTTGCTTGATCGTCTTTTGGAATGTGCCAAGAATGCCGCTGAAGAATGGAAGACAGTGCCTATAGCTGAAAAGTCGGCAGATTTTGCAGATTTGGCGAATGTCTTGCGTATGCATCGGGCAGATCTAATTGGTGCGATGGCTGTAGATGGTGGTAAGTCTATCCAGGAAGCGGACAGCGAAGTCTCGGAAGCTATTGATTTTGCCGAATATTACCGCAGAAATATGGAAGAAGTCCATTGCATGCAGGATGTGCGCTGGCGCTCTAAAGGCGTGGCTCTGATTGCGCCCCCCTGGAATTTCCCTTGCTCTATTCCTGCCGGAAGCCTCATCGCAGCGTTGGCCTCGGGTTGCAGCGTGATCTTTAAGCCAGCTCCGGAAACGGTATTATGCGGATGGATTCTTGCCAAGTGTTTTTGGGAGGCAGGCTTTAATAAAAAGGTGTTTCAATTTTTTCCCTGTGCAGATGAGCCTGTAGGGACAAGCTTGATCCGAGATCCTAGAATAGCCGCTGTGTTGCTGACCGGATCTACCGAGACGGCAAAAGCATTTCTTCAGAAAAGACCCGGGCTGGATCTGTTTGCGGAAACGGGAGGGAAGAATACCCTAATCATCAGCCGGATGTCCGATAGGGATCAGGCGATTAAAGATCTGATAGTTTCTGCATTCGGCCATTCCGGTCAAAAATGCAGCGCCTGCAGCCTGGCAATATGCGAAGCAGAGGTTTATGATGACCCTGCCTTTTTGCAAAGCCTTAAAGATGCGGCACAGAGTTTAGTTGTCGGCAGCCAATGGAACCTCTCGGCAAAAATCACCCCTTTGATTCGCAGTCCAAATCCTACCCTAATGCGCGCTTTGACCGAATTGGAACCCGGAGAAGAGTGGCTGCTTGAGCCCAAGAGGGACGTTAAAAATCCTCAACTGTGGAGTCCGGGGATCAAGCTGGGAGTTAAGCCCGGCAGTTTCACTTATATGAACGAACTGTTTGGACCCGTGTTGGGTGTGATGCGTGCAGAGAACCTTCAGCAGGCTATAAACTATGCCAACGGCACACCATTTGGACTGACGGCCGGCCTGCATTCGCTGGACGAACGCGAACATGAGGAGTGGTTGAAAGGCATTGAGGCAGGTAATCTATATATCAACCGCACGCTTACAGGGGCTATCGTGCAGAGACAGCCCTTTGGGGGCACTAAACAGAGCAGCTTTGGTCGAGGAGCTAAAATTGGAGGTCCTAACTATCTCATGCAGTTGATGGATGCCGAGCAAATAAGGTTGCCTACCTTAGAGGACAATATTCCTGCCGCTGTGCATGCTCTGCATGCTGAAGTTGAAAAGCAGGGTTTTTCCGTCAAGCAGCTAGCCTTGTGGAAGGCCAGCATTCAAAATTATGCGTTTTTTTGGAATCAGTATTTCCAAAAAAATCATGATCCAGCCTTAGTTTTAGGACAGGACAATTTTTTATGTTATGTCCCTCACCGGCAGATGACGTTAAGGGTTCAGGCGCAGGATGAGATGATCGATGTGTATCGTGTGATTGCAGCCGCCTTGACTTGCGGCATGAACCTTGAGATAAGCGGGGATTTCGAGATAATAAAGGGCTGGGACAAAGCTTCTTGGGTTAGTCCATCCCTCCGTATTATTTCCGAGACGGAAGGACAGTGGATTCAACGCCTGAAACAAGGCCGGATCTCTCGCTTGAGGTTGTTGCAAAAGCCTTCTGAAGATGTTCTTTCAGCAGCGGCGGCCTCTTTTTGTCATAAACATATAGCGCCCGTGCTGGCAAACGGCCGGGTGGAATTGCTGCATTATTTAAGGGAAGTCAGTATCAGCGTCGATTACCATCGCTACGGCAACCTCGGAAGCCGGGAACAGGACAAAAGGCATCCATTGATGTCTCCTGAGAGGTTTCTAGGACAAAATTCTGCTGAAACCTGTCTGCATCCCGTATGCTGCTCAGCTGCGAGAAGTTCTTGAATCTTAATGGTAAAAAAATTATATTATCCAAACACCTGCGAAAAAGGTTATTGAAAAACATATTAAATCCCATCTATTCTTATGAACATTGTGCAGTTAGTTGCATTGATAATGACAGGCTGTTTGTTCGCATCTCCCGGTGTGTATGCTGATAAGGTAGCCCTCTTGTTTTTGACCATTCAAGATCTTCATCAAACAGAGTTATGGAAAGAGCAATTAGCGCTCAATAAAGATAAGTTTTCTATATATATTCACTCCAAAGAGCCCCTGCAAGATGCCTTCTTTAAAAAATATCGCATCAAACATATTGTGCCTACATCATGGGCTATCCATCTTGAGGCCTGGCAAAAACTGGTCAAAGCCGCCTTAAAAGACCGCAAAAACAAAAAATTCGTATTTCTTTCCGAGTCCTGCGTGCCCATTAAGCCCTTGAATGAGATATATGCAGTCCTCATGCAAGATAATAATACCTATATGCGTTATGGAAGACCATGGTGGCCATCGGATCACAACCGCGAAGTTGTTGAACTGCCCGTGGAGCATCGCTGGGGGAATCATGAATGGGTCATCTTGAATCGGGAACATGCCGAGTTGGTAGGAACAGATCGAACTGTCATTAAATATGTTTCCAGACATGGCTCGGATGCCGAATCCTATCCCTCATCATTGTTTAGCGTGTGCGGATGTTTAGAGGATCCTAACATAGTCAATGCCATTACTACATATGTAGATTGGGAGCATAATGACGGGCCTCATCCACATACCTTTAAAGATGCAGGTCCATTAGACATGGAATTGCTGCAAAAAGCCAAAGAACAAAACGCTTTTTTTGTTAGAAAGGTAGCATCCTCCTTTCCGTCTGAAATCCTAAAACAGTATATGCAGCATTAAGAACTCACCCTTTTAGTTATAAGCACAAAATGGGTGATTTAGAGGACCTTGAGGATTTTGTTTTCCAGTTCGCTGGGAGATTTGGGAGGGGTGATCAAGACCTTTCTTCTGAGCACCTGTTTGCCTTTTTGCTGTTCCAGGTTTAACGAAAGTTTTTCCAGCTTTAATAAGGTGTATCCTCTTTGGGCAGCATGTATGCGTATTCTGCCGATATAGTATAGCCATTCGGCCTGTTTGGGAGGGAGACCGTATCGGTCTTGCAGTTCTGCCCACAAAAGTTCCAGGTCTTCGAGAGCGTTGGCTTCTCCGAAGCGATGGTACATTTCCATACGTAGAGAAACTTCGTTGACATATTCCTCTGGTAAGCGAGCGTCGAAGGGAAACTCGATCTTGGTATCGACCGCAAGAGTGGGCGCTTGGCCTTGCAAGGCGCGGATGGTCTTTTTCAGCATTTTGCAGTAGAGGTGAAAGCCGATGGCCGACACATGTCCCGATTGTTCTGTGCCCAAAATATTTCCGGCCCCGCGGATTTCTAGGTCGCGCATGGCTATTTTCATGCCTCCGCCGTAGCCCGAAGCTTCGGCCAAGGCATTTAAGCGTTTGCGGGATAATTCAGGCAGGGCAGCCAGCTTAGGAACGAGAAAGTAGGCGTATGCCCTTCGGTTCCAGCGGCCCACGCGTCCGCGAAGCTGATACAATTCAGCCAGCCCAAACTGATCGGCCCTATCGATCAGTATTGTATTAGCATTGGGAATGTCGATGCCATTTTCGATGATGGTCGTGGCAACGAGGATATCGGCTTTGCCGCTTTTGAAGAGATGGAACACCGTATCGATTTCATCGGAGCTCATTTGTCCATGCCCTACGACAATTCTAGCCTGAGGTAAAAGCTTTTGGATGTGGCTTGCGCGGTCGTATATGGATTCGACGCGGTTATGGATGATATAGGCTTGTCCATCGCGGGTTAGCTCGCGCAGCAGGGCATTTTTTAGTGTTTGGTCGTGAGATTCTGTGATGATGGTGGTGATGGGCAAGCGATCTTGAGGCGGAGTGTTGATGACAGACATGTCTCTAGCGCCTATTAGGGACATGTATAATGTTCTTGGAATAGGTGTGGCGGATAATGTTAGGCAGTCCACACCGGCTTTGATTTTCTTGAGATGTTCCTTGGCCTTCACACCAAAGCGCTGCTCCTCATCGATGATGATCAGGCCTAGTTCCTTGAAGATCACGTCATCGCTGATGATGCGGTGAGTGCCGATGACTATATCCACGCTGCCTTTGGCTAATCCTTCCAAGCTTTCTCGGATTTGTTTTGCTGTGCGGAAGCGGGATAGGACAGCGATATTGATTGGAAAATGACGCATGCGGTCGACGAAATTTTCATAATGCTGCATCGCCAGCACTGTGGTGGGGACGAGTACAGCGACTTGTTTACGTCCATCTGCCACGGCTTTAAAGGCGGCGCGCATAGCCACTTCCGTTTTCCCGTAACCCACATCGCCGCATATCAGCCTGTCCATGGCTTTTGTGGAGTGCATATCCTCTTTGAAGTTTGCGATAGCCGCCAGCTGATCTTCCGTTTCGACATAGGGGAAATCTTCTTCGAAGGCTTTCATGTCATCGCCATCTTCAGGAAAGGACATCCCGCCGGAAACTTCACGGCGAGCATAGAGTTGAAGTAAGTCCGTGGCATATGTCAGGATAGCGCTTTCAGTTTGTTCTTTAGTCTTTTTCCAGCGATTGCTTCCTAGAGTATGCAGCTTAGGCACATCTTCGCTGCCACCGATGTATTTGCTGACCAGATGGGCTTGATTTAGGGGAACAAATAGCTTAGAGCCTTCGGCGTATTCGATGATATAAAATTCCGTCGGTACACCCAGGTTGTTGGGGCGTTTTTCGAGCCCTATAAATTTGCCGATGCCGTGTTGCAGATGTACGACCAGATCTCCTGGACATAATTCGTAGACTTCTATTGGCAGGGTATGATAGGTGCTGCGCTGTTTCTGCCGGCGGATCTTGTATCTTTGGGTGATTTCCGTCATGGGAAACAGGATCATTTTCAGATCACCGATCACCATGCCGCCGGATAGGTAGCCCATCTGGAAGCTGGTCTTTTTAGGCAACGTGAGATGGGCATCCAGGATCTTTTTATGGAGGGTGCTTTCCTCCAGTTCCGAAGCGCATAAAAAGTGCAGATCTACATCCTCTTTGGCGAGTTTCTCCAGAGATAGCAAAAGGTCTTGTCCCGATAGGCCTTCTCCTTGAGCGACTTCAGGCAGCAGGAAGTCCGATAAGGGGATGAAAGAATGCAGCCAGCGCTTGGCTTCCAGCTTGCGATTAAACATTTCGAATGTCAAGGTGGCAAGAGGCGCATTCTCAGAATAATAGCTATGCGATGACTTATCTTTTATGCGCACCTCGCTGAGTTCTTCGATCGGCTGATGGGGCCAATATATTTTTTGCAGAGGCTTGATAGCCTCCATGAACTGATCTAAAGAGCAAAACATTTTAGAATCAGCGCCTCCGATGGCTATCAAGGAAGCATAGCGATCTTCCAAGGCCAGCAGGTCATCGAATATCACCAGAGTATTTGGTCCAAGGTAATCTAATACTGTGCCAAGCGGATTTTTTTCCTGGAGGAGCTCCATTTCCTGTGCCGGGGGAATGTCCAGGGTCTGAACCGGTCTGACGGTTTTTTGTCCGATAGGGTCATAGGCACGTAGGGATTGGATCTCATCTCCCCAGAACTCCAGTCGAAACGGATCGGGAGACGATACGGGAAAAATATCTATGATGCCTCCGCGTACTGCGAATTCGCCTTTTTCTGAGGCTAGGGTGGATTTGCGGTATCCCATTTCGATCAGACGTTGTGTGAGGTTTTCATAGGAGACCACATCACCGACTTTTAAGGAAAAAAACAAGGACGTGAAATTTGCTGGAGAAATGAGTTTCTGTAAGCAAGCTTGCAAGCTTGAGAGGATAATATGCGGAGTGGAACCTGAAGAGATTTGATTAAGGACCTTATAGCGGTCGCCCACAATGTCGGGGCTGGGCGGTACATTTTCTGAGGGCAGAGTTTCCCATGCCGGAAAATCTACTACGGGCCTATCGGTAAAGAGGGGGAAGTCGTGGAATAGTTTAACTTCTTCTTGGCTGGCGCCGGTTAAAATCAAGACGTGTTTGCCAGTAACTTTTTGGGCAAAGGCCGCTACGAGGGCTTTAGGAGCATTCCATAGGGATTCTATGAGGATATGGTCGCCTTGGTGCAAGGCGTGCTCTAAAGCTAACAATTTTTGGCTGTTTAAAATTACATTAATCACAATTAACCGAAATGCATGCAAGTCTGAAGGGTTTAACTCTACCTAATTATAACGCGATTTGCGACTTTTCGGTGTAGTTTTTTCTATCGCCTCGCGAAAAAAAACTACACCAAAAAATTGCACATGCAAAATATATCACAAAAATAAGACATACCTGCACACTGAACCTCTTGCATAATAAATCTATTTGCCCGTGTCCTTGTCCTTATCAGTGCTCTAGTCCCGTATGAAAAGATTTAAACCACTGAGGCAGTGAGAGCAGTGAGGTATATGTGAGAGAAGTAACACTTTTCAACAGATCGCTTGACTATTCGATAGAATCGAAATTTATCATCCATAGCATACTCATCAGTACCTTCTTTTCGTAAATCATAAATTATTACAAGAAATATATGAGTATGGATTGCGAAGGCACACACACCTTCATCATTATTTGTGTGCTCACATATGCCTCACTGCTCTCACTGCCTCAGTGGTTTAAATTCTTTACATTCGGGGCAGGGGCAGGGGCAAGGGCAAGGGCAAGGGCACGGGCAAGGGCAGGGGCAGGGGGATTAGTTATGCAAGAGTTTCAGTGTACAGACATGTCAATAAGTGATTTTATCATAACGGCATATTGTATCATAGAGATTGATAATATGAACTGCATTCTATACAATGCCTCTATCTTATGACTTCAGGGGTTTAGTATGAACACAATAGACGGTTCTGTGGCAAAAATAACGGCTAATCACGAGCCTAGCCTTCAAATATCTTCAGCAAGTGAAAGTCAAGCAGGTAAATATCGTGAAGAAAAGAATTTCCTTGAATTATTACAATGCATCAAACATTCAGATCCTGCTAGTAGTGAGCATAGTTATGCTTTAAAGCGTGTAAAAGTCCAACTTTATTGCAAGACGGATCTGGAACGTTCCAGGCTCCTGGCGCAAATTAAGGGAGAGGGATTAAATCTCAAACGTCCTGAATGGCAAGAGATTTTCATATGCCTAGCTAAGTTATCCGTTACGAAGAACTGCTTTACAACCTCTCAGCTTTTACAAGATTATCCCATAGACTCCACGACGCAAGAAGGTCAGGCCGCTTTGGTGGAAATTGCCAAGATAGCCGCTCAGCAAGATGGGTATGCCCTTTCGTGTTTTATCAACAACTTCAAAATCCACGACTACACAACAGAGGGACAAGCGGCTTTAATAGAAATTGCCAAGCTGGCTGCAAGTAAAAGTAGTATCGGAATTTCCTATAATATAAAGAAATTCGGCATAAATCCCCACACGTCGCAAGGGCGTCAGGGGCTGTTTGAAATTGCCAAAAAAAGTGTAGAGCGCAATGCCGAAGATACCTCGCAGTTTATTCAAGAATATGGCCTGAATCCTCGCTCTGAAGAAGGGCAGAAAGCCCTAATAGAAATAGCCAAGATGTCCGCTCAGCGAGATGGATATCGCACCGCGAAATGGATTGAAAGGTATGGAATACGTTCATTTCCACAGGGGCAAAAGGCCTTGATAGACATAGCGAAGTTGGCTACGTGCGAAAATAGTACCAAAGCTCACCATTATATTTCCCTATTCAGCATCAATACCTTAACCCAGGAAGGTCAGCAAGCAGTGATCGATATAGCCCTGATGGCTGCCGAGGAAGACGGGGCGCGCCTCTCTAAGAATATCAAGCGATACGGGATAGATAAATTCACGGGAGGACGGCAGGCGTTATTGGAGATAGCTAAAGCCGCAGCCCGGCAGAATGGGTGGGCCACCTCTGAGTATATCCAAAACTATGGGTTTGACGCATCTACCTCTGAAGGTCAGAAGGCTTTAATTGAAATCGCCAAGATCGCGGCGCGACAGAATGGATGGGGGACATCAGCACAGATTAAAAAATATGGCATATCTACAGATGCTGAAGGAAAAAAAGCGTTAATTGAGATAGCCAAGCTGGCTGCGCAACAAAGTGGGGCGGGAGTTACCGAATACATTCAGAATTACGGCTTAAATCCATTAGATGCGTCCTCTCTCCCAGCTTTGATGGAGATAGCTAAACTGGCCGCCGAGCAAGATGGGCGTGCCGTGGCTTTTTACATTGATAAATATGGCTTTAGATCTTGGCCGTTAGAAGAAAAACGTGCGTTTTTCAGGTTTATTTTTGGGTGTTTAATTCGCCAATTAGACTGCTATTCACACGAAGCATTAATGAAATATTTTCTAGCCTTCAAACAATATGTATTTGATAAAAATATGCTAGCCGAATGTTTAGATCTGCATCTCTTTGATCGGGCGTTTAATCTGGTTGCGGTTGGCAATTATGGGGAGTCATGGCAGCAGGCGATAAAAGTCATGAGCCAGCGATTTCAGATGGAAGAGCTTGCCTTGTGCTGGGTGGAGGAAAAGCTGCGTAAAAGCCGCGAAGATCATATTCGAAAAGGGCTTTTAGAGTGGTTTTTGGTGACAGCAGTATTGCATTCCAGCTCACCTGATCTAAGAGATTTTTTCAAGAAAGGACAAAACATTCTAAAGAAAACAGCTGCCTTGGATCCCTTTCTGCGAGAGGAACTGGTGAAGCAGGTGGTGTTGTTGGCTAACAGTGATAAACTAAAGAGGGTTTATTTATTAATGGAAGACGCTTCCATACGTTCTCATGCGATGTTATCGTGTATAGTGTTAGCCAATTATCATCAAAGCTGCCCTACCGCCTATAATGAGACCCTATCCATTATCCAAAAACAACGCGTGTTTAAATCGGGAATCCAACAGAAGCTGCTGTTGAATGTTTTGCTGAGGATAAATTGCAGTGCATTGGATGACTTGCAGAAAGAACTATTGGTTATAAAGCTGTTTTCACAACCCTCAGAGAGTTTACTCCGATGTCTTCAGCTTGCATACGACATGCTGGGCTTTAAAGCTGAAAGAGAACTTGTCGATTTTAATCACCTCACGGATCTGCAGCATAAATTAAGTGCGTTTTTTAATCGCACATTTTCATTAGATGAAGAGGGCTTTTTTGAAAAGTACATGCAAACCATTCATTTTTGGAGAAACAAAGAAGCCTTGATCTCTTACGGCAGTCAGTTGAATACATTGCCTGAGCTTCAAAAAAGCACAGCACTTGGCTTATTCCGAAAATTGATGGGCATGATTGTAAACCAAACCTTCCAGCGCGATCGATACAAAGTAGATCAAAACCCGCATTTAGCTGAAGTGCAGCAAAACTATCCAAAAGTTTTTGAGTTGTGGCAGGAACAGGTGCAGCTGACATCTGCTGAAGTGACGATAGAAAGAGACTCTGAACAAGAGCCCAGATCCATACGAGTAGTTAAAACGCTCGTAAGAGCCTTGGAGCAAAATCATTTAGGCGGAGAGAAACAGACCCTCAAATATCTCTTCCTAAATCGGTATTTAAAGGATAGAGATGCTGGTAAGGAATGCTTAGTGGATATCGAAGAAACACTGAAGACCCTGTCAGGACGCAAACCTGTGGCTGAAGATCTGGAAAAACAGAAAGCCTTGCTGTTGGAGAAACAGCTGCTTGTATTTTTCGATAATGCTCATGATAAAGATATGGAAGAGAAATTGATCCAAATAAAGAGCCTTGTACCTAAAAACTCTCAATTTTATCGAGATATGGACGACGCGCTGAAATCGATCAAATCATCTACTCAGCGGAAAGCCTGGGATCATCAGGTATTTGATTCCGACCATCCTAACCACTTCCTCTTGATGGGCACTGAGGTTTTATATAGCTGCCAACATGTGCAGGCTAAATCCACCAATAATGTGTGCTTATTAGGTTATTTTCTCGATGGAAAACATCGGCTCGGATTAGTCTGCGATGCTCAAGGTAAGATACTCGCCCGTTCTGTGTTCAGGCTGATGATAGACTCGGAAGGGCAGCCGGTCTTGTTTCAAGAAAAAATCTATCTAGCGGAGGGCGCTCAGCGTTATGAAATCTTTCTTAGATTGCTGGCGCTCAAAAAGGCCAGGGCTATGGGAATACCTCTGGTTGCTAGCAAACATGACGAAGGTACCCTAGCGAAACCCTATAACAGGACTGCCTGTGCCAAACAAAAACCCGTTCCGTTTGAATATGTCGATGCGCTTAATGGCAGGCAGGAAGGGGAATATGTGATTCGGGATCTGTTGCTGATAGATAAACCTGCAGAGGGTGTTAAGCAATAATTGGATGAGTATTCAGGGGTTTATATACCCAACGATCTCTTCCTGAATAAAGTACTTTTGACTGTCAAAAGCTAAGATATGGATAGGAAGTTATATGAGTTGGTAAATTCTGTTCGGGTTTTCGTGCACACCGGTGATGTCTTCAAAGCACAGGCCATTGGTGCCCATGGCGGTGTAGTTTTCTTCCGTTGTGAATGTGTGCGGGATGTTATTTACATATTCACCCACGTGATATCCCAAAGTGACATCCGGATCGGAGGCATTCACGAGAGAAATGGTTTTATGCGGATAGGCTTGCTTGAGGTTATAGGCAAGCTGTGCAATGTCTTTCGGGGTGTCATACAGGTTGACGACTTTTCTCAATTTATTTAGGACTGCATGATCATGCTTATATGTATCTAGATATTCGTCAAGAATTTGTTGTAATTCTTCACCCGAGCAACCTTTATACCGGCCATAGGAGGAAACAGAGTGGCGTGGATTCACTAAAATGCCCTCAAAAGTATCATTGGAAGCAATAACCGCATCGAGCATAGCTCTCCAATACAGATCGGGATTTCCTCTCCATACGCCCATACCCACTGCCGGCACAAGCACGAATCCATTTTCGGAAGCTTGTAGACAGGTCTTAAAAGTTTGCGTCATAAGGGCTTTGTTGACTTTCTGCCGAGGATGATGCTTAATGCCACGGATGCCGCAAGCATTGATCAGTCGCACCGTATCTTTTTCGCCGGGTTGTCTTTCCCGGATTTTGCCATCTCCATCGATAAAGATGCGGTAATCTTCGGTTTTTACCACTTGTGATCCGAGCTGATATAAGGACAGCTTCATCAACTCTTCAAATTCTTGATGGGAGGCAAAGCCGTAATGAGCATAGTGTGCATCCACCGAGTGGAGAAATTTCGATACGGAGGGATAATTGAAAGAATCTAAATCGGCCAATAAGCATGGAAAGTTGTCATGGCCCGGCAAAATAACGATTTGATCCGCTTTCATCGCTTGTTTCAAACCCTTGTAAAAAGGCAAGGGTATTGATGCGGAGAGGTAGATTTTTTGGCTGTCCAGGATGTCCTGTATTTCTTGAAAAGACTGGCGGTAGGTATGGGTTCCATAGAGGTCTGCTAGATCATGAATTTTATACCATTGGTTATGTACATGGCATTTTGCGGGGATGTTGTTGGCGGAAAAGGCGATGACCTTATCTGGATTAGCTTCAGCGGTGGTCTTGATGAAATCGCGAACAGCGTCGGGAGCCATAAAGGCAAACAATTGTTGGCTGCCCGGCAAAGTCGTACAGCCATATCCTCCCAGCAAAGCCTGGAAAAATAGATTTGAAGGCCTAAAGTTTGTACCTGTCAGCACCAGTCCTTGTAGAGGGTGGCCTTTGGGTAGTGCAATTTTATATCCCTTAAAAGGTGCTGTTTTATCAAAAGCGGCTTTAAAGCGATTTTCGTTAAGGTAAAGTGCAGTTTGATGCGCAGGCGCGGTATTAAAGACATGCCGGGCGACATCCTGAGTTTTCTTAGCTATACCACAGCATTGTCTAAGCCAGGCAAAGGTTTTTCCGGAAAAATAAGCTAGTGCATTGCCTAAGATCGCAAGGCCTAGGTTCATGGCACACAGGGCGCGATTATTTTCTATAAAACGATGCACTTGATGGTAAAATGAATGGATGTACATAGGGTTTATATTTCAAGAAGTTGGAGGGCAAAGAGGCCATCACACATAACAGTTGCATGGCCTCTGGGATAACATTGTTACAGCAGCTGAGCAATAAATTCCTTGGCTTTAGACAGGGCCTCTGGAATATGTTGCGGGAGTGTGCCTCCGGCTTGTGCACTATTTGCCTTGCCTCCGCCGGAGCCTCCGATGAGAGGCGCTATGGATTTGATGATATCTTGGGCTTTAATTCCTTTTTGCACTAAATCATCGCTGACTCGGACCAATAGTTGGCATTTAGCATCGGCATTGGATGCCAACACTAGCGCTAATGAGGGGAGACGCCCCATCATATCATCTGCCAAGGTGCGCAACTCCTCGGATGAGAGGGTGTGTTCAACAGTCAAAACGGGAATAGCCTTGATAGGTTCTACTTGAGAGACAAGGGTCGAAGCTAATTTCTCCAACTGTCCCTTTTTGAGGGTTTTTAATTCGGATGCCAGCTGTTTATGTTCTTCCAGTAACTTTTCGATCCTTTCTTGCAGTTTGCCTGCAGGGGATTTGAGCAGCTGCGAACACGACAGGATAAGCTGGTCGCTTTCTCGGGCAAAGTTTTCGGCTTCGATACCGGTTACGGCTTCAATCCGCCGTACGCCAGCGGCGATGCTGCTTTCTTTGGCGATCCGGAATAGGCCGATGTTACCCGTTGCTGAGGTGTGGGTGCCTCCGCAGAGTTCTTTGGAGTAATCATCGATATCGATCACACGTACGAGGTTTCCGTATTTTTCGCCGAAAAATTGCTTGATGTCGGCGTGCTTTTGAGCTTCTTCGTAGGGGATTTCATAGGGTTTAACAGAGGCGTTAAGGCGTATTTTTTCATTGACCAGGTTCTCTATTTCATCCATTTCAGCCTGCGTGAGGGCTTTGTGATGGCTGAAGTCAAAGCGCAGGCGCTGCGCGTCGACCACCGATCCTGCCTGCCTGATATGTTCGCCAAGCACTTTATGCAAGGCCCAGTGCAGCAAATGCGTGGCAGTATGGTTGTTGGCAATTTTTTGCCGTCTGGATGTATCGATTTCAGCAGATACCGGCATGCCTACACGCAGGTGGCCTGAAAGCAATTTGCCGTTATGGGCTATGATCCCTTTGAATGGGGCGGTGCAGTCTTGTACCTCGAATAGAAGTTGAGATCCTTTAAGTGCGCCGATATCGCCGATTTGGCCTCCCATTTCCGCATAGAAAGGTGTTTGGTCTAGGATGACCAGCCCCTCTTCGCCTTCGCTTAAGTGATCCACGAATTTTCCTTGCGCCACCAAAGCTTTGACGGTAGCTTCTGCATGTGTTTGGGTGTATCCTAGGAACTTGCTGGGTTGGTGATTCTTAAGATAGTCGACAAATAGGTTTTCCTGGGCAATTTGCTGAGTGGTCTTATGTGTGCTGCGGGAGCGTTCTTTGGCTTCTTTTTCCAAATGGTTGAAGCGTTCGATGTCCACCGCGAGGGCGTTGTCTTTAGCGATAAGCAGGATCTCTTCTATCGGCAATCCGTAGGTGTCTTTGAGTTTAAAAGCCGCATCGCCGCCGATGAGCTTTTTATGCGCTTGGGCATCTTCGATGACTTGGTTGAGAATATTGCCGCCGCGTTTCAGGGTGCGCAGAAAAGCTTCTTCTTCCAGCGTTAGGATCTCGGCGATTCTTTGCTGGGATTGCTGCAGTTCTTTGTAGTCATGGCCCATGCTTTCGACGAGGGTAGGCAATACTTTTGCCAAGAAAGGCTCTTCCATGCCGAGCATGCGGCCGTAGCGTACGGCGCGGCGCAAGACTTTTCTGAGCACATAGCCTCTTTCCACGTTGCTGGGCTGTACGCCATCGGCTATAGCGAAGGAGAGGCAGCGCAGGTGGTCGGCGATGACCCTGAAAGCTGGTCCTTGTTTGGTATTTTGAATATCGTAAGGAAGCCCGGTCAGTTGTTCGAGCTTGCCGATCAAAGCGCGGAGGATGTCTGTTTCGAAGACGCTGTCTACGTTCATTTTTAGACTTAAAATCCGTTCCAGGCCGGCGCCGGTATCTATGGAGGGTTTTGGCAGGGGAGCTTTTTCTCCGTCCATGAAGCGGTTGTATTGCATGAATACCAGGTTCCAAAATTCCAGGTAGCGTTCTCCGTCGACATCTTCTAGAGGATTTCGTGCCGAACCATAGCCGGGGCCGCGGTCATAATACAGTTCGGAGCAGGGTCCGCAGGGTCCGGTATCGCCCATGGCCCAGAAATTGTCTTTTTCACCCATGCGGGTAATCCTTTCGGCCGGCACATATTTCGTCCACAATTCAAAGGCTTCGTCATCATGCGTAAACACTGTAGGCCAGATTTTATGCGGTTCGAATTCAAAAATTTCGGTGGAGACCTCCCAGGCCATGCGGATGGCTTCGGCCTTAAAGTAGTCGCCAAAGGAGAAGTTGCCGAGCATTTCGAAGAAGGTGAGGTGGCGTCGGGTATGGCCGACATTTTCGAGGTCGTTATGCTTGCCGCCAACACGGATACATTTTTGGCTGGTGGCCGCGCGCTTGTAGTCGCGCACGCTGCTCCCTAGAAATACGTCTTTGAATTGGTTCATGCCTGCATTGGTGAACAGCAAGGTGGGGTCGTCGTGAGGCAAAACCGGGGAGGAGGCGATGATTTTGTGGTGTTGATTTTTAAAATACTCTAAAAATTTGCGACGTATTTGTTGGGATAACATAAAAGAGAACCTTAGAGGGTTATAAGTTATTCTTGAGGGGCATTCATATTGTGATAGACGGCATCCACATCATCGAGGTTTTCGAGCCATTCAATTAAAGCTTGGTTGGCTTTGGCGGTTTCGGCATCCACGTCGACAAGTGTTTTAGGAATCATTTCCAGTGAGCTTGAGTCGCACTTGAAGCCCAGCTTTTCCACAGCTTCTTTGACGGCATACAGATGAGAAGGATCGGTGGTGATGATGTACATGTCATCGGTAGATTCGAAATCTTCGGCGCCCGCTTCTGACGAGGCCAAGAAGAGCTCGTCTTCGATGCCATGTTTTTTGGAAATCTGCAGAATGCCTTTTCGGTCAAAGTTGAAAGCCACGGCGCCAGGGCTGGCGATGGTGCCGCCGCGTTTATTGGTGGCGATGCGCATGTCGGACGAGAGGCGGTTTTTATTGTCGGTCATGGCGTCGATGATGATGCCTACGCCACCATGTCCATAAAGCTCATAGGTACATTCGTGGTAATCGGCTTGGTCTGCGCTGGAAGCTTTTTTGATGTTTCTGTCGATAATATCATTGGGTACGTTCTCTTCGCGGGCTTTTTGGAGAGCCAAACGCAAGCGCGGGTTGGATTTGGGGTCGGCACTGCCGCCGACTTTTACGGCGCTGATGATCTCTTTGGCGATGCGTGAAAAGACTTTTCCTTTCTTAGCATCGGCTTTTTCCTTTCTGTGTTTGATGTTCGCCCATTTACTATGTCCGGCCATAGGAGTTTCCTTTAGATTTTAAGGGGTCTTTAAATAGGTTGTTTTGATTGTCTTTGATCCATTTTTGAGCCAAGGCAAAATGCCTGTACTTCATTTCTTGAGCTTTGAATTCTTTGTTGTGTATTTGGCTGATGCCTTTTTCATCCACATAAGCCGGGCACTTGGCGTGTACCATTTGAAGATTAGCGACCAATTCTTGATTTGCGACAGCCCTACGGGGTACTCAGAGTACCGCTGGGACGCTGTTGATCGAGCGACAATGACGGACGAGTATCTTTTCATCTTCCTCG
>CAYMKI010000027.1:0-16491 GCA_964390695.1 uncultured bacterium
GAAGTTCTTCTGGTAACAGCTTATTTTCCATCGCCCTGTGTTTTAAAGATTCATAATTTTCTATAAGTTGAGCCATTGTCATATTGCCTGCATCTTTTAGTACCGGTACTATCAATCCTAAACGCGTGCTCATGGCAATGCCGATGTGATGAGGTTTGTGCAGGATAAGGGTATCTCCGCTTGGATCCATGCTGCTATTCATCAGGGGATATTTTTTTAGGGTTAGAGAAAGGGCTTTAATCAAAAAGGGCATGTAGGTAGGTTGCTGGACAGTATTCAGGGTGGATGCTTGTATGCTTTTTTTGAGTTCTACCAGGCGACGTGCATCTACCTGCTCGAAGTACGAAAAATGGGGGATTTCTGCATGAGATTGCGCCATTTTTCGGGCCATTAACTTTTGAATGCCCACAAGGGGTATTATTTCGTCCTCGGGCAAAGTAGGTATAACTGTTGCTGGTTTTGCTGATTCCGATCGACTCAAGGCTGCTTTAAGATCTTCTACAGTCACGGTTTGGCCTTTGCCTGTCCCTTGAATTTTGTCGATGTCAAGGCCTAATTCTTTGGCCAATTTGCGTAAGGGCGGAGCGCAGGGCGACCTTTTTGTAGGCACCGGGATTGGTTCAGGCTTAGGGGGTTCTTTCAAAGATACTGAATGGGTAATGGATGAGGGGGTAGCAGGCTGTGCCTGGGGGATTTGAAGCTCTATTTGCAGATCATATAGAGGATGGTCTTTTATGGCCATTTTGCCGGCTTGCACATATTGTTGCGATAAGATTCCTGGGTAGGGAGCAGGTAGCTCTACGGTAGCTTTATCGGTCATGACTATCACCACCGGTTCGTCTTGAGCGACTTTATCACCGACCTTTTTGATCCACTCGATCACCTCGCCTTCGACTACCCCTTCGCCAATATCCGGCATTTTGACTGTAAATATTTGGCTCATAGAAAGGCCTATGCGTTAAGGGTTTCTCGAACGGCTTGTATCACTTTGTAAGCATCTGTCAGGTATTCATGTTCAAGAGTGTTAGGAAAGGGAGTGTCTAATCCGCAGCAGCGTTTAATCGGGGCCTTTAGCTGGTAAAAACACTTTTCGACCAGAAGGGCGGTAAGCTCAGCTCCAAAACCTTGTGTTTTGGGAGCTTCATGGGCAATGACGCAACGCCCTGTCTTTTCTACCGAACAAACAATGGTAGGTACATCTAAGGGATTAAGAGACCGGAGGTCTATCACTTCGACATGTACACTGTCCTTTTCCAGTTCAGCGGCGGCTTCCATGTTCTGGTGATGTTGAGCTCCCCAGCCCAGCAGGGTGACATCCGAGCCTGTTTTTGCGACTTTAGCTTTTCCTAGGGGGATGGAGTATTCTTCCAATGGGACCTCTTCTTTGACGGCTCGATAGATGCGTTTAGGTTCCATGAATAAGATGGGATCATTAGCTCTCAAAGCAGAAATCAACAACCCTTTGGCGTCGTAGGGTCCGGAAGGCACGACCACGCATAATCCCGGAACATGTAAGAACAAGGCTTCTGGAGATTGTGAATGATAATGTCCTCCGTGAATGCCTCCTCCATAAGGTGTGCGTATGACCATAGGTGCCGAATATTGATTGCCTGTGCGATAGCGCATCTTGGCCAGTTCATTGACTATTTGATCGAAGGCGGGATAGATATAATCGGCGAATTGTATCTCGCAAATAGGTTTCAAGCCCTTTTGTGCCATGCCAATGCCAAAACCTACGATACCTTGTTCACACAGAGGCGTGTCAAAGCAGCGTTCTTCTCCATACTTCTGCTGCAGTCCGCTGGTCACTCTGAAAACCCCGCCGAAAGCTCCAACGTCTTCTCCGAAAGTTACTAAAAGGGGATTGCGAGCGAACTCCGCATGCAAGGCCTGATTGAGGGCTTGGATCATGTTTAATACAGGCATACTATGGCTTTAGTTGATGTTTAAGTTCTTCAAATTCTTCATGTAAAGCAGCCGGGACCTCAAAGTACACATGGTCTATCAAGGATTTTAAAGGCGGTTTAGCGGTTTCTTTAGCTTTACTAATGGCTTGGTTGATCTCTTGAGTGATAGCTTCTATCCATTCTTGTTCCTGAGATGGGGTCCACAAGGATTGCTGTTCGAGATACGATTTGAGCCTTTTTAGAGGGCATTTGTCTTTCCATGCTTCTACTTCGTCTTCAGACCGATATAATGAGGGGTCATCGGCTGTGGAGTGCGCGCCCATGCGGTAAGTTATGGCCTCAATCAATACGGGACCTTTTCCCTCTAAGCAATGTTTTTTGGCTTGTGTAATGCTGTCGTACACGGCAAAAAAGTCATTTCCATCCACTTTTAGAGTGGTAATGCCATATCCTATCCCTTTGGGAGATATACCCTCTGAGGCGAATTGCCGGCTTGCGGGTGTGGAGATGGCATATCCATTATTTCGGCAGAAAAAGATCACGGGCGCTTTACGTACGGCGGCAAAATTTAAACCCGCATGAAAATCTCCTTCCGAGGAGGCGCCCTCCCCAAAATAACACACGGTGACGCTAGGCTCCTTGAAAAATTTCATGGCATACGCACAGCCTGCTGCGTGGGGAATTTTTGTACCTATGGGAGAAGACACTTGGACGACATTCAAAGTGCGCGAGCCAAAATGATTAGGCATTTGCCTGCCTAATATCAGATCTTCGCAGTCGCCAAACATCTGGTGTACATACTCAAGGATGGTAAACCCTCTCCAGAATAAAATTCCAGATTCGCGGTATTGAGGATATAGCCAGTCCTGTAAATCTAAGGCAGCGGCGCTGCCTACTGCGCAAGCTTCCTCGCCGGCAGACTGCATGGCAAAGGAGATAGTTCCCTGACGTTGCAGTGTAAACATCCTTTCATCGACAATACGCGTAAGCAGCATGGTCTTATATCCTTTGATGAGAATGGCGGGATCGATACATATCGAGGCGTTTGTGGAAAGTTTGCCCTGGGTGTTTAAGTAGGATATTAAACGCTCTTGCATGCCTTACACCTGTTGCAACTGTCCATGAATTGTGGGCAACCTCTCGCTACGCTCGAGATTTCACCCCAATTCATGGACAGTTTTGTTTTAGTTAACACAATTTTATGATCAGTTGCCACCTATCGATGAAGGTAATCTTTATAAATTTGAGGTATGAATCTAGATATAATAATTTTTTTAGTTTATAGCAAATATTTCCCTATTATATAAATAAGAACAAATAGGTAAGGGGGAAAGTATGTTTGTGGCGAAAAACAAAGTGCGGATGCATGATACCGATATGGCCGGGATCTTATATTTTCCTCGTCAGTTTAGATTTGCTCATGATGCTCTGGAAGATTTTGTGGAAAGCGAGGGCTATTCCTTCCATCAAGTCTTTCACGAAGAGAAATTTGTTTTTGTCATCGTTCACTGTGAATCAGATTATTATATTCCTCTCAAAGTGGGAGATCAGCTGAATATCCATGTTTCTGTTGAGAGGATAGGAGCTAGCTCCTTTACCATGTGCTATGAGATTTACAAAGCGGATCACACCCATGCGGGCAGTGCAAAAACGATTCACGTTACATTGGATCGGGAATCCCGAACAAAAATACCTATACCGCCCGTACTAAAAAATACTCTCGAAAAACACCTGGTCAAAGAGCCTGGATGAAAGGTGGGGTAAGTTGGGTTTTAAACAGTAGCCGGCTGTGCTATGAATTTGGTGTCGCTTTCTGCGTGGATGGACACGCAAAAAACACCGGGATCATGCGTAAAAAATAGCCTTCCCTGATTTTGGCTGAGATATTCCAATATCTGTTTTTTTTCTTCGACGATTTTTTCCGGGAAGCGATCATATCCCATAGTGATAGGAAGATGCATCCAAGGTAAACCCGGGACTAAATCACTGGCATACACCAGTGGTCCTTTTGAGGTGTTAAATTCTGAGAGCATTAAACCGAGTGTATGTCCCTCGGAATAATGCAAGTGGATCTCTAAATCTTCAATCCGAAGGCTTGAGCCTTCCACGTATACCACTCTGCCGGAATCTCTTAAGAGAGAGGGTAACTCGGGAAAAAATGAGGCTTTTTCTCTCAAAGGTGGATTTTGCGCTCTTTCCCAATGCCTTGCCCCGATATAATATCTAGCCTTAGGAAATAAAAGTTTGGGCGGTGATCCATTAAAAGTGCTCAGCAAGCCGCCGGCATGATCAAAATGCAGGTGAGACAATACAATGGCATCGATATCTGTCTCTTTGCATCCAGCCTTTTCCAGATTCGCTAAAAGTACATTTTCGGATTCGATAATACCGTAGCGTTCTTTAAGTTTAGCTTCGAAGTAGACGCCGGTGCCAGTTTCAAATAAAATATTCAAGCCTTTTGGAGTTTGAACCCACAGGGCTCTAGAGGCAAGAGGGATGCGGTTGTAGGAATCGGGCTCCATCCAGCGGCTCCATAGCACTTTTGGGGCATTTCCGAACATGGCCCCTCCGTCCAACTTCAATGCATTGCCTTCGATGGGGGTCATCTTCATTATGGCACCTTAACTTATATCCCAAAAAGGTTTTCGTTTGTCAAGGAAGGCTTTGAGGCCTTCGAGAGCATGCGCGGATTTTCTTGCAGTGTGGTGGCTGTGGATGGCTTTGGCAAAGCTTTCAGTTAAGGAAGGCGAGGATAAGTCGGTGATGAGCTGCTTGGTGGCCTCGATGGCTTCAGGGGAGCCTTTTAAGGCTTTTTTGCCGATATCTATGCATGCGGGTAAAAGCTGTCCAGGCACAGTTAGGTAAGAGGCTAGCCCTATCTCGTAAGCTTTTTCAGCTGTAATGCTTTCTCCTAGCAGCGTAAGTTCTTTTATGCGGGAATCAGTAAGCTTCTTTTTTAAGAAAACCATCACCTGGGCAGCTACAAGCCCTCTCAAAACTTCAGGAAAGCCTATCACGGCGGAAGATTCCATGATTAAAAGATCGCAAGCACACGCTAAGCCCGCTCCTCCTGCTAATGCTGCCCCATGTAGGGCTGCCAGAGTCACTTGAGGCATTTGATACAAGTGTTGCAACACTGCTGCTATGAGTTCTGAAGACTCTTTTTCCGAACCTGCCGCCGAAGCTTCTTTCAGGTCAAGCCCAGAGCAAAATACAGGGCCGGCCCCTCGAAGAATGACTACTCTGCATTCTTTTTCATGGTGCAGTCGGACGAGTTCAGCCAACAAAGACTTTAAGAGAGGGATGTTGAGCGCGTTGCGTTTTTCGGGACGATTCAAGGTTAGCGAAAAGATGCCTGAATGATGTTGCTCTATCAAAACTAAATTGCCGCTCATGAAACATCCTTAGGTTTTGGGTGGTGTGCGTTCCATTGCTTTAAGGTCATAGTTGTAATAGTCGGGAGTCAAGATGTGAAGCGGAATAAGGAGTATGGCCTGCCCTAAAGCTTTACCTTGAGAGTCTATACGCAAAGATCGGCTGCCGCCGCCTGCTAGTGCATCTTTTAAGATGAAATTCAAAGCCCACAAATTGGGTAGTTCATATCGTGTGGCGGAGGTTGTACCTAGCGGTTTGAAGTAAGTATCGACGATTTGGGCCGTTAAAAATTGTTGTAAAAATGCATAGCCGGCTTGTGTGTAAGCGATGACCCCGATGTTGGCATTGTTGCCTTTGTCTCCGCTTCTGGAGTAAGCTATTCGACTTAACGTAGGTATATCATCCATAGTTTACACAGAGTATTATAGGTTACTTTGGGATTTCGTCTACCCCTCCAGGGTGCCAGGGATGGCATTTAAACAGCCTTTGCAGGGTCAGTCCAGAGCCTTTAAAAAAACCGTGGTTTTGGTAAGCTTGCAAGGCGTATTCCGAACACGTGGGATGAAATCGGCAAACTTGGCCCAGCATCGGACTTAGGCATAAGCGATAGATTTTGATCAAGCCAATGGCTATGTATTTCATATGATTCCGATCACATCTCTAAATATTGTCAAAACAACTTCGATGACAATCAAGCAAATAATCGTCCACTCCAAGCGGCTGGAATGTTGGTGATTTAATTCGTTGCCTAGCATTTCAAAGAGTTCGTGAACGATGCTTAAACGTTGATTGAGCACTTCTACGCGATTGGCAAGGTCCAGGTAATTGGCTATCAGAGTATACAGAGGTTCTAATTCGGGGTATTCCCAAAAAAATTCAGGTTGATCCAATACGTCTAGATGCAGATTGATCGAATTGCGCTCAATGAACAGCTGCCCCATTTTTTTGCGGATCTGGTTTCTGGACAAGGAGATCTTTCCGTATTTGGCGAGGTCTTCGGGGATTTGTTTGGTTAGCGCAAAGGTTTTCTGAATGGCGATTTCAAAATTTCCTAGTTTTATCGATTGGGCGATACCTTGAGAGATGGCGAGTTTTGTCAGCGGATCTCTATTGGGCAAGGTGATTTCATCTTCTACGATCTTGGCAGATTCTCCCTGGATGTAGGTAAATTCATCCGTGTCGATCTCCTCAGATAAAGGATCTGCAAAAGGTTTGCTTAATTCCAAGAATTTAAAAGCCTGTTCTTTGCCTAGGCCCCAGCATACCATCGATCCGTAGGAGAAGTAAAAGATGTCGCAAACCTGTTCATCCATGGGGATTTCTACATGGATGACATCTCGGTACATGTTTGTCTTATATTTGTTTTGCAGCTCTTCTTTCAAGGGTTTGAGCTTATAGGCGACAGCATGGCAAAACGCACAACAGTCCATAGCTATTCCTTTGTCATGATTGGATGGTAAAATTTAGAGAATAAATATTCAAGGATAAATGAAATGATTGCGAAAGAGGGGACTTGAACCCCTACGAGGTTTCCCTCACTACCACCTCAAAGTAGCGCGTATACCATTCCGCCACTTTCGCATTTTTTCTTTGAGTGAAGAACCATATTAACATCTCCTCCCCTATTCTGCAAGAAAAAAACAAGAAAAAAACAAGAAAGTGTATTTCAATTTGGAGTTGTTGTAAGGATTTTAGTGTTTTTTTGAATTGCATTGAGATGACAGAGGCGAGTGATCGACCCTCTCTACCCTCTTGGTTCATGATTAAGACTCATTATAGTGCTGAATAGTTACAAGAAAATATCTATGGAATTGATTTATGTCGTCCTTTCAGGACTCTATGTTTTATTTATTACCTCCCAGGCCTCGCTCCGCTCGACCTGGGCTGTAACATTAGGGCTTTGCAAGCCTATATCTTAACAAGCATGCGTTTTTTTGAGAAAAATTTATTTTATTTTCAAAAAAAGTACAAACTATAGACCTCTTTGAGCACAGCTCAAAGAGGGATGATTTACTTTCAGCGAGCTCTGTGGCTCTGTCTTTGTGTTATACAAATTCATTCCCGGAAGTGTGCCATCGATAAAAAAAGGAATTAAGATTTAAGCGCTTTCATGGTGCCTTTTTTCAAGCTTAAATCTTGCGGTCGACGACCTTGATTGTCGTATATTTCCAAAGAAGCTCCATGCTCAAGTAGAAGGGGAATAAGTTTGACTTTATCCAGTCTAGCTGCAATATGTAAAGGTGTTTGTCCTTTGGCATTTTGAGCATTAACATCTATATTGAACTTGAATAGCTCATGGAATATAGGCGCTATGTCGTTAAATTTTTTCACGATCAAATGCAGAGGGGTATTTCCTTTTTTATCTACAGCTTTGACAGAATTCCTGTTTACCAAAGCAGAACTGTCATTTTTATGCTTCAAATCTAATTCATTTATTAACGACATATCAGCTTCATCTAAGGATTCTGTTTCCATGTAGTTGTCCTCAGGCTGCAAGCCATCCGTTTCATTAAGGGGTCTTTCTCCTGATGTTTGTTCAGCTGGTGATGAAATAGAGGTGTTAGGATCAGTAGTATTGGTGGTAGTAGATGTTGAGGTTGAGAAGGAAGAAGAACTTGGAGTGGAAGATGAGGAAGAAGGAAAGAAATCATCCGATGTGCTTGCAGGAGTTTGATCAGAGCTAGGCGCAAAAGTCGGTTGTTCCGGATTTTCTTCTTCGGTATCAATATAGATGATTCGTCTTGATTTTTTTTCAGGCTCTTTCGGCTGGCTTAAAGGACGCTTAAATTTGAGCCGAGGTCTTTGGGGCGTCGCATCTGGTTCTTGGGTAGATATTGTGAGGGGCGGGCTTGCATCCACTGTTTCAGAGGAGGTGTCAACTTCCATGTTTAGATTAGGAGGCACTTCTGTACTCGTTGAGCTGGATGAGGAGCTTGGCAAGAGAAGTTCATTGGAAAAAAGTCCTGAGGAGTTATGAATAACCGGAGTGGCTGTGGATGCTTCCAGCGTCTCTTTTATAAGGAGTTCTAAGTCGTCATGAGCGTTCTGCTGGTGCTCTTCGATTAAAGTGAGAAGAGAAATATAGATGTCGCTATGAGACGAATTTAATGCCAATTCAGTGATAACATCTTTTGGAAAAGGATTTCCTGACATAAAGTTTTTTAAGGTAGTTTGAAGTGACTGATTGTCTCTCTCATTTTGAGAAAGGGATTTAAGTAGATTCTCGATCGCTGCAGTAACATCATTTCCGGGTTTCGAAATATGCTTTAAATAACTGATCGATGCAGTTTGAAGAAACAAATTGGGTATGATTGAAGTATAAGGTTTAACGCAAACATTGCAAGTTTTGCTATTTTTTTGACTAAAGGCATCCAGAATGCCTTCCTTGTTGAAGTTGTGACCGCATGGAACAAGTTGGTAAGCATTTTTTAAAAACTGTTTGGTGAGAGGACATATTATATCAGCTAACTGAACGACATTTAAAAATTTTATGCGAAGTTCTGGTGTAGGGTTTGCTAAAGGAGTTGTTGAATGCGTTGAAGATGTTGTTTGAACTGTTGTTTTGGATCCTGTGGGGTGTATCCAAGGTTGAAGCGTGCTTGAGTTTGAATGTTCTGTAACATCAGATGATGATGACGGGGCAGAAGTCGGGAATTGTGTTGGATGAGGCAATAACCGTGCACTTATGGAATTAGTGGATGCCGGTATGATAGGTGCAGATGAGGGGGAGAATTGAGGAGGAATCGACGATAACAAAGGAGTTCTTGGAAAGTGTAAGGGAATTGACGGTGTAGTAGAATGGATGTTGGTACGAGCAGGTGGTCTTCCAGGAGGTGTTAAAGATGTGTTTATGTGTGGAAGGGAGGAAATAGCAGGGGTTGAAGGAGGAAATGGGGCAGAAGCTTGGGCAGGGAGAGCTGGGTTTAGGGTCTCTTTTGATAGGGTTTCATAAAAATCACAATATTCTAAGAAGAGTTTATAAACCGGCATGAGTATGCGATGCTCGGCGGTGGTGATGATCATTTTGCTGAGTTGTTCTTTGATGTTTTCGGGTTCACCAGTCTTGAGGAAAGATGCAAATATCTCGTCGATCTGTTTTTTTTCAGTTTCAGGGAGTTTTTCAATTTCGCCTTGGATGGCGGTGGATAAGTTGTGGTTTTGATATAGATGAATATTAATCGAATCAGTGAATTTTTTGACGAACAGATTCTCCACTGCAAAGGTATATACTCTTGAGCAATCAGGACATTTTTTTACTTTTGTTTCGCTCAAGGATTTTACCAACCTAAAACTGCCAAACGTATGCCCGCAAGGGGATAGCAGCATAGGATCTTTGTATTGCCCTTTTAGTGCTGTTTTTAAATGCATATTATTATGCGAAAACTGTGCGCTATCTGGATTGATGGCTTTAAATTTTGAAGGATTTACCTGTATTGGGGTCTCAAAGCTATTATGATTAGATGTCGAACTAGAGGTGAATTGGCTAGAGGTAAAGCTAGTGCTCATAAAAACATCTCCTTAAATTAATTATTCTAAGTATGATTTCAGTAGTTGAAAAATAAAAATATCTACCCAGGGCCGGAGGTGACTATTCATCACCCCCTATAAAACATAAGATGGTCAACATCTTGGTTTGACAGTATCACATTGAGATCTTAAGCTTTAAGTGCTTTTTTAGCCTCGTCGGTTTTGGCCAAATCTAACGGTCGACGTCCTTTATTATCCTCTAGATCGAGAGAAGCCCCATTTTCTAGTAGAAATTTTATCATGATGGGATTATTGGAACGTGCCGCTATGTGCAGAGGGGTTTGTCCCTTTTTATTCTGAGCATTGTAATTGATAGAGTAGTTAACAATTTCTTTGAATATATGTGATTTAATAGTATATTTTTTTACCATTAAGTGCAGGGGGGTATTGCCTTTTTTATCAACGGCAAAAAGTGTACGTTCGTTTACCCAAGGAGTGCAATCTTGTTTCCTGCTCGATTTAAGCTTGTTAATTAAGGTCAAATCTAAATCTTCAGTGTCTTCTGTTTGCTTGTCATTATCTTCCGACTGTATATCGTGGATATCCTCAGGGGTATTTTCCTGTTCTGTATTATCTGCTGGTGGAGCAGAAGATGAAGGCGCCGTCTGGGTTGTGATTGTAGAGGTGGTGGTAGAGCTAGTTGTTGTGCTGGTAGAGGATACTGAGGAACTATTTCCTGAATTAATTGCACTGGGCAGTGGTGCTGTATCTGTTAGACCCTGATGTGCAAGGGGTGCTTGTTCATTGTCTTTACTGATTAGACGTCCTTTTTTAGCTTGTGGTAAATCGGGCTGAGTTAAATGACGTTTTAATGTGGGAACGGATGTACTGGATGCAGAATCTGGTACGCTTGAAAAAGCAGAGCTTGTTGGGCTGAAATCAAGGGTTTCTTGGGCATTATCGACTTCCATCAAGGAGTCACCTGCAGATTCAGAACCCGCAGAGCTTGATGAGGAGTTTGTCAGTAATGGCTGGTTCATGGAGGAATCGGATGGGTTCTGATTGGTAGCTACTGCTGAAGAGGCTTCCAGAGTTTCATTTACAAGCAGCTTGAAATCATTTCTTGCGTTTTCAGTATACTGGTCCATTATTGTTAAAACAGTTAAAAAGATGTCGCTATTAGAGGAGTTTAAAGCCAATTCTAAGATCTCATTTTTCGAAATGGGTAATCCTGTAAGGAAGGACCTGAGATTCTGGTTGAGCTGCAGATTCTGCCTTTCCTCCTGAGGAAGTTTTTTAAATTCGTTGTAGATTTCTACATGTATGTCTCGTTTTGGTTTTGCTGCACATAGCAAATAATTACATACTACGTTTTTAAGAAATAGATTTTGAATAATGGAAGTATATGGGGAGGCACAAACGGCACATATTTTGTTTCTTTTGTGTGTATAAAAATCCAAAATGCCTTGCTTGTTAAAGGTATGACCGCATGGAACAAGTTGATAGGGATCTTGCATAAAGGACTGTGTGAGAGGACATATTAAATCCGCTAATTGAACGACTTGCAAAAACTTTAATTTCTCATATTCCGTAATGCTTTCAACAGAACTGGGGCAATTTCCTGCAGGAGGAGTGGTTTGGGTTTTATTAACGGCCGGGAATGGCACGGAAGATGGGGTATTGCTTGTATTTGGAGGCGTAGTTCCAGAAGATGTCGCAGATGCGCTTGGATGAGAGGGAATAGAGGCTATAGCATGAGCCGGAGGGGTTTGAATCAGGGGTGTGGCTGTTTGCGGTGGTTTAGATATCTTGTTGAAAGAAGCTAGCATTGAATTTGAATAAAAAATTTTAAGTTTTATACAGAGCTTAAAGATAGGCATGAATGTGTTGTGATCCGCTGTCGTTATCATCAACATGCAGATTTGTTTAATGGCGTTATCAGATTCGCCCCCCTTTAGGAATAATTCAAATATTTCCTTGAATTTTGTTTTTCCGGTGTCCGGGAGTTTCTCTATTTCAGCTTGAATTTGGGCGTAAAGGGGAGAGTTTTGAAGTATGTTTAATTTTACCGAGTTTATAAATTTATTGAAAAATAGATGGTCGACAGCGAAGGTATATACCTTAGCACAGTCTGGGCATCTTTTTTCTTTAGTCGCACGCAAAGATCTATCGAGTTCATTATATGAAACTGTATGCCCGCAAGGGTTAAGGAGCATGGGTGTTATTAACAAGTTTTTTTGTACTGTAGATGTAAGATTTTGAAATTTAACGACCTCACTTAGCATGACACTTTCCGGATTGATGACTTTAAATCTGGAAGATTTTGCTTGTAAAGGGGTGCCGAGATGATTTGCATTTGTTATTGAATTCGACGGATTATTTTCGTAAGGGGTTATGTTAGGGTTCATAAAAAAACTCCTGGAATTATATTGTAAAGAAATCAATTTTATAAACTTATTTACATTAAAGCAATGTAAATAAGTGTTCTGTAACTATTCACCACGCATCATAAAAAATAAGCTATTGAACTACAGAGCCCACAGAGAACACAGAGAGATGTAAAATCTGTGGTTCAATAAGTTAGAATTTTTGTACAGTATTGTTCATATTAAGATTCGAACGCCTCTATGGCTTTCTCTTCTGTAGCCAAATCTTGAGGACGACGCCCTTCATTATCTAAAATATCGGGAGAAGCCCCATGATTTAGGAGAAAGGCTATAATTTTGGGCTTATTCATTTCAGCTGCTATATGCAAAGGGGTTTGACCCATCTCATTCTGTGCATTGTAATCGATATCGTAGTTTTCTATTTTGTAGAATATAGATGCCAACCAGGTAAATTTTATTACCATCAAATGTAGGGGTGTGTTACCGTTTTCGTCAACAGCTTTGAGAGAAAATGCATTTACTAAAGAGGAGTAATCACTGCGATGAGCCTTTTTTAGCTTGTTTATTAAGGTCATATCGGCCGCTTCGACAACATCTGTCTCCATAGCTTCCTCTTCCGGCTGCATAGGTTCGACAACATTATTGCCGATATACGCATTAGCTGGTTCATCGTCATATAGGTCAGGGGAGGGAGGTGCAGCAGTAGTTGCTGAAGATGTGTTGAAGGAAGCGTCTGTTGATTGTTCCTGTGCATTTAACGTTGTATTTTGTTGTTCCGGGTTTTCCACTTCTGTATTAAGGTCGCTTGTACGTGCTGATTTAGCAGGAGGATATTCCGGCTGGCTTAATGGACGCTTCGATATGAACTTAATCATATGCTTTTTGCGAATTGAGTTGGACTCTTGAGTTGAAGTTAAGCGAATGGGACTAGCCTCAGGACTTTCAGAGGGTGTCTCAGTGCTTGCTGAAGAATTACTTTCACCTTCTAACCTATTAGATTGTGATGAAGAGCTGGGCATTGTAGGCGTACTCATAGAGCTCTCTGTACTTACTTGGAGGACGTTACTACCTAAAGGGGATTCAAGAGTATCTTTGATGTATAAATCGATATCTTCTCTTGCATTAGTCCTATGTTCTTCGATTAATTTAAGCAGAGGTAATAAAAGCTCGCTATGTGGAGAATTTAAAGCATATAGGGATAAGTCAGTAGTGTTTGAAATGTTTCCGGATAAAAAATCATGTAGGCATTTTCCTAGAAGAGCATTCTCTCTTTCTGCTTGAGGGAGGGATTGATGTAGCTGGCGAATGGTTTCTGCGGTATCTTTTCCAGGTGTTAATAGCGCCTGTAAAAACGAAGATACTGTTGATTTAACAAGCAAATTTTGTATGATGGCCGTGTAAGGTTGAGAACAATGCGTGCAATTTTTGGTTCTTGTTTGTTTAAATGCTTCAAGAATACCTTGCTTGTTAAAATTGTGGCCGCAGGGAACTAGTTGATAGGGATCAATCATAAATTTCTTGGTCAGCGGGCATATTAGATCCGCGATTTTTACTACCTGTAAAAATTTCATTTTTTTCCATGAAGTCAATTCTGCAACAGAATTTCCGGTGTTGCTTGATTTTGATGTCTGGTCTGTGTTGTTAACTGTAAGTGGAGGCTGCAAACCTTGAAAATTATTTGTTGTCGTTGTTGAGCTTAGCGCAGCAGAGCTATAGGTAGTGACAGGATTGGTTGGTGGAGGGGTAGATTGGGGAGCGCCGTTGGTCGTATAAGTAATTCTACTTGGAAGTATTGCAGTTGAAGCTGGTGATAGATGAGGACGCAAAGGCGATGCCTGATAGGGAGTTGATGATGACGTTGTAGGAATCATGGCAGTAATTGAACGCGTATTGCTTGTAGGGCGCACAATAGCGTTAGATTGGGGTAGAGAGGTTCGAGAGGATGTTGCAGGGATATTTGTAGATGCTTGCGTGGGTTGTTTTTGTTGCTGCGTTTGATTTGGCAAGCTGGGAGTAGGTGTTTTATTCAGTGCGTGAAGGACTTTATCATAATATTTACTGTATTCAACCAAAAGTGTGTACAGGGGCATTAGGGTGCGATGATCGGATGAGGTTATGATCATTCTGCTCAATATACTCATAGCTTCGGAGATATTACCAGACTTCAAAATTGAATCTAGAGCTTTCTCGATTTCTGCTTTTTCAGGACTTGGGAGTTTTTTAATTTCATCTTGTATTGCAGATGATCCGGGATGGGCTTGGAAAAGATTTACCTTGAACGCATCGCCAAACTGTTTTGCAAATAGATTCTCAACGGCGAAGGTATAAACTTTTGCGCAAACAGGGCATTTTTTTTCTTGGGTTTCAAACATCGATTTTAGTAATTTTTTTTGTGTACTCGTATGACCGCAAGGTAAATAAATAAAGGGAATATGCAAGCTCACTATTATTACTCTCTCTAGTGGCAAACCTGAATTATTTAAATTATCCAATGTTATATTGTCTGGTTCGATGACTTTAAATCTTGATGTTCTGGTCTGAGTCGAAGCTTTAGTATTATTCAGGTTCAAGCTTGGATCAGAAGAATTATTTCCCGTTGGGTTATAGTCCGTATGCATGTAAAACTCCTAGAATTAATTGATTATGGTATTACATTCTAATATTTAATAAACAAAAAAGCAACACAAATAAAAATACTTATGTTGAGCAGGATGTATAGTTATATTTTATGGATTGAAAAATAAATCAACGCTTTATACACCTTCATAAGGTGAGTTATTTAATCTGCTTTCAGTCATACTTGCTGGTATATATAGGTATGACAGGATGAACAAAATAGGCAGGAGATATAAAGGAATTTTGCTTAATCGAGGGAGTTGTCTATTAATAAATAACTTTCATCAGCCCAAAGGTGTGGAACGTAATAGCCTAGGCATCGCCCTAGGCTCTATAGATTGTACTTTTTTTAGATGGTAAATAATTTGTTTTTAATTAAGAGCAGCTCGATAAGATACAGGCTTGAAAAAACCTAAGGTTACAGCCCAGGCCTCGCTCTGCTCGACCTGGGTTGTAAGATTTTGGCTTTTCAAACCTGTATGATTTCAACCAGTGCTGTTATTAATAAATTATCTACCATCTAAAAAAAAGCACAAAAATGCAATCCTAACATCCTGGCGGATGTAAACTTTACATGCGCCGTTGTATGTTTTCCAGCTGATTTTTGAGAGTTTCGTTTTCGACGGACAGTTCTTTATTCTTATTGATGACTTTTAAAGTCTTCTGTTCCGTTTGCATCTGGGAAATCTCTTTATCTTTAAGAATCTGGGACAAATTATTCAGCTGGATAGTTAATTCTGTGGTGTGGTGTTGTAAATCCTCATATTTTTGCTTGAGGTCATCCGATGATTCGGCACTATCGGGGCGCTTTTCCTTGGAGTGTTCCTGATCCGAATTAGAAGCCGTTTCATAGTGGTATTTTAAGTTCTCGATTTGCATTTCTTTATCCTGAATCTGAGCCACTTGCTGTTGGATGATCTGTTTTTGATCGTTTAACTGTTGAGAGATTTGCTTCAGGATGGATTCAAGATTTTGGTTGTTATTGCGCTCGCGAGTGTAATTTGAGCGCATAAAGTTTAAGTCGTTTTCGAGGGCCTTATTTTTTTCGATCGTGGAAGATAAAGATGAATGGAGTTTCTGCATTTCTTCAGCATCTGCTGCAGACCCATTTGATTGAGATTGTGAAATGGAGGTTTGGATATGGTTAATATCCGCAAGCATTCCTTCGGTTTTCACAAGCTGATCTTGCAGGTCTTTGATTTTTGCCTCCAAGGCAGCTATATCTTGTTCTGTCTCTTTGACATGATTTAAAAGTTGATGTTTTTGCGTAAGCAGTTCTTGGTTTTCTTCTGAGAGGCTACGGTTGTGGAAATCGAGTGTAGACAGCTTTGACTCCAGAAGAGAGAGGCGTTCATTTCTCTTTTCGAGGTCTGCCAGCAACAAGGCTGTGTCTTCTTCCATTTTCAAAAGCGCCTGTGAGCGCTGATTGAGTTCTTGTGTAAGATTCTCGGCCTGTTTTTGCAGTTCGGGGATATGCTGTTTTTTTTCCTCTAATTCGTGGTTAAGATCCTGGGTGTGGTTTTCTAGAGTTTGAATTCTCTGATTCTTCTCATCCAATTGTTGTGAAAGATGTTCGGTACGGTTAGCAAGCTCGAGGTGGGTCTGTTGTTTGCCCTCCAGCTCCTGGCCGAAGAAAGCAACTTTTTGCTCTAGCTCAGACAGGGCTTGCTCTTTGGACTGCAGTTCTTTGGAGAGATGTTCTTTTTGGCTTTCCAGTTCGGCCAGAGCTTGCGTCTTTT
>CAYMKI010000027.1:16591-27469 GCA_964390695.1 uncultured bacterium
GCTTGAGGTTTTCTTGGGTATTTTCTAGTTCTGGGATGGTCTGGTTTTTCTCTTCCACCTCTTGAGCGAGCAGTGCGGCTTTGTGTTCTAGCTCAGACAGGGCTTGCTCTTTGGACAGCAGCTCTTTGGAGAGATGTTCTTTTTGGCTTTCCAGTTCGGCCAGAGCTTGCGTCTTTTCTTGCAGTTCGTGCTTGAGGTTTTCTTGGGTATTTTCTAGTTCTGGGATGGTCTGGTTTTTCTCTTCTAGTTCATCGCTAAGGAATGTCGCTTTGTTGTTTAAGTCAATATGCCTTTCTTGGGCGAAGTTATAGAAATCACTCAGATAGCCTAGTTCATGTTCTATATTTGCATGTTGTTGAGCTTTATGTTCGATCTCGTGGTTTAACTTTACAAGCGTTTGCTCCAAGCGGATTTTTTCATTTTCCAGTCTGTTTTGAATGCTGTGGTGCTGGTTTTCTAGTGCAGACAGTTGTTGAGAGAGTTTTTGATGGGTTTCTGTTTTGGTGATATCGACATATTCAGCCATGAGCGAGGAAAGTTGAGCATTCATCGCTTTTTCATCGGTGAGGTTCGCATTCAACTCTTGCGCATAGCTGCTGAGGAGTTGGTAAACATCTGACAGGTCTTGTCTCAAATGGTGTATTTCCAGCTCATCGCTAGCTAGCCAAATTCTTTCGGAAAATAAGGTCAGTTGGCCTAGGCGTTCTTTTAAGGCGAGGTCTTCCATCAGCTGTTCTGTATTTTTTAGAAGCGTAGCTTCGGAGTTTTTTTGATGAGCCAATTCTTCCAGCACTTTTTGATGCGCATTTTTTAGGGCGTCGGACTCTGTTTGACCGGCTTCGTGATGTTGGAATAAGGTGACAAGCTCATTTTCCATCTGTTTGGTGTTTTCCCTTTCTTGGCTTAAAGAGGAGATGAGCTGTTGAAGATGTCCGTACATTTCTTCTTGCAACGTAGCATAGGCACGGTGCAAATCATCCAGGTCTTTTTTTTGCGCATGGTGATCGGTTTGCAGCTGTGCAAATTGTTCGTTCATGACCCTTTCTTTTTCGAGGTCTTTGAGCAGGTCTTGTATATGATTTTCAAAAGTGTATTGGACTTCCTCGATGGTTTGTGCATGTGCGTCCAATTCGTGCAAGTATTTCGTTTTCTCCGTATCTAGCGAAGCTTGAAGAGTGTGAAGCTCATCCAAGAGTAAAGTGTGAGTGCCCAAAAGAGCTTCCTGCCAGGCTTGCCACTGTTGGTTTTGTGAGGCGGTCTCTTTTTGTTGAGAGTTGAGTTCTTGGGCGTGGTTGTCGTTGGCTAACGATTGCTCTTCATGCAGAGACAGGATGTCTCCTTTAAGTTGCAATAGTTCATTTTCTCTTTGAGACAGCATTTTGTTGAGCTGTGTGGCTAGAGTGTCTAAACGTCGGATGGTTTGTTCTTTGTCTGCAACCTGCTGGTTTAATTTTTCGGTGTGGGATTCGTGCTCGAGTATTTTATTGAAAAGTTCGGATTTGTGACGCTCTGCTGTATTCTGGAGGTCGTCCAGCTGCTTCATAAAAGAAGCTAAATTTTGTTCTTTAGCCTGACGCTGGGTCTCGATCATAGAAGTCAGCGCTTCCTTGACGGTCTCCATCTCCTTCATCTTTTTCAAGGTTGCATCCAGTTCCATTTGCAGGTAGGCTTTCGCGGTGATCAAGTCATTCAAGGCGCGTTCTTTTTCCGCTAGCTGGTGATTGAGATCGGCAATCTTGGCTTCGTTTTCAGGATCTCCATGTTTAAACAAGTGAGGCTTGAGTTCATTTAACTTTTGGTTGATTTCGAGCAGCTCGGTCCGCATGGATTGGATTTTTTCTGCTTGCAGTTGGTTCTGATTGCGTAGAATGCGCATTTGATAGCTTTCGAAACTTTCAGGCCGTGCCTCTCCGCTTGTAGAACCCGGGTAAACAGCATCGGCAAAGGCTGTCTGGGGTATTGACACAGAACCTAGGCCCAATGATAAGCAGGCTGCAAAAGAGTAAAGACCTATTTGTTTTAGAAGCTTTATATCAGGATGGGCTCTGTATTTTTCACGCATAAATAGCTCTCTGGTTGTAAAAGATTAACCCCTTTAATCTCGACCTTGCAACAATTTTGAACTCATCTGCAGAGAGAGATGGTTCAACTAGCTAAATGAAATTCTTCGGAGGAGTAAAAAATACCCTCCCGAAGAAATTCATTAAGCTGGATTTTGTCTCTCTCTGCATCTTCGTCCAACAATACTGCAAAGCCGAGTTAATGTTAAGAATCGAGAGATATACGTTATCAAATAAAATTTCAAGTGTAATTTTATCTATTTTTTTCTATCATCAATTTTTTTAGTGATAACCTCAACTTACGCCATATAAGGATAGTGATCCAAAAATCCATATGATCACCATTCCCATTGTGTGAGGTGAGTGATAAAGTACCAAAGATTGAGGAGCTTTTTTTATGGCGGGTAAGACACGGCAGGCAAATCGACTAATACATCAAAAGTCTCCTTATCTATTGCAGCATGCTTATAACCCCGTCGATTGGTATCCTTGGGGACAGGAGGCCTTTTCTGCTGCCAGAACAAATGGCAAACCGATCTTTTTATCTATAGGTTACTCTACCTGTCATTGGTGCCATGTGATGGAGAAGGAGTCCTTTGAAAATGAAGAGATCGCCAAAGAGATGAATGACGCCTTCATCAATATCAAACTTGATAGGGAAGAACATCCTCACCTAGATAATCTATACATGGATTTTGCCCAGAGTTTGATGTCGGGAGCTTCGGGATGGCCATTGAATGTGATTTTAACACCCGAGCTCAAGCCCTTCTTTGCTGCCACCTATTTGCCGCCCCATACCCGAGGAGGTTTGCTGGGATTGTCTGAATTGATTCACAGAATTAAGGAAGTTTGGGATGGAGAAGAACGAGAGCTGGTCTTAGAGCAGGCAGAAAAAATACTACATTTGTTTGCAGATAGCGTTCGCTTAAAGGGGGTAAGTCTCCCGCCTAAAGAAACCATTCAAAATACTGTTGAACTACTGTTTAAACTTTCGGATCCGGTACATGGAGGAATCAAGGGTGTTCCCAAATTTCCCATTGGCTACCAGTATAATTTTTTTATGCATTATTTTGCCACCATGAAGGATGCTCGAGCGTTGTTTATTGCCGAGAGGACGCTTGACTTAATCCAAAGAGGCGGCATTTATGATCACCTGGGCGGTGGATTTGCAAGATATAGCGTCGATGAAAGCTGGTTGGTTCCACACTTCGAGAAGATGCTATATGACAATGCTTTGCTGGTTATGTGCTATTTGGAGCTGTGGCAGATCACTAAGAAAGAAATCTATAAACGCATATGTGAAGAGATCATTAGCTATGTTCTGCGCGATCTCACAGACCCCGAGGGTGGATTTTATTCAGCTGAAGATGCAGATTCAGAGGGACATGAAGGTAAGTTCTATACCTGGAAACTAGAAGAGGTCGAAGCACTTTTAGGTAAACAAGAAAGTCGGCAGTTTTGCGAATATTATGGAATCTCAGAAAAAGGAAATTTTGAAGGGGTTAACATCCTGCATACACCCTTGAGGTTAGAGGAATTTGCCGCCAAAAATCACCTCGACGAGGGGAGCTTTCGCCAGCAGATAGAGGACCAAAAACAGGTGCTGTGGAAGTCTCGCGAGACGCGTATTCATCCCTCTAAAGATATCAAGATCTTGAGCTCGTGGAATGGACTGATGATTCACGCTCTCGTCGAAGCCGGCTCGGCTTTGGGCAGAGAAGATATCTTGGCTGCGGCCCTCAAAGCGGCAAATTTTATACGCAGCGCTATGTGGAAAGAGGATTATCTTTTACACCGATGGTGCCAGGGAGAAGCTCTGTTTCGGGGAGGTATTGATGATTATGCTTTTATGATCAAAGCCACCTTAAGTTTGTTTGAAGCAGGGTTTGGCACCATTTGGTTGCAGTGGTCATTCGAAATGGCAGAAACACTGGAGCGTAATTTCAAACTGCAAGCAGGGGCTTTTTATCAGACGGATGCAAACGAAGAGAACCTGATTTTGAGGAAAGCGCATTACTCCGATGGCGCCGAACCTTCAGGCAATTCGATACATTGCGAAAATTTGCTTCGCCTGTATCAGCTAGCCAATCAAACAGCATTTTTAGACCAGGCGGAAGATATTTTGAAAACTGTAAAGGATTATATTGATGACTATGCTCCCGGATATGTCTATTCCATCATGAATTTAAATCGTTACTACGATCTTCATACCCCCACCATCGTCATCGCCTTAAACGAACAAGAGGAGCATGCTAAAGACATCAAGGAAGCCTTGTACCGAAATTTTATTCCTCACAAAGCTGTCATTTGGCGCAAAGAGAGTGATGAGTTGCTGTTTAAGCTTATTCCATCAGTAAAAGAAAACGGAGTTCTAGAAGGAAAAACCACCGTGTATATATGTCATAAAGGGGTGTGCCGTTCTCCTCTAAATAAGTTGGATGAAATCCTTCAAGCTATAGAAAAGCTATAGCTCTCTGAGGTTATCCCTTAAGCTCCGCATTGTTTAAACAAATTGGTAGGGGCGATAGGGACCGAAGCGACCTAAGGGACTATGGAGACAGTGACAAAACTCCGAGTCCCTGACGCTATTGTCCCTACGGACGCTTAGGTCTCTTGTGATTTTGACAATTCCAGAACGTAACTTATTAAATAACGCGATATGGGAATTAATTATGGCTTATACCCAAACAACCACCTTGGAGGTGGTAACGGGTATCGCAACGTTCGGCTAAATGCGGATTGTGTGTAACAACGATAATAGACTTGCCATGGTTTTTGGCATAGCCCAGAAGGAGGTCATGGATGTGTTGGGCTGTGGTCTCGTCTAAGTTGCCGGAGGGTTCATCGGCAAAAATAAGGTCAGGATCATTACAAAGAGCCCTTGCTATGGCGACACGCTGCTTTTCTCCTCCAGATAATAGCTTTGTGTGAAAATGACACCTTTCGCTTAAACCGACAGAATGTAATAAATCTAAACCTCGCTGATAGGCGGAGGATCCGGGCGACGTGTTCATTCTGGCGATGCGTGCAGGTATGAGCACATTCTCCAAGGCTGTATAATCTTCCAAGAGGTGGAAGGATTGGAAAATGAAAGCTAAGTTTTTGTTTCTTATGCGGCTTTTATTATGCCAGGACAGTGCTTGTCCCATGATTTCTAAAGATCCCGAACAGGGATTTTCGAGCGTTCCTAAGACGTGCAGGAGGGTGGTCTTTCCTTGTCCCGATTGACCGGTGATAGCGACTGTCTCTCCGGCTCTAACCTCCAAATCAACACCTTGAAGTACGGGGATTTTCTCTGGGGCATAGTAGGCTTTGTGGATTTGACGAGCTCTTAAAGTGACCTTGGTGGTAGATGACATATTATTCAGACCTCAATATGGTGGAAGGTCGTACCAGGCTGGCTTTAATAGCCGGCACGAGACCCGCTAGCAGAGATATGACCGTTGTCGCGACGATGACAAAGAGCAATGCTTCCAGGCTGAGTTCAGTCGGCAGATTTTCGCCAAAGTACACGGGGTTGAACATGTCATGTCCTTGGATGCGGCTGATCGTATTCACTAGCAGCGGCAAATTCTTTAACGTGGCTATGGCTGCCAGGGTTCCCATGAGACTGCCGGCAACGCCCATGAAGACTCCACAAGTGCCGAATATGAAGGCTATGCTGAAAGAAGTGGCGCCCATGGAGCGCAAAATGCCAATTTCCATCTTTTTGTCGTTGACGAGGATGATGAGCATGGAAATGATGTTGGAGCACGCCACCAGGATGATGATGGTTGCTAATAGTGTAAACAGATTTTTCTCACTTTGGAGCTGTTTGATGAGGTCTTTAGTGAATTCATAATCGCGATAAGTTTCGACATTCCAATAGTTGGCAATTCCGCGATCAGCCAAAGCGGCTTGCAGCTTATGTTTAATTATCTCGGCTTGGTTGATGTTGTCAAAGCGAACATTGATCCCATTGGTCATAGCTGTATCGTTCTGGCTAATAGATGAGCGGATGATGCTGGTGACTTCAGGGTTGACTAGAATGATTTTACCGCCAGTGGGAATAACTCCGGGTTCATAAAAGCCGGCGACAAAAATAGGGATGCGCTGTTCTTGCACAGAGCTCGTTGTGGGAGCTGCATAAGAAACGCTGCCTTGGTCGCCAATTGCTATGCCTACATCTCGAAAGCTTCTGGGCAGCAAAATACCTTCACCAAAATAGGTATTGCTGGGAAGGATGTGAGAGGATGTGTTATTTTGACGCTGTGTGAAGTTCCATAGAAAGGGATTGTGTATATCGGCGGTGGAGGGAGGTGATAATTCCAAGCGGGAAATAACTAAATTTTTGAGAGGGGCTTTGCCTGCGAGGGGATGCCCTTGAATGCGGGTCTGCAGATTAAATACTATATTAGAAGGCTTCTTTACTGTGCGTAAGGAATCGGTGTCCAGCTGTGCTGATAAGGGAATGTTCTCGGCAAGAGCTATGGGGATGTATTTTGGCAAAGATATAGCTTCTTTACCTTTAGCCAGTAAAGAGATCTCTTTGTCCTGTATTTTAATTTGAACTGCCTCTGCTTGGTATCCATCATCAGTTCCATTTTGAACAGAATTGGGACGGGTATGGGCCTCTTGTGGAATGACAACTCGCACTAACTTGTCGTTTTTGTAGAGTGCCCAAGCAGATAATACTCCGTTTTCGGGCAACAAATGTCTAGGCAAATTCCAGGTCGCCGGGGGTGTTGTGAGTTCTTTGATATCGACGGCTTTGAAGAATTCGGCTAGGTAAGATTGTAGATCTACAGCCGGGATAGATTCAGGATGATCAGACACTTCATAAGAGGGGGAGCCAGCCACCTCCAATAGGGTGAGTATATTGACCGCATCCCTAGCCGTTAAAGGTAAAATGGCCTTAGTGAGCAACTGATTGCTAGGATCAAATGAACTCAAATAAGCGGCTTGTGATAGAGTAGCTGTGGTAAAGGCGTTAGGTTGGTTGACAGGAGAAACGACGTCTACGGTTCGATGGCGCACAAGCTGCAAGTTCAGGTGGCCGCCGGTCATTTCAAAGTCTTTAGCTTGCACATCGCCGTTTAGCGAGTCTATAGCCTCATAAGCGAGTTTGACTAAATCTTTGAGCTGGCCGTCCTCGTTTAAATCCGGCTTGGGCCAAGTGATAGGCAGTTCTTCATCGACTTGAGGATCATAGGGATCTGGGGTAGATGCACTGTACTTTTCACCGATGCTCTTGAGAGTGTAGTCCGAAGTGGCACTGATGCTGTCAGCAAGATAATAGTAGGAGTTGTAGTAGTCTTCAGTAGGTGTAATTCTAACCGGGGCTGTCAAAGCCACCAATTTTTCTATCCAGTTTTTTTCCAAGCCGTTTGTCACGGAAAAAAAAACAACAATTAGCCAAACGACTAATGCGATCACTAAAATGGATATTAAGCTTATGATGGAGACAGAAAGCTGTCGCCACTTGGGGGTAAGGTATTTCCCAGCTACAGACAGCTCAAACATTCCAACTCCTTGATGCGGATAAAGACAAGAGGTTATTTAGTCTCTTTGTACTTTACACGTTTGCGAACAATAGGATCATATTTCATGAGTTCGATACGATCAGGCGTATTGCTCTTGTTTTTATAGCTAGTACGGCAGTGAGGACTTTCTTCACTTTTTAATTTAATTTGCATGCGTTTGCTTGCCATTTTTTTCAACTCCTTGATTTAAAATATTGAGAATAATACATTGGCAAAAAAAATTCAAGTGCAGATTTTTTTTGAATTGCAGAAAGATGTGGACAATATTGTCTATAATAGACTAATATGTATATATCTATTTCATTTTTAGGAGATTATGTCTATGTCGCTTCCCCCATTTAAGCTCGAAGAATTTTGGAAAAAGTACGAATTTACTGCCCCTTACCTGCTTTGCCCCTCCGATACAGAAAGCTGGCGCCTATCAGAAATCTTGGACCTGGCTGATTTCGAAGCTAAAAAATTGTGGGATAATTTGAGTTTATCCTATACGGAGACCTCGGGGTTGCCCGTTTTAAGAGAAGCTATAGCTGGTCTCTATGAATCCGTTAATAGCCAACAAATTTTCACATTTGCGGGTGCAGAGGAAGGTATATATTGTACCTTGCGTGGATTACTGAATCGAAATGACCATGTGATTGTGCTTGCCCCGTGTTACCAATCTCTGCAATCTATACCTGAAGCTGTAGGCGCTCAGGTGACGACGGTATCTTTGCGGTATGAAAATCAGTGGAAGCTAGACATTGAGGCGTTAGGCAAGGCAATCCGGCCTAATACAAAGATGATCCTTGTGAACTATCCGCATAATCCCACAGGAGCTTTGCTGAGCAAAAGTGAGTTTGAGGCTCTGATCGATCTAGCTCGAAAACATCACCTGTACCTATTTTCTGATGAGGTTTATCGCTATCTCGAAATAGATGAGAAGGACAGACTGCCCTCCTTGGCCGATGCCTATGAACGCGGGATTGCTTTAAATGTCATGAGCAAGTCATTCGGACTCTCCGGTTTGCGCGTTGGGTGGATTGCCTGCCAAGAAGCGGCTGTGATTAACGCTATCGGCTCATATAAATTATACACTTCGATTTGCAATAGCGCTCATGCTGAAATTTTGGCGCTTATGGCTTTGAGGGCTAGAGATTATATTTTGACACGAAACCGCGCTGTTCTGTTGAGAAATTTAGCTGTTCTGGATCATTTTTTTGAGCGCCATGAATCATTGCTATCCTGGGTGAGGCCTCAATGCGGAACAGTAGCATTTCCTAAACTTCATCTGCCAATAGCTGTAGATGAATTTGTGGAAAGATCCGTTAAAGAATGTGGTGTGCTGGTTATGCCTCAAAGTGTTTTTGATGTTGAAGGTAACTTCTTTAGAATAGGGTTTGGCCGCAAGAATATGCCTGAAGTGCTCGAGCGTTTCGAAGCATTTTTTCTCAAACTGTAAGGAAGACTCAAGATTTGCTAAATTTTGTCCAAACTTCGGCAAATTAAATACATTTCATTTTGATATTATCTTTTCGATGGTATGTGTTTAAAACTTTAAATCTTTATATAAGCTTAATAGTTTTAGTGTATAATATATTCAAAATATTATCGTGTAAGTTTATTAATAGCAGGAGTTTCTTAATGACAGAAATAAAATTTTTCACACCTGTGTATTATGGGTCACTGGCCAAAACACCAGAAGAAAAGGCTATCCAGAATGTAGATAGCTATTTCCATATATCAGGTAAAAAAGCAGTAGTGCTCCAAAAGTCCTCGGATGGACGTGAAATAGTTGCATTAAAGGCCTCAAGGATTTCCGCCGGTACAGTCTTCAAGACCATAGGTATCGCCTTGTCATGGTTGACGTTGGTCATTCCTCTAGTCATGCTGATAGCAAAAGCAGCTCTAAGATCTCCTCACAAGTATGTGCTCGAAAGTAAATTTAACGAAAAAGGTGATCATAGTCAACATTTACATGACAATCAGGTGATTTCCAAAGTCGTTGAGGTCCAACCTGCAATATCAAAAAAGGCTGTGAATCTTGTGTACAAAGCGCCGAATTCCCCTGCGCATCCAACTAAAGTAGCTGAAAAGACGGTGCCTCCTTCTAAAGAGGCAATAGCTGCTACTGCATTGCAGAAATATATTCGCGGATACAATGTCCGCCGGCCCTTATTATCTGAAGGGTTATATCCTCAATATAAAAAAGAGTGCGCTAAAGCTGAAGGGCCTGAGAGCGAATCTATACCTCAAGCAGATAGTGGCAAGACAAGAGTATATCTTCCTAAAGATGTACCGGAAGTTGTATTGAAAAGATCCGGCAGAGAGGGGGCTATTAGGCGATTCCATCAGATGCAAGCTGTGAGGAAAATTTTAGAGGGGCAAAATAGTACTCATCTCGTGATACCCAAGGCTAGCCTTTGCCAGGAGTTTTTAGTGGAGGAGCGTCTGCCCGTAAATACAAATACCTACTTCAATATGGGATTATATCTGTCTAATCCACGGATGTTTGATGATGCCGTGCGTGAGATGACACGCTTATTCTCCAAGATATATCTATCCGACTTGGTCAATCCACAGCTGCATCCTCTCAGTCACATTAAAGATGTGGGGAATATTCCAAGGTATGATAATTTGCCTCTATATGTTGAAGAAGAAAACGGCAAAAAGGTGGGGAAAATTGGCTTGATCGATTTGGAACACATGAAAGAACAGCCATCAGTCGATGGTTTGCCAACACTGGCAAGAATTTTTCCGCTGCACGAGGAGATTATCCGTGAGGAAGCTGAGAGGTTGAAAATTCAATATGATTCTCAAGGATTTGCTGCAGCAGTTAAGAAAGGTCGTAGATTTCTGAAAGTTGGTTACCAAGACCATTTAGAGTGGATAAAACAGAAAGATAAGCAAGTTGAAAATCCGTCGGATTCCATCGATTTAAGCTCAGAAAGGGTGGGAGCATTGACCGCTGTGGTAACTCAGGAGCTTCTCCGACTGAACCGAGGGGAGAATGATTTTTTAGCACGCAAAGGGTTTGTCTTAGGAAAAACTTGTAAAGATTTTATTCGTGGAAATCCAGAGGAAGTGGCTAGGCATTTGGCTGAAAAAATAGCTCCAAAGATAGTAGCTAACTTAAGGATCATTGTGGAAAAATCTCATCAAAAAAATCCAAATGCCGATCTCTCTGAAGCAGAAATGATAAGCCAAAGATCTCAGGTCGTTAAGAGAGAAAAAACCATTGATGGTGTTAAAGACATTATTTGTGCCACCGATAAAATCGCATTTCAAGATAGCTCATTATATCTCAACAGAGATGCCAA
>CAYMKI010000028.1:0-26682 GCA_964390695.1 uncultured bacterium
TTTATACTAGAAAGGTGAATTACGGAAAGAACTTTCTTAATTTTTGGCCAGGGCAAGGGCAGGGGCAAGGGCATGGGCAGGGAAATGAATTATGCAAGACGTTCAATAGCTTTGTTTTGAAAAATCGAATTTCGGGGCTTTGGCTAGGTCGAAATTCCAATTTTCAGGTTGTTTGGAGTATGACTTAAATGCAAATTAAATATTTAATGTCAAGTCGTATTTTACGTTGTTTAACCTGATTTTTTTTTCAATTTTCTTAAGATTTTATCCATCTGATTCACAGTATTTTATATCTTTTTTGGCAGCATTTAGAGTTGTAAAGTAAAAATTCTACTGGAGAATTTAATAGCTAATACGTATGTAGAAAAGGTAAATCCTTTTTCATAAATCGGCAGTACAATCGGTTTCGATAGAATGAGAGTCCGCTGATTGCTAAAGTGAGGGATGTATACGATTTAAATTTAAACAAACCCTAACCATAGGAGTGTATCTATGAAAAGCATAATAAGCTCAATGATAGCTTTAGCTGTAACAGGAACTATGTTGGTCGGCTGCTGCTGCTGGGACCGCGATCCTTGCTGCAATCCATGCCCAAGACCATGTCCTCCAAAGCCATGCTGTAAACCAGTATGTTGTCCAAAGCCATGCAATCCATGTCCAAAGCCATGCCCAGCTCCATGTGAGACAAATTGCTGCTACTAAAATAGCTTTAAGCTAAAGCTATGACATTGAACGAGAGGGTCTCCCTCTCGTTCAAAACAACCAAAAACAGCTACAGGCAACCAAAAGACATGAATACAACATCGCTAAGAAAAGCTAGATCAATTTTAAAGAAAGCACTTGCCACATCAGCCAGTGTTAACCTCATCCTCGCTTTCGTGGTCTCAGCTCAATTAACCAGCTGCTGTATTGAAACCGACTGTTGTTCGCCTCCACCTCCAAGGTGCTGTCAGAAGAAACCAAGAGCTTGTCCGAGTTATCACTGCTGGGATAAAGACACATGTTACATAGAGGAGTGCAATCCCTACTAAAAGATTCTAGGTTTTAAGCCTACATTATTCCTATAGGGCCTGAAGCTACTTTTAGACCCGATTTACGGCGCTAAGGGAACAGCTTAACCTACAAAAAATGACAATCAACTTGATTGAGAAACAAAATTAACAAGAAGCCTAACAAAACAAGGAGTCTTTAATGAGAAAACAACTAGGAATCTTAACCTCGTTGGTTTTTTTAATCACAACTGCAGCTTTGTGGATGGGCTGCTCCCACAACTGGTGTGATACATCAGATTGTTGTGAACCCCACCCAGCCGTATGCCGTGAACCATGCGCACCTGCTTGCGCACCTGATTGCGCCCCAGTTTGCAAGCCTGCTTGCAAGCCTGTTTGCAAACCTCAATGTCCCGCCCCTTGCGAGCCATGCGCTCCTAAGGGACGCTGCCACTATCCAAATTCTAATGAACTCTGCTGCCGCGACGGTATAGTTGTGACTGCCAGAAATCCTCACATGTGTATGTTGGGAGATGAATATCCTTTAGAATTTGATATCAAAGCATGCATCGATGTGTGCGATGTGGTTGTAGTTACACATCTTCCAGAAGGCGTTTCATATGTAAGAAGTACACCTGAAGCAAAAGTTGAAGGCCGCAAAGTTACATGGAACATTGGTGCCATGAGACAAGGCGAATGCCGTCCCGCTAAGCTTTGGGTAAAATGCGAATGCGAAGGCGAGCAATGCGCTTGCTTCTGCGCTACAGCTATTCCTGTCAGATTCTGCTCCCTGCTCTGTGCAAAACCTGTTCTGGTTTGCCACAAGTGTGGTCCTGAAGAAGTATGCCCAGGCGATGCTGTCCATTACACAATTACTGTAACAAACCGCGGAAGCTGCACTGCAGAAGATGTCGTAGTTACAGATCAAGTACCAGATGGTCTAGAACATAGCAGCTGCTTAAGAACTTTGACCTACAAATTAGGATGTCTTGAGCCTTGCCAAACTAAGAAAGTTAATGTCTGCTTCACAGCTGTGAAGAGAGGCAAAATCTGCAATACAGCTGTAGTAACAGCCTGCAACGCAGATTCTACTTCCTGCCAATGGTGCACATGTGTATGCAAATGTGATGTTGAGCTGCATAAAACCGGTCCAAAAGAACAACAGATCGGCAAAAATGCAGACTATCAGATCACAGTTATCAATACTGGCGACAAACCGCTTACCGACGTGATTGTAACTGATCATGCTCCAAATTCCACATCCATTGTTTCTGCCAACGGTGCTACCGTAACAGGCAACCAAGCTGTATGGAGACTTAAGGAATTGAAGCAAGGTGAAAAAGCCAACTTCAACCTCACGTTGACAACATGTACTCCTGGTTGCTTCACAAACAGAGTACACGTCACCGATTGCCAAGGATGTGAAGCTTGTGACGAGTTTACAACTCGCTGGAAAGGCCGTGCAGCCTTGAATGTCACTATCTGTGATACTGAAGATCCAATCTGCATTGGTGAAACCACCAGCTATTGCATCTCAGTAGTGAACCAAGGTTCCGAAGCAGATAGCAATGTTGTAGTGACTGTCAATTTCCCCAAAGAAATTGTACCGTTAAGTGCTACAGGCGATAGCCAAGGCACAGTCTCTGGTCAAACAGTGACTTTTGCCCCAATTAACCATCTGCCACCGCGCTCCACTGCGAAATTCCGCGTGGATGCTCGTGCTGCAGCTTCTGGTGATGCACGTATTAACGTAAATGTCACCTCAGATTCGATTAAAACACCGATCACACAGCAAGAAAGTACGATCGTCAACTAATCGATTTGAGTCGTTGAGTGAAGGATAAGGGCAGCGAAACGCTGCCCTTTTTTTTTGGATTAATAAACCGTTTGCATATTTATCTCCCTGCCCTCACTGTCCTCAGTGGTTCAAATCTTTTCACACAACAGTCCTGATCTCAATGGTTCAAACCCTTTTGTTCGGGATTAGGATAAGGAATTTAAAACAATTGGGCATGGGTAAGAGCAATGGCCAATATCATCAACTTTTATAAATCAGAAGGTTGTCAAGCTCTTTCTCAAAGCGTAAACTAGAGGTCTATTAAAAAATTCACGAGCGCCAGAAATTGCCGGAACCATGGAACTTCACATTGCAATCGTTTGTAATAACCTATATAATGTTTACTATACAACTATACTTAACTATAGAAACCATATGGTCGTCACCAGTAACCGTATAAAAGTAAAATTTTTTGTCGGCTGTCTACTTACTCCCGATATAGAAATGAAATTGCATCGAAGCCAAGCTTGGAAACAATCACGTATTGGCACCGAATCCAACGGCACCACACTTTGCGAAGTCTACTTTCAAGAAAAAAAGTACCTGGGTCTATTTTTGGATAAGCCTATGGCCTCCTTGAGCGAATTCAAAATCTTAGAAAAGCAAGTAGGCGAGTTGTTGGCTGGGTACTGTCCCGAATTAGCTGCTGCCAATGTGAAAATTTTTATCTTTTCGCAAATCTTTATCCAATAAGCACGGAAGTTTACATGTTAAGACTTATTCTAGGTACACAATCTCCACGCAGAATAGAATTGATGCGCACCTTTTCTCTGCCTTTTGAGCAAATATCTCCGGCATTTGTGGAAGAATCTATACCTTTCTTAGGGGATCCCGTTGGCTATGTCGATAGTTTATCCAGAGGGAAATCTTGTTCGCTGCAATCCCTTTATTCACATGCGACCATTTTAACAGCTGACACGGTAGTTTACTGCAACCAAAAAATCTATAATAAACCTATGGATTACCAGGAAGCTTTTCAATTCATAGAGGAACTGCAAGGGAAATGGCAAAGTGTTTTTACCGGTGTCTGCCTGTATCATCAACATGAAATCTATCAAGAAGTTGAAGAAACCCGCGTACTTTTTAACCCATTATCCTCCGATGAAATTCACACCTACCTAAAGCATACTTGTTGGGCTGATAAGTCTGGCGGTTATACGATTCAAAAATTAGGTGTTTTATTGGTAAAAAAAATAGACGGCTGTTATTACAATGTTCTCGGATTACCATTAAACGCCGTACATAAGCTTTTTTTAAACATAGGCATAGATCTGTGGAAATATGTGCAATAAATATATTTATATCTTCATCTGCAGTTTTTTTCTGATGTGCTCAAAGTTAACCTGCAGCGAGGATGACATTGTTTCCCGCCAGGTAATCTATCAGGTCCAAGCAGGCCATCTTAAAGAAGCTGTAGATCTCTACATGCAAACATACAAAAAAAACCGCAGCCACAATACCGAGCTATTGCATAATATGGGCCTGTTGCTGATAGACCAGGGATGGAGAAGCAGCGATTTAGAAACTCAAGTCATGGCATTGTTTGGAGCAGGCATTTCTGCCCATGATAGCACGATGTATATTCTAGAAGCAGGACTAAGGAATCCAATTCCGCAGATCCAGCTGCTTTCCTTGAATTTGCTTTCGAAGTATCAACACGACGATGCAGACGAAGCGCTTAACCTTGTTTTGGGGTCGAATGAGTTACTTATCCGCTTTGAAGCCTTGGCTCATTTAACCGAAAAAAAACATCCCAAAGCTTTTGGACAAATTGAAGCTCTGATGAGTAAAGTACCGGCTCAGCTGCATCCGCTTTTTCCCCCATTTTTCGCGAAGCTTGGCGGGCCGAGGGCTTTAGCAGCATTGAAAAGACTGCTAGCTCATCCAGATCAAGATGTGCGTATAGCTGCTATCTTAAGTGCTGCTAAATATGGACAAGATGAGCTTTTACCTCAAATCCGTATATTAGCCACACATCACGAAATTCCCCAACAAGAGGCGTGTGCTGTCGCTCTTGGTTTATTTAAAGACAGCACCAGCCTTCCTCAATTGCAAAAGATGGCCAAGTCAACCTCTCCTAATCTACAAATTGCCGCTCTGCTTAGCCTTTATAAACTAGGACTTAGAGAGTCTAAAGAGCCTTTACAAAACATCGCAAAAAAGGACAATCTCTTTGCCATTTACGCGTTAGGAGAAATCGCGGGCACTGAATCCTGCTTAAAAGAACTGCTTGATTCTTCTCAACTCAATGTGCGTGTCAATGCCGCCATGTCGCTATTAAAACGCAAAGACCCGGCCTGCCTAAAAGTGCTGGCGCAAGTTCTTATCTACGACTCTACCGATGTTTGCCTGAATAACATTAGCTCAGTAGGTAAAGGTTTGGCCGCTTTCAAGGCCATTCCTTCAGCGCAGCAAAATTTTGCTTCTCAAAGTTTGGCCTACGAACTAACTCTCAGTATTAAAGAAGATATAATGGAACAATCTCTTGCACTGTCCGAGAAGGATTTTTTGAGCTTGGCAGAGAGAATTTTTATTTATCAACAAAATGATTTGATTCCCACTACTGTGCATTTGTTAACCCAGCTGCAAACCCCTAAATCCATTGAACTCTTAAAGAATTACCAGCAAAAAGCCGGCGCTCCTCTGGTGCGTAACTACTGCAATTTGGCACTTTGCCAATTAAAAGAACCGGGACCTTATCAGGAATTGCTCAGCCAGTGGGTAGTTAAACAGCAGAATCTTGAGCTCATCAATTTCAGATCCTACGTTCCCTGGGAATTTAGGGAGTTAGAAACCAAGTTCGAACTCACTCCCCACGAATCCTCCGGACTATTGATCGAGGCTTTTGAAATGTTTGCCAAACAACAAGAGGATAAAGGCATAGAGATCATTTTAGAAGCTATGGCTAATGGCAATTCTAAAAACAGATATGCTCTAGCTGGATTGTTAATTCGAGCTGCTATGTAATTGAAACTCAACTTGCGCCCCTAAATCACGCTTGAACTTAGCCGAATTTGGCAAGTGAAAGCCGTCTTTTCACTTGCAACTCTTGGCATTTGATCATATACTCTCGACTTTTACTACCTTTTTATATATGTCAGAAAGACCTGCTACTATCACTCTTATACACTTCATTATTCTATTGTTCATAGGCTTGTTGCCATATAAAAATATTTGCTTTTCAGCTGAAGCTGAGAGCTCCGAGGCCTTATTCGCCGAGGGAGTTACGGTGAATTTGAGGGAACCGGAATTTAGCGAAGGCGTGCTAAAAACGGATAAAGGGGGAGTTATCACTGCCCCTAACCTGCGCCTACAAGCTAGACAAATTCTCTATACCCGCAACATTCAAGATGGCAAGCCTATCTTCACTATAGAAGCTCAAGGGGATCTTTTGATCGAGTTTGGCGAGTATCTATTTGTGGGAGATAAATTAGAGTATGATTTTCAAAGCAAGGCCGGCATTATATACAATGGACGTTCGGGACTGGAGCCTTGGTTTTTTGGTGGACGCGTGATCTATCTCGAACCTGATGGGTCCTATCGCTTTGAAGAGGCCTTTATCACCACATCAGAAAATTATAAGATGGACTGGCAGATTGCTGCAGAAGAAGCCTCGCTGAACAAAGCCTATGACCTTAAAGCTAAAAATGTCAAATTCCGCCTGTTCCATATGCCTTTATTGTGGCTGCCTTCCTTTAAGACCAATCTGCATACCATATTAGATGCGCCCATACGCTATAGTTTCCGCTGGGGTGGAAGACAAGGTCCTAGAGGCTCTTTACTTTATGAATTCTTGTCTAGAGAAAGATTTAAAGCCTTTTTGCGTTTTGATTTGCGGCTTAACAGAGGCTTAGGCTGTGGCTTAGAAACGTATTACCTTTCGAAAGACCATTTGGAGAGCCTGGAAACTATCAACTACATCGCCCAAGATTCGGCTATCATCCATCCTCATGAGCAAATGCGCTACCGCTATCAAGGAGTATATAATAAGAATTGGGAGGAACGCCAGCTCATCACCAGTCTGACCTGGGATAAATTGAGCGATAGCGAGATGGCCACCGATTATAAAGACAAAGGCTTAGAGCTAGATACCGCCGGCAGGACGCAATTGCATGTTAGGCACGATGAAAATATAGCCATCAGCAATTTTTATGCACGTGTCCGGGTTAACTCCTTTCAGACCATTAAGCAAGAGCTACCAAGCTTCGAGACGCATTTTAGACCTGTCAACTTGTTCAATTCGGGCATCATTTCCGATTCGCGTTTTAGAGCTGCTTTTTTAGATTTCAAATATGCGAACCACCTGATCGATGTGCACAATTATCAATCATCGCGTGTGGAAATAGCGCAAAAATTTTATCGCCATTTTCAAATTTCTATATTAAATGTCATTCCCGAAATTGGAGGAAATGTTATTTTTTATAATAGCAGTCCTCAACATAAGGCCCGTTGGCTGGGCTTCTGGCATTTGGGCTGTGAAGTTAATTCTCGTTGGCACCGTTACTATGACTGTCATAAACATGTGATGCTGCCTTATGTCCACTATGACTTTATCAGTTATCCTTCAACCTCACCGCACGATCATTATATCTTTGATATACAGGACGGATGGTATCATTTAAACATGTTGACCTTTGGTATGCAGCATAATATATATCGCAAGCCGTGCCAGGAGATAGTGTCTAAATTTTTACACGCCGATATCTATGCCAGGGCCTTTTTTAATACGCATTCCATTCCCCAATTTATTCCCAAAATTTACGCTGCATTCAAATTCAATACTTTTTCTTTCCTGCATCATTCCATCGATACGGCTTGGGACTTAGAAGAGCATCGTTTAGACCATATGAATGTGCGCGTCGGTTGGACGCTTTCGCAGAATGCGGCTATAGCTGCCGAATACAGGCATAGAGACGCTTATGACTGGAGAAAGGCCGATCATACCAACTTCATCTTAGACTCCTACCGATCCATCGAGGAACTACGCCACTCGCAACTTTCCGATAGGCGCGATACGCTTTTATTGCATTTTTACTACCGCCTGAGTCCGCGATGGGCGGTTGAATTTGAATCACGCCATGGATGGAACCGCATGCATGAACCCAACTATACGGAATTTGAAGTCGACCTGTTGGCAACACTGCAATCGGCTTGCCATCTGCGCTTGTCTTATCGATATCGCGAGGAAGAAAAATTTCGAATGGCGATTAATTTTAATGTAGGCTTATCAAAACCTGACCGGAATGATTATAATAACATCATCCCTTGTCTAGAATTTTAATAGAATGTTACAATGTTAAAATCTCGACTTTGAGATGTTTAATGAATGCAATTATTTTGGATGTGCTATGAGATTATTAATTGTAGGTGTCGGATACGTAGGTTTGGTTACCGGAGCTTGTTTTGCTGAAATGGGACACCATGTGGTTTGTCTGGATGTGAATAAAGAGAAGATCGACAAGTTAAAACAAGGTCACATTCCCATCTATGAGCCGGGCCTAGAAGAAATCGTTCAAAGAAATATCAAGGCAAATCGCCTGGTATTTACTACAGAATATTCTGATGCGGTTTCAACAGCATCGGTCTGTTTTATTACAGTGGATACTCCTTCCTCGGAAGATGGACATGCTGATTTAAGCTATGTCTTTCGTGCCGCCACCTCTATTGCGGAGCATATGGAAAATGAGAAGCTGATCGTCATAAAGTCCACCGTACCAGTTGGAACATCTCAAGAGGTTTCTCGGCTTATAAAACAGCGCCTGATCGAAAGCAACCGCTCGATCTCATTTGCGTTAGTCTCCAATCCGGAATTTTTAAAAGAAGGCAATGCGGTCAATGATTTCATGAAGCCCGATCGTGTCATTATCGGGGTGGATTCCTCTATGGCCGCCGATACGATGAAAGAAATTTATTCTCCTTTTATGTTAAGCCATGAAAGGCTGATCATCATGGACATAGCTTCGGCTGAAATGACCAAATATGCCTCAAATGCCATGTTAGCAACACGTATTTCTTTCATGAACGAATTGGCTGGACTTTGCGAGTTGACCGGAGCTGATATCAACAAAGTGAGAAAAGGCATGGGATCTGACAAAAGGATCGGTTACCATTTTCTCTACGCCGGTCCTGGATTTGGCGGATCTTGCTTTCCCAAAGACCTCAAAGCTCTAAAGTATCAGGCTGAAAAATTACATTATCCTTTGTCCATTATTTCAGCGGTCGAACATGTGAATTTTAAACAGAAGCAGGTGCTGGGAAATAAGCTTACACGTTATTTTGCGCAGCAAGATGGCCTTGCCAACAAGACCATCGGCATACTAGGCTTGGCTTTTAAGCCGGATACCGATGATATGCGCGAGGCGGCATCACTGGTGTTGATAGAATACCTTGTGTCGCAAGGCTGTCATCTCAGGCTGTACGATCCTATAGCGATGCCTAATGCTAAAAAAATACTTGGCCATCGCTCTCAAATTCATTGGAGCCAAGACGAGTTTGATGCAGCGAATGGGGCCGATGCCATAGTGTTTGTGACAGAATGGAAACAGTTCCGTTTTCTCGACTTTGATCAACTGCGCTCACTGATGCGAGGAAGAGTTATCTTCGATGGACGCAATCAATATAACCCGGCAGAATTGGCTAAAAAGGGATTTGACTATATTGGTATAGGCCACGCACCTTTCAGTGCAATGGAAGAAGCTGTTGGAGCAGATAAACTACCATGGAATTAAATTTTTTTTTAGATCATCAACGTGGCTTGATTGAAAAACAACTTGATGCTTTAGTACCACAAACCTCAGCTCCTTTCTTTCATTTGTTAGAAGCTGCGCGCTATTCTACACTAGGAAAAGGGAAGAGAATCCGCCCTTTGTTTGCTCTAATTGTATGCCAAGCTTTTGGGGGCGATGAGCTGAGTGCTTTAATTCCGGCTTGCGCCATAGAGCTTATCCACACCTATTCAATGATTCACGATGATTTGCCTTGTATGGACAACGATGATTTCAGACGAGGTATGCCTACATTACACAAAGCTTACAATGAACCTTTAGCACTTTTAGCTGGTGATTATCTGCTGACTAGAGCCTTTGAGGTAATATCTTCAGCAGAAGGGGTAACAGACCAGCAAAAAGTCAAGCTGATCCATGTCTTAGCTCAACGATCCGGAGCGCAAGGTATGATTGGAGGTCAGGTGATGGATATAGAGAGCTCCCTTAAATCTATTGATTTAGAGTCTTTACAGCTTTTGCATCGACTTAAAACCGGAGCCTTGTTATCCGCAGCCATTGAGTTTGGGGGCATTCTGGGTGAGGCTAATCATTCTCAAATACAAATACTTCAACATTTTGGACAGGAAATAGGGCTGGCTTTTCAGATTCACGATGATATTCTCGATGTTACTCATAGTGATCTTAAACATGGTAAATCCACTGGATCTGATGTTTTAAACCACAAAACAACCTTTGCTACTTTGTTGGGAATCGATAAATCAAGAGAAGTAGCTCACTCATTACTAACTTCAGCATTAGATAAGTTAAAGTCTCTAACTGTAGATACCTCTATGCTGGAAGAATTCACAAAAAATATCTTAGCCAAAAAAGATTGCGACTATTCATCATCTTCCCACAAAACATAAAAAGAACCTCTTGCATAATAGACCTCTTGCATAATTAATCTCTTTGCCCATGCCAATGCCCATGCCCATGCCCATGCCCATGCCCAAATTGTTTTAAATTCCGCATCCTAATCCCGAATAAAAGGGGTTGAACCGTTGAGATCAGCGAGAGTAGTGTGAAAAGATTTGAACCACAGAGGGCAGTGAGGGCAGTGAGACAAGAGTGGTGCATAATTGAGGAATGGGTATGTATCCTTATATGCAGAAATTTTTGATTCAAAGTCATATTTATTTATAACTATGTCGGGGCTAACTGGCTACTTTTTTTGCCATGACTTTTTGAGAAGTTACAGGAAAGGGTAAGGGCACAAATCCATATATTATTTAGGAGCTCACACTTGTCTCGCTGCCCTCTGTGGTTCAAATCCTTTCATACTACTCTTGCTGATCTCAACGGTTCAAACCCTTTTATTCGGGATTAGGATGCGGAATTTAAAACAATTTGGGCAGGGGTAAGGGCATGGGCAGGGGCAAGGAGATTAATTATGCAAGAGGTTTAATGTGAGCTTGGATTTAGGGGGCTAGTTGGGTTTAAAACCAAAAGAGCACCCATAAGAGTGCTCTTTAACAATAAACTTCAAGATTAACAGATGGGATTAACCCACCGAAGCGTTAGAAAATGTATCCAATATCCATAGCTACACCAATCGATCTCCAAGAGAGGTGGTCGCCATGCTGATGAGAATAAAAACGCTTGTAAGTCACATAGCCATCTGCATACCAGTTGCAGTTGAATGCATAGGTAGAACCTACTTTTAAACTTACGCCATTAGCATGCTTTGTTCTTTCATAGCAGTCGAAATCATCAAAGCCTACATTAGAGTTACGCTCTCTACGAGCACGTGTTCCAAAGTGATATTGGAATTCTCCATATACATTCCAGCAATCTTGATGGCAGAAAGCTAAATCAAGACCGATCCATGGACCCCAGAATGTGCTGCGATATTTACTGTGATTTCTGCAATCTTCTGGATAAAGAGGCACACATTCGCTTGCGCATTCGCCAAGTTCATCAGAAATTGTTTCATGATTCTTTTGACGGAGGCGCTGAGTGTCATATGCAAAACCGAGGGTAGGAATAATTTGCAAATCTGGGCACCAGCATTGTTGTAAGGGATAACCTATAGCGATATTGAAATCAGCAACATAGTTTTTCTTGATATCGTTGTAGGTAGTAGCAGATACAACAGGCGTTGCACATGCATCGCAATCTGCTTCTGCGGCATAAAATTGATCGGATTCTCTTACGGTTCCGTCGAGGACCCATCCATATTGGCCATCTACACGATAGTAAACACAATCACCACAAACACCTTTTAATTTAGCTTGAATAGTGAATATTTCTATATCTCTAAAATTGAGATGTGAGATGTCGTATTCAGAAAAATCTTCCGGATCTTTGATTCTCCAGTTAATGTCGTCAGAACGATAACCAATGCCAAATTGTACACTGGTACTAGCATCAACCTTGCTTGTGGTGGCAAGTGTTGTGGTAAAAGCTAAGGCAAATATTGCACTTAAAAATCTATTCATATCACCTCATGGATTTATAAGGGTTATGCACTCACCTTAATTTCTAGTCGCATATAGTGTCAACCCTTTTTTAACAAAAAATTAAAAATGTGTTTTTTTCTTGCGCTTCTTAAGCAAAACTTATTATAAGTTTTCTTAAAGATTTTAACCCCCATGCCCATCTTAATATAGCTAAAGATGACATTAATGAAAAAAAACAGGAATGAATATCATGCACGAGATTTACTCCCCAAATTCTACAGAATCCGAACTATTTCTTGAAAATTCCTTTGCAAGTCATATAAAACCAGTTCCGCTTAAAAGATTCTTAGATGTTCTCCTCAGCCTGACAGGTCTGATTGCTTTATCACCCTTGCTGCTTTTGATTGCATTGTTGATAAAATGCTCTTCTAAGGGAATGGTCATTTATAGCCAAAAACGCGTTGGCAAGGGAGGTGTAGTCTTCAACTGTTACAAATTTAGAACCATGCACACTAATGCAGATGAACAACTCAAAATCCTTCTAGAAAAGCATCCAGATATCCTCCAAGAGTGGTCTAAGAATAGAAAATTAAAAAAAGATCCGAGGATAACCAAAATGGGTCAGATACTTCGCAGAACATCTTTGGATGAGCTACCTCAGTTATGGAATGTGCTAAAAGGAGATTTAAGCCTTGTGGGACCGAGGCCTGTCATCCAGGCTGAGCTGCTTGCATTCTACAAATCCAAAACAGCAAAAATTCTTTCCGTCAGACCCGGTTTGACTGGTTTATGGCAAGTTTCTGGTCGCAATAATTTGAAGTATGAAGACCGTGTTTTACTCGATGAAAAATATGTGGACGAGCAATCATTGTTATTAGATTTACAAATTTTATTGAAAACCGTGCCTGTTATTCTATGTGGCCATGGAGCTTACTAAGCAAAGCCTTAAATTATTATTTCTATGTAGTTTGCTTTTAACTTTATTTGGACCTATTCTTTGGCCATCTGTACAGGTGGCTTTTTTTGTTCCTTTTATAGTGATAGCCTACTATCAAAAACCTTATTTAACAAGCCTGTGGATATCATTACTTTGCGGGGTGATTCTAGATGTATTGTTTCCGTCCAATAGAATGGGATTATGGTGTATGTCGTATACATTGACTACGATGATGCTTTTCAAATACCGAATGCATTTTTTTGGAGATAGGCAAAGTACTTTGCCTATCATGACTTTTTTGTTTTCATTAGTGTCGACGGGATTTTATTGTGGAGTCAGTTATTTTTTTGATAAAAACATGGGGATGTCATTTCTGGCAATGACAAAAGAACTTCTATTAATCCCTTTTGAAAATGCTGTGTATGCCTATTTAATGATTTTACTGCCCGTCAGCGTAGTTAAAAGGATTAAATCAAGAAAAACCAATTCTTGAGTTTAATGCCAACTTACCCCCTACATCTTAGCTTACAGCGTGATTTAGGGGGGGGACTTGGGTTTTCATTATGGCTATTCACCATCCAACAGACTCTAATGGCGCGCTTTATATTGAGCGATTAGAGTGTGTTGGATTAGAATAATGCCTAATCTTCGTCTGAATTGGAATCGTTTGACTCAGTTTTATCTTCTTTAGACTTTTCTGAGCTCGGCTTTTTTTCTTCTTGGTCATCCTCTTCGTCTGTGTCGGCTACAAAACCAGGCTTGGCTGAAGCCTTGGCTGCATCTTGAGAAGAAGGGTTCGAAGGTTGAGATTCTGTTGAAGAAGGATTTGTAGATGACTTTTCCTTTTCAAAAAGAGCTTTTTGTTTTTCCATGCATTTTGCAAAATTTTTGGCTTTTTGCTGTTGGATATCAGCCAGCATGGATTGAATTTGTTTATCATCGGTGATGCCGTGAGTCTTTAAAACACCACTAAAAACCTCTAATATGGTTTCTCTAAAAATTCGCACCGTTTCATGACGACTTTCAGGTGTACGTTCTTTGAGGGGATTAGGGGATAATTTTGCGGCTTTTTCGTCTACTAATTTAATTACATCTTTTTCTTTAGCACTTAATTCCTTGACGATGCCATCTCTTTGGTCTTGGGGAACCTTAAAATTATTTAAAGTTTCACGCACAAAATTTTCAGGAAAATAAGCTAATAAAACTTCCTTAGAGCAAAACTCAGTAGAATCTGCGTGGAGTTGATGAGATGCATTTACCATGGCCATTCCCATTGTAAGAGCAAATAGTGAATTTCTAATTAATTGGGCGTACACAAGTCCTCCTTTGATAAAACTTTATGGATATTTTTCAAATTACTGCTTTTTGTCTTTTTTTTAAACTATTTTTTGTGCGCTTACAATCCGAAGGGATAAGTGAAATTCACACCAAAGGTATTCACACAGCTTGGACAGTTGTGTGCATAGATCCGGTATGTATATTCTATCCCCAAAAGGCCTCCAAATTCAAAACTATAATGATAATTTAAAGCTAGGTCTATGGAATAATGACTGATGCTGCCATAACCCTTAAAGTGTTTATCTAAATTTAGATTGTTTCTACCCAAGCCCCATAGTGAGGTTAGACTGATGTTGAAATCATGTACATCCCATCCATTGTGATTCCAGCTGAGTCCGCCTTCCAACCATGGAGATCCTTCATCGGCTATGCCTACAGCGGCCAGTCCCCAAATATGAGATACCCAAAACTGTTCACAGGAAGTTTCTTTGCCTGCAGCTATGTGAAAAACGCTCTCTAAACATCCGTGGTAAAAGCAGCTGAGATCATTTTTCGCCCATTTGACATCTTGAATTACAGTACATCCTGAAACTAGACTAAAGGGATCTCCTAAGACATCATCCCAATTCTGATACCTTAAGGTAAAGCGCACATCGGAAAAACTCCAAGAGCGGTGCCTAGTCTCAGCAAAATTCGACTCTAGCTCCAGGCTCCAGCGGTCATAAGCACCGCTTAAACTCATGTTTACGAATTGGTTATGGGCGGAGTATTTTTTCGTATTATTCGCCACCTTGACTGAGGGGTAAAATTGATAGGCATAACTCACTTTGGGTTGTATCTCTAAATACCGACTATACCAGGGTGATAATTCCGTAGCTTCCATGGAGAAATATCCTAACAGGAACAGAGGAGTGAGACTTGCTACGCTTACACAAGTTCTCAACCTGTCTTTTAAATAACCCCCAAGCAGGTAACTCAAGTTTTTGGCTTGACTCGATCGGTTGATGGATGGAGCTATGGGACTTTGGTCCATATCTATTCAAATCCTTTTGCTGATAAGTCTCTTTCAGCTTCTATAGCGGCCATGCAACCGGACCCTGCTGCGGTAATAGCTTGACGATATACGTGATCTTGGACATCGCCGGCAGCGTAAACTAGTTCGCGGCTGGTTTTAGTGGTTCCTGGCTTAACTTTGATATAGCCATTATCATGCAATTCTATCTGCCCATTTAAAAATGCCGTATTGGGTGTATGTCCGACCGCAAAAAACAAACCTCCGGCCTCGCGTTTGGTTTCTTCGCCTGTCTTAAGATTTTTAATGGATACGCTTCGAACTACATTATCGCCGTCAACGAGTGATACGACACTATCCCAAATAATTTCAATTTTAGGGTGGGATAAAGCCCTTTGCTGCATTATTTTAGAGGCTCTTAGCTTATCCCGTCGATGCACAATAAACACTTTGCTGCCAAAATTGGTTAAAAATACCGCCTCTTCAATAGCTGAGTCACCACCTCCTATGACATATAAATGCTTATTGCGAAATATTGGCATTGCGCCATCGCAAACAGCACACGCCGTCACACCTTTTTGCCAGAAGCCATCTTCCCCTGCTCCAGGGATATCTAAACGATTGGCAGTGGCTCCTGTGGCAATGATCACGGCATTAGCTTCGACTGAGGTTTGCTTGCCTTTGACGATATAGGGATAAACGCTAAAATCCACTGTATCGACATCTTCGGTCAATATCTGTGTCCCAAAGCGTAAACCCTGCTTGCGGAATAAATCCATGAGTTCTGGTCCTGAGATTCCCGAAGGAAAGCCTGGAAAATTTTCGACATCGGTGGTTGTCATAAGCTGGCCGCCGGAAGGGCCGCTAAAAAACCCTTCATATAAAAGGGGGCTGAGATTGGCTCGAGCAGCGTAAATAGCTGCGGTGTAACCTGCGGGTCCTGAACCGATAATTACAACTTTCACTTTTTTCATATTTATCCTTTTCGCATACTTGTAACATATATTTTTGTATATCAAAACAATCGGAAAATTTGGAATTTCGACCTTGACCAAGCCTCGAGATTCTATTTTTCAAAACACGGCCCATATTTAAAATATGGGCCGTGTTTTAATAGTAGTCTAATCGCAGGAGCTTTTTGCTCAAGTCCAAAACCAAATTTTCAGGTTGTTTGGGTATAAATATTCCTTGACAATATATGAATTGTAAGAGATAATGTTATAATACATCAAGTTTTATGTGCGATAAATAATAAACCTTTAATTCATTCGTTTTGCATGGGTAACCCAATTCTGATCTCTTTTGCAGCCTACTTTTCTATCCTTTTGCTTATAGGCGTTCTGTCATACAAAAAGCAAAAAAACGATTCCGATTTTATCGTCGGTAACCGTTCTCTGAATTTTTGGGTCATTGCACTATCTGCGCATGCCAGTGATATGAGTTCCTGGCTCTTTATGGGGTTTCCTGCTGCCATAATGATCGGCGGCTTACATAAATGGTGGATTGCCCTCGGTCTGATAGTCGGTATGCTCTTGAATTGGCAGTTCGTAGCCAAGAAACTCCGTGAACAGACTGAACAGCTCAATTGCTACACTCTCTCGACTTTTTTTGAAAAAAGGTTTCGCGATAATTCGGGTACGACAAGGGTTTTGACTGCCCTTATGACGGTTTTATTTCTTTCCTGCTATTTATCTGCGGGACTTATCGGTATGGGATTACTTTTAGAGTCTATCTTTGGAATTAATTATTATACCGGCTTAATCTTATCCACCATTGTAGTAGCTCTCTATACTTTTGTAGGGGGGTTTATAACTGTAGCTTGGACAGATTTGTTCCAAGCCATCTTTTTGTTGCTAATGATTATTCTTGTGCCTGTCATTGCCTATTCGACCCTGCCTAATGGTTTTGATAGCATCACATCAGCGGCAGCCCAAAATGAAATCAGCTTGCATTGGATCGAAAATTACTCTTTAGACAGCTTATTAGCCATCGTCTGTTTAGTTTTTGGATGGGGACTTGGCTATTTCGGACAGCCACATATAGTCACCAAGTTTATGGGCATCCGAAATCCTAACGAAATCTACAAGTCCAAATATATAGGCATGGCCTGGATGCTGGTAGCCTTAGGCGGCGCCATTTCGGTGGGGTACATTGGAATAGCGTACTTTCCAGAGGGATTGAACAATCCGGAACTGGTTTTTGTACAGATGGTAAAAAATCTATTCAATCCATTATCTGCCGGATTTATCTTATGTGGAGTATTGGCGGCTGGGATGTCCACCATGGACTCACAAATACTCGTGTGTGCATCAGTGTTATGTGAAGATTTGTACAAGCAAATCATTAACAGAAAAGCCACACCCGCCCAACTACTGCAAGCATCGCGGATTTTTGTCTTGCTAGTATCCGGCGTAGCTTTGGCGATAGCGTTAAACCGTAATTCTACAGTATTAGAGACAGTCCATTATGCCTGGTCTGGCTTAGGATGTGCTTTTGGCCCCCTGGTCTTTGCAGCTCTTTATTCGTCTCATACAAATAAGTATGGAGCCATCACAGGTATCATAGTCGGTTCCAGCATAGCGGGTACCTGGAGTCTGTTAAATCCCCTTATTACAGACTATACCATTCCATCTATGATTCCCGGCTTTGCATTGAGTTCGGTGAGTATATGGATGGTCTCTCATCTGACCCATAAGTATTCCAAATTAACCTGCAAGCAGTAACTAGCGTTTGATTTTAGACACTGCCGTTTGCATTTCTTGTGCGGCATTATTCAGTTGTTCAATCGCATTGTGAAATTGCCTTATGGATTCCGTGGTCTGTTGTGCAGCTTCGCTTAACTGATTTATGGATTCGTTGATCTCTTCGGCGCCGCGTGATTGGTTTTGCATGCCTTGATTCACCGTTTCAAAACCTACGGTTTGCTGCTGCACCTGTTCGATAATTTCAGTGAGCTGTTCACCTACAGTTGTGACTTGATTGACTCCGGTGTGAATTTCTTCTGAAAATTTGTCGACTCCCATCACGCCAGCGGATACGGCCGAAACCATTTCTGTTACCATTTTTTCTATATCCATCAAAGCATTAGCGGTTTGATCAGCGAGTCGGCGGATTTCTCGTGCTATCACTGCAAAGCTCCGACCATATTCTCCGGCTTTTTCAGCTTCAATGGCAGCATTCAAGGAGAGTAGATTGGTTTGATCGGCTACTTTAGAAATGGTGGTAATGATGGACGTGATGCTACCGGCTTTTTCATTTAATATGGCAAGTTTAGAGGCAATATTACCTGCAGCGTCAACCATTTGGCGCATGATTGTTTCCATCATGGTCAAGCCCGCTTTGCCAGATGTTGCTAAAGAAGAGGTTTTTTCAGCCATGGAACTGACTTGATTCATGGTTTTAGCGAACTCTTTGGCAGAATTAGATATTTCGTGTGCCGTAGCGGCAATTTGCTTGGTGGTGGCTTCTTGTTGTACAATGGTTGCCTCTTGCTGTTTTGCAGTGGCTGCGATTTCTGTTGTCGACGTCGTGAGCTGAATACCTGTCCACTGAAGCTGGCCTATAAGCTCTTGAAATGAATCGGCCATTTGATTGAAGGCTACACCTACCTGACCGACCTCGTCTCTCGAAATTTGAGGTACACGTGCAGAAAGATCGCCTTCAGACAGGCGTCTAGCTGCTTCGACCAGCTGTGTTAAGGGATAGCTGATTTGCCGCATGATCCAGAAACCTAATAAACAGCCTGCTAGCGTACACACAAAGGTAATCAGCACGCTCAAGTTTTGCTGTATCTGCAAATATTCCAATCTAGACTCTAATATGGCTTCGAGTTCTTCAATAGATGTCATGGAAAATATATACGTGGTTTGAAGCGATTTTAGCGCTAAATCCAACAATTTTTGAGTATCTGCTGGAAGGGTATTGGTGTTGATGATTTCATTCTCAATGTAGTTTATAAATTCTTGAAGCCTGTGAATATATGCATGAAGGGGTTCTCGGATGGAATTGGCGAGTTTGGTGTCGGATTGTCGAGCTTGGTTATCATCGATAATTTTTTCTCCTCCGGATTTAAGGCCGTCCATGATCCATTGGAGGATATTGGTATAGGCTACTAATTCATACTTTTCTGTAGAGGAAGTGTTTTTATTTTGAATTATCGCATAAGCATGCGAGGTGATTTTGATTACCTCTATATTAGCTTCGATGTCTTTTTGTAGAGCAGCTTCAATCAAATAGGAGCTTTGATAATTAGGATCAAAACTTAAATTAGAATTGTCCGCTATATAGTAGATCAAGTTTTGTAAATCTTCAATAATGGAAAAGTAATGCGACTGAAGTTCGCTTGTGGGCATACCTTGAGAATTATTCATAATGAATTCCCAACGCGAGCTAAGGTGTTCTGGAGATAAATTTCTTGGAACGGTCTCCACGGACTTTTGCCAATCTTCATTCACACGTAACAAAAAGGCAAATTCCGAACTTATTTGCGCTTGCATATTGGTAATTTCATTCTTGAGAGCCGTTTCACCGGACAGATACCGATGTCCGAGTAAAAATTCTTGTGTCAAACTATGTGTGAGCTTTTTTAAAGGAATTTCATACTGAAGGCCTCTAAGTTCTTTCCTGACAAAATTAATTGTCGAGTTTTGGGCTTTAATCATGAAGAAACTAGTGATCAGAATAGAAAATCCAAATAAACAGCTAATAAGGCAAAATTTTTGTGTATATGTCAAAGGACCAATAAGTTTTGTCAAAAAACTTTGATGTTGCTTTTCCATAACAAACCTATCCTTTAGATCTCAACATATCTCGCTAATTCCTCTTTTACCCAGGGGGCATGCCCCATTCAGGGCCACCCTCTTTCGCCTCATTCTGGGTCTCGTGAATTTTTTTTGCGGGAGCTGCTATATAGACCTCGTCTCTATTGCTTAAAAAACCTTTTTATGCCAAAATAGATCATTTATTAGAAGTTTAAAAAGAGCTGTCTACAAAATGATGAAAATAAAAAAATATTGGATTTTCCTGCTTGCAGCGGTGTTGTTCGTCTCTTCTTTATATGGTCTAGGTCGATTGTACTATAGGCTTACTGGGGGATTTACCGAGAGTAATATTTCTTATGACCTTCCCTATGATTCCCGTTGGGAAACTCATGTATTATCTGAAAAAGAACAACAAGAAGTTCATAAATTGTTAGATCAGCACTATACTTACCTGGGCAAAGGATGCCAGTCCTATGTTTTTATGAGTGAAGATGGGCAATATGTCTTAAAATTCTTCAAATATCAACGTTTTCGCCCACAGGCCTGGTTGAGCTATGTCTCGTTTTTACCCGGTATGGATTCCTATCTGAATCATAAGATTTTAAAAAAACGCGAAAAGCTTGATTCCGTATTCCTTAGTTGGAAGATTGCCTATGAAGATCTACAACAAGAATCAGCTGTAGCATATGTGCACTTGAATAAATCACAAGACCTGAAGAAGCAAGTGGTCCTCTATGATAAAATTGGCCTGAAGCATGAACTGGATATAGATAATTATGAGTTCATGATACAACGTAGAGCTCACATGCTATGCCCTACTTTGACTCAACTCTCTTCCGAAGGCAAAATTGAGGAAGCTAAAAACCTGCTTCGCCAGCTTGTAATGATGATTGTTTCTGAATATCAGAGAGGTTATGCCGATAACGATCATGCCTTGATGCAGAACACCGGAGTCCTAGAGGGAAAGCCCATTCATATCGATGTAGGCCAGTTTGTCAAAAATCCGCGTGTTAAAAGCCCCGATGTTTACTACCAAGAAATATTTAATAAGACCTGGAAATTCCGAAAGTGGTTGGAAAAACATCACCCTGAACTAGCTGTTCATGTGGAGCATTTACTTCAGGAAATAATGGGAAAAGAGACGTTTTCCTCTCTTAAGCCACAACTTAATAAAGCTGCTGTAGGAATAATTTCCCACGAAGCTTAATCCAGGAGTCTGTGTATGATTTCGTCTTTATCGCCTGGTCGTACCCACGTAAAATCTGCGGGCAATTACCACCCTGTTAAACAGTATCGTAAAAGAACACCGAACGGGCTTTCTTGCCGTGTTAGAAATATACAAAGGCATATTCTGAACTTTGCACCCCATGAATTTTCCTTAGAAGAAGCGGCCAAACGCTTTGCAGATGAAGATAATAAGCGTTTTTTCGCGCCCAATCCTTTAAATATGAAAGCTCTGGCCATACCAGAAAGTCCAGAGAATCCCTTAAAGAAGTTATTAATTCCTATAATCGGTGTTAACGCAGATATAGAATCCTCCCATTACCATGCAGACTATGGCGTTACTAGGACACGTTTCGTTGTGTGTTTAGATGGAAAAATTAAAACAGAATTTTATACGGATTGGTATCACATCTCCGGAAATCTAGGATCTCACAGCTACCATCAAGAACAGCCTTCCATGTCTATTTATGGAGGCCTAACTTATGAAGATGCTGCAGTTGAAGAGGCTTTGGAAAATTATAAATTATCGCATCGCCTGCAACCTTTTGACAACAAAAATATACAGCCTGATACTTGCGTAGATCCTTTTGTGATTCGATCGGCAAGGGCACAGGAAATAGCTCAGAGACGCATCAATAGTCTCGAAAACTCACGCGCACTTCAAGATATTAGACAAAGAGTTTATTGCGATTTTATCAACGTCCAAAAGCTGAATATTAATTATAACCTGCAACTATCTTATCATCTTCTGCCAGGTTATGTCTTAAAATACCCTCAACAGCCAGCACGTATTATGCCGGCTTTCAAAGATGAATCTCGCGTCGTTGGCCCAGGCGCCCTTTCCGTTCCAAAATGCGTGGCCATGGCAATTACAATGGCTAGCATTGCTGCTACGTTGGTACCCCAGGTGGCATTTACATTAAGGCTCACCGCAGTCATTGCGGCCTCCGTATTGAGCGGCTTGGGCGCCCAGCAAAAGCTGTACCTCCAGAATAATTTCCAACAACACAGGATAAAAAAAGCCAGAGACAAAAATGAAAGCGTAGCGGAATTACTGACCGACAGAAAAAGAAGGGAAGCTACAGAAAACTCAAGGCACAGCTCAAATTCTGCCTTCAAAGCTGATTTCTCTGCTCCTGTAGATCATGATCTGGCTGAACATTTGGCCAGGTTGGGCCTTAACCCGACGATGCCCTTTCATTCAATTACTGAAGAAATTGTGCACAAAGCCTGGTTGAAAAAGATCAAAGAAGTGCATACCGATACCCATAAGCCTGGAAGTAATCTGGCGGAAACGCAAAAGGTTAATATTTCACGCGATATTCTAAGAAAGAGGATTAAAGCCAAAAAAGGCTCCAATACTTAATAGAAAAGATTTTTGACCTCTTATAACTATTTATCACCTCGCATCATTTGCGTAGCAAATGGGGTGAGGTGGTGAATAGTCACAAATTCCAAAATTCCAGTTTATTAAATCGTATAGTGATGAAAATCAGTGTGTTGCAATAGCTGATTTCAAATTTATGTAAAATTGAAAAAATCTTTATTAAATTTTAACAAATTAACAGTTTAATGGGTCCTATCTAAGCTACACCATAGTATGAGGATCCCGATGAGGAGATGAATCTAACTTGTAGTTTAGATATAAGGCCCCTAACGCATAATTATATTGGAACCGAATCACACTAAATCAAGATTACATGGCATGCGAATTGCATAAGCATATGGCAGAAACCAAGGGGAGGAAAAAATTATGACTAAAGTACAACTAATGAAAAAAATTGCTCAACTCGAAACTTTAAATGATCATTTACAAGCTGAAGTAAGCTATGTTGATCATTTAATGAGATTGGTGGGTTTTCAGGAGGGTATTGCAACAGTCAAAGCCACAGCCCAAGAAATTATAGATAAAGGACTAATAGAACCTAATAGTTCATACTAAGTATTAAGTGTAGATAATTTTATAAGTAAATCATAATACCGTCTTAATAGTTAATAATAATAATAATTAATAATATCCCGAACTTGGATACAGCCAAGTTCGGGATTTCTTTTTGTGTGCGGTGGCGATTGTTGTTTTGGTTTAAAAATTGGCTACAATTTCGCCGCCGAAATAGGCCGAGGGATCAAAGTGAAAGCGATGATTGCGATGTCCTCTTTGGTTAGCAATCTTTAGCTTACCTCCAAAAGTATACCCTGCATGGATATTCGTTTTGAGCCATGAGCACCAGTTGTTGATGATAGCGAAATCCGCGCCGCTATTTTCATAACGCCATATGGCATTTTCAAAGCCTCCATGTTCGCCGGCTTTATGCCGTTCATTAAAAAGGCGGCAGGTTAATGCCAGAGACAAGCAGTCATTCCATGTATAGGCAAGAGAGATATTTAAGGGAAAAATAGCATTTAAGAGCCATTTGTCATTGATAGTCCAATCAAAACCCAAGACCGGCCATACACGGTCTAAACGAATGCCGGTTTCTCCGTATAAGCCAAAATGCAATCCTATGCAGCTATTCCATGTATATCTACCCCAGAGCAGCATGTCGTATGTATTGTAATCGCTTAGCTCCCATTTATCAGCATCGATATTCATGGCAAGCTGTACGACCCACTGCCAACAAGCCTGACGGTGAGTGACATAGGTGGCTGCGACGGTAAGAGTGTCGTAGTCTTTGCGTTTAAAAAAGGGGTTTTTGTTCCAATTAAGATAGGTGAATTCGTAGCCTAAACTTAAGTTGACAGCTTCTTCACAATCTGCATTGTAGTAAACGATGGCATCGAATTGGGCTTTTTCGTGATTATAGCGAATATTCCCCCTGTAGTCATCATCATTATGATCGTGTTTAGCTTTGGTTATATAGTCTGCACTCAAAGTTATATTGAATGGACCAGGCTTTTGGTCTACGCTTCCTTGTTCTTGGCTATATAGGGCGTCATCGTCTCCATAATCTGCACTAAGGTGTGTCATGCAAAAAATGAGTCCAAAGGCAAGGGCTTTACATATCTGTTTCACGGAATGCTCTCCTGAATGCGTATTAATAAATTAACTTGTAACTTACCATTGCCAATATCGTCAACAAAAACACTGTGATCGATACATTTTTAGCCGACCAAAAATTGGTACATGCCGACGAAGGTCATCGGATTGTGGCGTTCAAATTCACTCCAATGGTCTAGAGATGTCATCTGTACATCCCCAGGATAGAGATCCCTATATTTTTTTTTGATGTCATGTCCTTGCAAGATAAATCCCTTGAAGCTAAGCTCGAGTTCTTGGAGCAGAGATTTGATCTGAGGAAGGGTAAAGTACTCTTCATGGACATTGAAGAGCAGATCTCGACAGGTTGAGGTGCTGTAAAAGTCTTGGCTGGAACTCACCTGTTGTAATAAAGGTGAAGATGTGGCTAACCGCCGAATTTTGTCTCTGCAGGCTCGAATATTTTCCAGTGAAGAATCAAAGCCCTCTTCAACGATGACTTGTTTAGCTGCCGTCACATCGTTTCTTCCGATTAGGCTATATAAACCCAGCACCATCCAACCGTTTGGTTTGAGAAGAGATCTGAGAATTTTCCATCCTTTCAAAGGCTCCTCCATATGGTGCAATACCCCTGAACATTCAATTAAATCAAATTGGAGCTGAGTGCGAGGTAAATCCAATATATCCCCCTGGAGGAATGTTACGTTAGAAATGCCCATTTTATCGGCCATCATTTTTCCATAGGCCAGGCTATGCAAGCTTAAGTCTAGAGCTAAGACGTTTCCATTTTTTATACGTGTAGCGCATTCCAGGGCTTGTTTCCCCGTGCCGCAACCCGCCACCAAAATGGAGGGATTGCTTGCTGCTTCTATCTGTTCTTCACACAGTGTTTCGGGAGACAGATCTCTTAGGTATTCTTCCAATGACGTTGCTGGATACACATCCAAGCTGTGCCATTGAGGATAGGGATGTTCTTCATACTGTGAGCGGATTTTGCGAGATATTGGATTTTGTGGAATCGATATGCAAGGAATGCTGCCCTGGAAGTCGTGAAGGCGCTTAGGCAATTCGATATGATGATGAATCCAATCTTGAAATTGAAGGTCATTGCGCCCTATTTGTCTGATAGCTTCTTGGGGAATGAGTTCGAAGTCTTTAATATAATTATAGCAGCTCAAAAGCACAAGGAGTTGTTTGATGCAAGGCATGCAAGTAAAATCTCGGCAAGAGGCTAAACGAGTGGTTTCTTTTGTTAAAATCTCCGTTTCGGTTAGACGGCATGAAAAGATATATTCGTTCATCAAACACTGTCTCGCTAGGCTATACAGAAACGGAAGATATGGAGTAATCATTGTGTCAAAGGAGGATTCAGCAGCTAAATGCAAAAAGAAGCTTCTTTGCAGCGTTAACTTCATTTCTAGCTCTGCATCGCAAATCAGTGTGTGCTGGAGGAGTTTTAGAAACAGGGGAAGGTGAAGAAAATCCAGAGCTTGTCCTTTGAGCTTCTCTGCTGGATCTTCCAGAAGGTTTTTTTGATCCAAAAATGCACTCCATGCAGAATAAGCTGGATCCAGCTTCAACACGCTGGCAGCGGGTATGGACAAGTGTTGGTGATCGATACCCGGGTTGTCCAGACATAGCTCAATATGCTTAATGAGAGATTCATCTGCGCGGGTAAATTGAGCCAGGTGCATGCTTTGGGCAAAATGGAGTTGTACTATAGCATTATTTGGATTAGAGATGAGAGCTTGATTAAACGCTGTGATGGCCTGGTTGGTCTGACCTTGCGTGAGATAGAGCTGACCCAACGCATCCAATACCTGTGCCAATTCCAAATGAATGGCTTTGAATGCCGGAAGGCCTACTTGAAGAAGGGAAGGTTTGAGCGCCATGGCTTGGAGATAGGCATTTTCGGCATTCGCGAATTCCCTTTTCTTTTTAAGAGCATCCCCCTCAGATTTGAAGGTGTGAATTTGTTCAATATAGGAGGACATATTTTCGAACAGATCTCCGACGTGTAATGCTGGGTTTACATTAGTGAAAAATTGATTGACTTTCAATAGAAAAATTATGATCATTGATGAAGTTTAAACGCAATCAAAGGATTACCGTTATGATGAAAAAGACGTTTGCTGCTTTAGCTTTCGGTGCAGTGTGCTTGATTCCATCGCTCAAATGCAATGCCCAAGAGTTCGACTATGGACAACAGAATAGCCTCAATTTACGCCTTCCCTTGGATTTTCTGATGAATTGGGAGCTGGAAGATTATACAAGCCGTTCGTTTTTCTTTGAGCACAGGGATAATCCAGATGTGGAGTTAAACGTCTTGGTCAGCAAAGAATTACCGGACGAGGTCACCCTGGATCTTGCGGCCGAGGAGTTTTACAACTATTTAAGAGGATTCACATCGGAGATGCCTATCCTTAACGATGCCTTTGAATTGGAAGACGAGTTGGATTCAGAATACAACGATGACGATTTTGATGGTGACTTTGATTGCGATGA
>CAYMKI010000029.1:0-26547 GCA_964390695.1 uncultured bacterium
GCATTGCAGCGCTGTTGCTGCAGGAGATGGCCTATCAGGAAGAGAAAGCCTCTGAAGATGTCGGGAGCGGAAGCTATCGTTTGGTGTTGATCGATGCCAATGATAGCGCATTGATCTCTTTGTCTAAGTTTCTCAGAGAGCATCTTCTAAAGTATGCTGAGCGGCGCATCATCGCCCTGCGCCAATTTTTTTATGCCAAAACCGATTTGATCAGCAATGCCGAAGTCATTGACTATTTTGTGGAAGGGGCCATGCGCCTGGTCAGATTTGAGACGAACTGGCAGGAGGCTAGATCTTCCCATCTTATATTTGAGGCAATTGTGGAAGAGGTAGATGTAAAAGTCGAGGTTTTTTCGCACCTGGCAAAAATCACTGGTTCCGAAACAGTATTTTTGACTAATACCTCCTCGATACCCATCCATATTCTCAACGAGAAGGCCAAATTGCAGAATCGCTTGGTCGGCTTCCACTTTTACAATCCCCCTTTGGTACAGAAATTGGTGGAATTGATTATCCCCCAGAAAACCTCGCCAAAAGTAGTCAATTTGGCTAAGGAACTTGTTCAGCGATTAGGCAAGATAGCGGTGTCTTCCCAAGATGTAGCGGGTTTTATTGGCAATGGGCATTTTATCCGTGAAGCTCTTTATGCTTGCGAGAAAGTGGCTGAGCTAGCCAGAGTGTATTCTCTACCTCAGGCTATCTACATGATGGATAAAGTCACTCGCGATTTTCTGCTTCGTCCCATGGGCATTTTTCAGCTGATCGATTACGTGGGCTTAGACGTATTTTATCGCATCTGCCAGGTCATGAGCGCCTATTTACCCAACGAGCTATTTCAAGAAGCTTTGATCGACAAAATGATGCAGAGAGGGTGTTTGGGTGGACAGTATGCTGACGGCTCGCAGAAAAGCGGTTTTTTTCGCTATGAGAATCATCAGCAGGTAGGAGTGTACTCGTTGGCAGATGAGCGCTATCTCTGTGCGCATGAAGGAAGTTGGCAGACGCACTGCGATACCGAATTGGGGACGTTTCCCCCTGGGCATATGTCTTGGAAAAAAATGCAGAAGGAGCCGGAAGCGGACGAAAAAATACAAAATTACGTGATCCAGTTGGGCCATGCGCATACTTTGGGAGGCGAATTGGCGAAGAGTTATTTAGTTAAATCTAAAGCTATAGCGCAGAAGCTGGTATCCAGTCACGTTGCGGCGACTTTGCTGGATGTAGATACGGTGTTGAAACAGGGGTTTTATCATCTCTACGGTGTGAGCGATATCGCTATGCCTATGACGTTAAGGTGTTAATATGGCTGAGATTTTCAGAAAAAAAAAGATATATGTAGCGGCGGGGTATAACACAATATATTTCGGATCTGGACGCAAAGAATTCAACCCGCAAAAACCAATGCGGACTTTTGAGGAGTATCTCAAGGAAACCGCTGCGGGTACCTGTGCGCAGATTCCTGCACCCGGCTTTGACGAAGGCGTGCTGGGGAGTTTTATGCCGGGGCAATTTATCCGGCAAGGCAATTTGCCCGCCTTTCTTCCTTTTATGATACCCTCTTTGGCCTTGAAACCATGTACAGGTGTTGAGGGTGCTTGCGGCACAGGCGGAAGAGCCATTGCTGCGGCAGTGAGAAGCGTGCTGTCGGGACTGGCAGATAGTGTCTTTGTCGCCGGATTCGAAATGCAGAACACTATGAAATCCGTCTATGGGGCAGATGTATTGGCCGCGGCAGCCTACTACGCCAAAGAGCGAAAAGCCGGACATGCCTATTTTTTTCCCGGAATTTTTGCCGAACGTGCTAAAGCCTATTATGATTTATATGGTTATGAGTATACACGCAAAGGCTTGGCGAAGTGGTATGAGTTGGCTATATGTCATGCCAGAAAGAATTCCAAAGCGCAGGAACATCATAATACGAGTGCAGATTTATTTGCTTTAGGCATGACAGAGCCTGATCCGGCTAGGTTCATTCCCTATCTCAACTATTATGACTGTTCCAAAGTTACCGATGGTGCTTCCTCGTTGGGGATTTTTTCCGAAGCGGGCTTGAAGCGCTGCGGCATTTCGAAAGATGAAGCGGTGGAGATAGTGGCATTGGGTGAAAGTGTGGAGGATATTACACTCCCTCCTAGTAGAGCTACCCAGTTGAGTACAACGGCGGCAGCCGCGGGCAAAGCTTTGCAGGCAGCTAGTTTACAGTGCGGGGATATAGGTGTATTGGAAGTACATGATTGTTTTACCATTTCGGGATTGCTTTCGCTGGAAGCTATAGGTTTTATCAAAGAAGGGCAAGCGCCCGCTTTTGTGCTGGACGAGCAGACTGCTAAAGAAGGCATAATACCTACCAATTTATCCGGCGGGTTGGGGGGATTTGGACATCCGACCGGAGCTACGGGTGTTAGGCAGATGGTGGATTTGCTGCATCAGTTAACCGGTAAGGCGGAAAATCAAGTGGGTTCTTCCAAACCCTATGGGATGATGGTCAGCATGGGAGGTAACGATAAAACGGTGACGGCATGCATCGTGAAGAAAACCTAAACTTTTAGATGGTAGAAAAAATATTTAACTAAATCGCATATATGGGTTATAGGTTAAAATATCAGATGCTTGTGTTTAGTAAATTTACCTATGCATAGGAGGGAAGTCTATGGGCCATCAACATTGTAGTCATCATAGCTGTCATCATGAGGAAGAAGGACATCATGAACCCTGCAGCTGTAGCTGTCATCATCATGCTTGCGAACATGCTCATCATGAAGAACATCATCATGATCATCATGGTTTTGCTCAGCAACTCATCGAACTTGCAGATGATGCTTGGATGTCCTTATTGAGCGAAAAAATCAGACTTCATGTGGAAAGCTCCTGCGGAAAACAGATAGACGAGCTGGCCAAGCTGGTGGCCGAGGCCAATAACAATCGCTGGAAATCAAAAATGGAAGGCGATAAGGCCTGCAAAGAGTTCAAGCAGAAAGTCTCAGACTTTTTCAATAAGAAATAAGGCAACTGTGCATCCCTTAAGGTGAAATCTCTAGCTGCGCTCGAGGTTTCAACTCAATTGATACACAGTTTTGTTTATTTGACCTCTGTGGTTCACCCCTGCAATAAAAAACATGATAGACAGGATCGCCTTCGGCGGCAGGATAATGAATGATCTCAATTTTGACCTAAGACTTCCATATTCTCAACTTACTTCATCAAATTTGGGCACCTGTTTTGAAGTAATGAACGAGCTTGGCATTGGGTTTCAAGAATCAGTATATAAAAATACTTTATTTTTCGCATTAAGAGAAAAAGGATTGTTTGTCGAAAATGAAAAATCCTTATCCAATGGATTATTCTGCCGCCGAAGGCGATCCTGCCTATCATGTATTTTCTTAATGTTGTGACCGAATTTCGATGTTTATGCTATGGAAAGCGAACAACATATTATCAAACTGTCAAAGTCAGGACTAGAAGTTTAATCAGAATAGCTTTCCGCCTGGATTTTAAATTTTTTCAATAGTTAAAGGGCTTAGCCCTTTGTTTTTAAGGATTTTGTTTTCTTTCTCCAAGAGTTCCTGACCTCCAAACACCACCGTCGCGCCTTTTGAGAAGTGAGGCAGGATGTGGTTTTGAACGGCTTGGATGATTTGTTCGCGTGTAGCTGCCAGCAGACGGTCTCTATAAGTTTGTCTGATCTCTTGGGTTTTACCTTCGCATAGCCAAGCATAGGCGTGTTCTCCTCTAAGTCCAGGTGGTACAGGCTCATCCAAACCTTGGATGATATCAAATTTGGCTTCTTCCAAATCCTGGTCGTCGAAATTGCCTTGAGCCAGCTGATGGATGGAGATTTCGAAAGCTTCGAGCGATTTACTGATATTGGGATCTCGATACGAATAAAAATAAAAATTACCTGAGAGGGCATTAGACGCTGCCCCGCTGCCGTAGGCGCCTCCTTGTTCCCGAATCAGGGGGTGCAAGGTCAAATTATCCAACAGGCTGGCCACCAATGCCAATAGAGGAGAATCGGGGTGGACAAAGCTGACGGTTTTGAAAACTTTGCCGATAAATGCCACAGGAGAGGCTATCAGGCGTCCTTGAGAAGGTATTTGAGGTAAAGGGCAATCGCATTTCCAGCTTTCAAAAGCATGGACGGGGATTTTGGTTATTCCATAAAAATGATGGTTCTTTAGCTCGTTGTAGAATTCGGTGTCGCAGGTGAGAATGAGGTCAGGGTTGTCAAGGCCTAGCAATTTATGTTGCAGCTCTTGCATTTTTTTAGAGAGCAGTGGCAGATGATGATGAATATCGCTGCCGATCTGTTTGATCATCCAGTAGTAGTCCAGTCCATACCATTTGTTGGCAATGTAGGAAGCTGCATCCAAGGGACTGGCGGAAAGATTGATGGCATAGCGCATTGCATTTTGCGTAAGGCTGGACTCGAGGCCTGTATAGTGTTTGAGTAGGACCTCTTTTAAGCGCGTCATATCAGTAAAATCTACCGACTGTGTTATATCGGCGAGCAACTGGAACAATTTGGGGGCCTTGCGGTATAAAGCCTTGCTTTTAAGATGGAGGGAGGGGTAGAAATGGTGTGCATTTTGTGCTTGGAGATTGAAGGATAAAGAGGCGCTGATTCCGCCAGTATTGGCCTGGATAAATTCCAGGTTGTCCATATAATTTCTTCTTCCGCATCCCATTTGAGTGAGTAGGACACAAAACAAACGCAGGTATGGCAGATCTTCGAGCGAGACCTCGGGCAATTTGTAGCAGAGGTCAGCATAGAGGATTTTATTGGTAAAGCAGCTGTGATGGTAGATATTAAGCGGTCCGATTTCTTCCTGGTGTAGTTCAAAATGGCGTGAGAGTTTGGGAATATCTTCTAAGGATAATTTGGGGAGTACGTCCAGGCTTTCTTCTTCTTGCTTTTTCTGGAAGAGGGTTAATTCTTCGCTTTGATGCATTATCTCGCGGATTTGCTGATCCGAGAGTTTGGCTTTTATCTGCTCCAGGAGGCGTTGCTCTTCTTCATGTTCTTTTGCTGTCAGGTGCTTGTCCGGAGTCATGACCACTCGGGTTCTGTGAGTGTTGTCCAGCAGCATTTTTTGGATGAGTTGTGTAAAATAAGTAGGGTCCATGAGGGCTTTTTTATGGATGGCATCGAACAAACTATGTATTTTTAGACCTTCTTCAGGCAACACGTCGTGTTGCTTAAGAAGTCCAGCGCGCATAAATAGCGAAAGTCCGAAGGGACCTTGATCTCCCCCGATTTCGCTACGATAGATCTCGAGCTGATGGATGGCATTTTCTATAAGGTACAAGGGAATTCCGTTTCGGACAATATCGCTTAAGGTGTTGTGCAGTAGCTGTTCGCATGCATCTGCAGTCTCTGCTTCGCATCCGCGCAGGGTGATGATCCAGCAGCCTTCATGGATGTCAGTGTCGATATGCGAGCTTACCAGCGTGCATAATCCGGACTTAAGCAGCGCCATTTTCAGGGGTGAAGCGTCCGTGTCTAGGAGCACAATTTCAAGGATGCTTAGTGCTAGTACTTGTTCTTGATCGCTGATAGGGCATGTCAGCCATCCAAAAGCTATATATGTTTTGGCTGTTTCTTTTTCGTCCCCGGCGATAGGGTATTGCGTATGGATGTTTACCGGTTGCGTGTATTTTGCTTGTAGAGGTAGACGGGGCAAAGGCGGGGCTTTCTTCACTCCATTTAAGGCGTGTTCGGCGATGAAGTCCAGATGGCCTTGGAGGGCAAAATTTCCGTAGAAGAAAAAGAGGCAGTGGCTTGGATGGTAGAATTGTTTATGGAAGTTTAGTAGTTCTTCATAGGTAAGTTCTGGTATGACTTTTGGGCATCCTCCAAAATTTATTCCATAGGTGAGCTGCGGATAAAGGGCAGCATGCATGGCCTCGCTTAGTCTGGAATTGGGGGAGGTCATGACCCCTTTCATTTCGTTGAATACCACGCCTTTGAATTCAAGAGGGGAAGAAGGGTCGTTGGGTTGCGTGAATTCCAATCTATGACCTTCTTGGAGAAAGCTCAGTTTGTTCAGGTTGGGAAAAAACACTGCGTCGATGTACACTTCGAGGATATTATAGAAATCTTTCTTGATCTGGGTAGCAGCGGGGTAGCAGGTGAAATCAGAGCCAGTGAGAGCGTTCATAAAGGTGTTAAGGCTGCGGCGGGTCATGGAAAAAAATGGATCTTTGACGGGAAATTTCTTGGAGCCGCAAAGGACGGTGTGTTCGAGGATGTGGGCGACTCCATCGGATTTTTGAGGAAAAGTTTGAAAGGACAGGCAAAATAAGTTTTCGCAATCTTCGTTAGCGATATGCATCACCTGGGCACCGCTAGGTAAATGAGTCAGCTCTATCAGATGGCTTTGCAGTTCCGGAAGATCTACGATACGCGTGACTTGGAAATCCCGATACTGTTGTCCGGGCGTGGTAAAATGAACGGGTTTTGATGGCATGGTTTTTCTCTCTAGCTAAGTCTATCAAAATGTTATCACAAGCCTCATTTGTATCATAGATAGTCTTTATTTTTTTTTGCTTATACCGAAACGACCTATAAATTTGGAATTTTTGACTTAGCCAAAACAAAAAATTCAGGTCGCTTGGATATAAGACACGGATGTGGCATTAAATACTATAATGTAGTATGATGATAGGAGAATACAATTTTTTATTAATGAGTAATAAATATGAAACGGATTCATTTACTACCGAATGTGATTACAGCCTTCGGGCTTTCATGCGGATTGTTTGTGATTTTTAAGATGAATATGACCGGTTTAGGTTCTGCAAATGTTCCGGTGTTAATGGCCACGGCAGGCATCTTGCTGTTGGCAGCTTTTGCCGATTTATTAGACGGTGCGGTGGCGAGGGCGATGAAGGCTGAGAGCGAATTTGGTGGATTTTTTGACTGTTTAGCCGATGCCATTACTTTTGGGGTGGCGCCTTCCGTGATCATCCTCAAAAGCTTGTCCATACCTCAGGGCACGGATCTGGCCTTCATGATGACCATAGCGGCCATGGTTTATTCTGTCTGTGGGGTTTTGCGATTAGTGCGCTTTAACGTCATGAGCAATCTGGCCAAGAAAAGTGCTGACAGCTTGGATGCCAACAACAAGTACTTTACCGGTTTGCCTATACCTGCGGGGGCAGCGGCAGCGGTGTCGCTGAACTTGCTCTTGGTTTCAGACGAAATGCGCCGCATATTTGAGTTGGAAGAAAGCACAAGGGAGTGGATCCTCTTTTTTGCGATGATTATGCTGGGGTATTTCATGATCAGCCGCTGGAAGTTTCCCAGTTTAAAAAGCTTGCAGATCAGGGTAAAATCTTTTCAAGTGGTCTTTTTGACAGTTTTGGCCGCCGTCTTTATCTTTTATGGGATTTTGCATCATTTTCCTGTGGTGTTTTTTGCGGTGTCTTGGTTGTATCTGATTGTGTCTTGGATATTGTCTATCGTCAGGGTGGTAGCCGGAAAACGTATGAAGACATTGGAAGATTTTGAGCCGGAACCTGAGCCTGATGAAGACGAGGTCGAGAGCTAACCTTTAGCCATAGCTGCGGAGGAGTCCTACCAAAATGCCTTGGATGATTAACTCGCTTTCGTGCATGATGCAAGGAGGGTGGAGGGCAGAGCGGCTGACGAGTTTTACATAAGGGCCTTCCAGGTAGTATTGTTTTATAACTATTTCGTCGTGTTGCAGTGTGGCAAGCACGGTCTCTCCTGGATTGGCCTCATGCCGCGCTTCCACCAGGATGAGGTCGCCATCTAAGAGGTGTTCATCTATCAGAGCATCGCCCATAATTCTAAACACATAGGTTTTATCCGCCGCTTGTACCAACGAGGCTGGCACATCCAGGGTTTGCGCTTGCGAGAAGGTGGATATGGGTTCGCCGCCTTTGATGTTGCCGATATATGGCAAAGACACGATGCTGAAATCACTTTTCACAACTTGGGGGGTGTCGGCCGGGAGCAGAGAGCGGCTGGTGTGGGCCTCTGCTTGCAGAGCCCCTCTTCTTTTGAGCAGTTTAATGTGATTGTAGACCGTACCCAAGGAGTTGAAGCCAAAGTGCTGTTTGATTTCACGGTAGCTAGGAGAATAGCTATGCGTGTTGATGAAGCTTTGGATATAGTGCAGGATTTCAATTTGGCGTTTGGTTAGGCCTTTCATGCTGCAGTCTCCAGGAATTACATAAGGTTAGATCGAAGAAATAGGCGGTCAGCCACATAATGATCCCGGTCACTAAGACATCGGAAAAATAATGCGCTCCCATCATCATTCTGGCAAGACCGAATGCCAGGCCAAAAACAATGGAGAAGAGGAATAGCAAACGCCATAAATGGCAGTATCCCAGGCGCCTGCACAGCAGGGCGACGGCAAAAAAGTAAAAACCCATGGTGCAGTGTCCACATGGAAAGGATTTGGAAGGTTCGGGTTGATGAAAGAAATTAGGCTGGTAAAAAGGTCGAAAAGTTTGGCGGCCACCAAATTCTGTGATCTGTTTGGGTCTCGGGCGACCCCAGTGGTCTTTAAAAACAGTATGTGTGATAAAGCCTGCGCCGATAGCCATCGTTGCTGCCAGGGCAAGCGCCGGCTTTTGCCACTTTTTGAAAGAGTCGGTAAATAGGGATAGGGCGAACACTACACACGCGGCAAGAGCCACGATCTGCGCAGGATAAATGGCATAATTGAACATAAAGTGGCAAAAGGCGTTGATGTAAAATCCGGGAGGTTGGTTTTGCAGGTAGAAATATTTTTCTATAGTGAGGTCTAGAAAAGGAGTTAATGGCGAGATCAATGCTAGAAGGACAAGGGGGATAATCCACCATAGGTTTCGTTTTAAAAATGCACGGGTAGAGGTCATAAATTAATTGATGCGAATAGGGGGTTTTGCCTACAATGTCATATTATTATCAACCGCTATTCTATCATTTTCGACCTCATTTACGATACTGTTTTTTATCATAAATCATCCTGGAGAGGAGTCTACTTATATGACCCACTATTACGAACTTTTAACGGCTTGTTCGCTTTTTGGCACTACCTGTACTTCCCTCCTTTTATATGTAAAATGGCGGGAGAAAAAAGCTCTGGAAAAACAGCTGGAGCAGAAGGACAATGTGTTAGTGCAGGCCCAGCAGAAAATCGTAGAGCTGAATGCCAAATGCCTTGAGGCAGAACTCAAGCTGGATCAGGAGAAAAGAATCGCTTTTGAGAAAATGCAGCTTCTTGACCAAGCCCAGAGCAAGCTATCAGAAACTTTCAAATCTCTTTCTGTGGATGTGCTCAATCAGAATTCTCAGGCCTTTTTGAATTTAGCCACGGCAAAATTCAGTCAATTGCAAGAAGGAGCTAAAGGTGATCTCGAGTTGCGCCAAAATGCCATCGGGGCGCTTGTCAAGCCCATCAAAGAAACCATAGAAAGAGTCGATGCTAAAATTCAAGAAATAGAAAAAAGCCGATCGCATGCTTATGGTTCCTTGAGCGAACAGGTGAAATCTCTGGCGGCAAGCCAGTCGCAGTTGCAAACCGAAACAGCTAATTTGGTCAAGGCGTTGCGTATGCCAAATGTGAGAGGTCGATGGGGTGAAATCCAGCTGCGGCGCGTCGTGGAGATGGCTGGTATGCTGGAGTATTGCGACTTTTTGCAGCAGCAGTCGGTAACAAGCGACGATAAGCGTATCCGTCCGGACCTTCTGATCAAGCTGCCCAATAACAAGCAAATCATCGTCGATTCTAAAACACCCCTTCAAGCGTATCTAGATGCATTGGAAACGGACAATGAAGGCCACAAGCTGCAATGTTTAAAGGATCATGCTAGGCAGGTACGGGCGCATATTTCGCAATTGTCCGCCAAAGGCTATTGGGATCAATTTCAACCTACCCCGGAATTTGTGATTTTATTTTTGCCGGGAGATGCCTTCTACAGTGCTGCTTTAGAGCAAGATCCCAGTTTGATAGAGTATGGAGTGGATCAGCAGGTGATTATAGCGACTCCCTCCACCTTGATAGCTTTATTGAAATCCGTGGCCTACGGCTGGAAGCAGGAGAGGTTGGAAAAAAATGCGCAGAATATCAGTGATTTAGGAAGGCAGTTGTATGAGCGCATGCGTGTGTTAGCGGATCATTTAGACTCCATTCGGCGCGGTTTGGATGCGACTGTCGAAGCTTACAATAAAGCTGTAGGATCTATCGAGGGAAGGATATTGGTCACTGCGCGCAAATTCAAAGAGCTTGGCGCCGGCAATGAGAAGGAAATTTTGCCATTGGAAACGGTAGACAAAACCACGAGATCTTTGGCAGTTGAAGATATACCCAAAAAAACTGAAAATTTGGAATTTCGACCTAGCCAAACCTCTTTATAAAAAATGATGTTTGCATAATACTTGATTTTATGCATGATGGAATTTAACAGGATAGAAGTATCACAACACACTGGAGTATTGATTTGTTGTAATCAGTACCCTATCTTTTTAAGACGCTATTATTTTATTTTTTCCTATTAGAGATATTTGCAAGGTTAGCATTAGGGTTATCAGGCTGAATGCCTGAAGCCTAAAACAGCGCGTGTAGTGTTTATGCCTTGACTTTGCAAGCACTCATAAAGCCAACAATTGGGAGATGGAATCGCAGCCTCTCCAAGTGGAGGTGTTCGTATCACTCCTGTCAAACAAATTTACAAAGGAGAAAAGTATGAGCTCTACTCAAGATAATATCTCATTGGTAAAACGTTTTTATGAAGAAGTATATAACAAGGGCAATGTGAGTGCCTTAGATCAATTTTTAGCCGGCAATGTCACCATTCACGATTTAGCCTTGCCCCATCAAAGGGAAGGACTGAAAGAATACAAAGAGACCGAGCAACAATACCGAAAAGCTTTTCCCAATAGACAATCCAAAATAGACGATATCTTTGCATCCGAAGATAAGGTCGCGGTACGTTGGACGCTCCAAGCTACGCATAAGGGGGATTTGAAGGATATTTCTGCAACGAATAAAAGCATCAAAGTGACCGGCATCAGCCTTTATCAAATTAGAAATGGCAAAATCACCGAAGTGCACCAGCAATGGGATAGATTGGGGCTGTTTGAACAGATTGGCGAAGTGCAACCCGCATTAGCTCTGCATTGATAACAGCAGTTTGCTCATAGCGGACCTAGACAGTTTGGCATACAAAGCTAAGCTGTCTAGAATGGGACCTGATATTGTGGGGTTGAAACCACCTGGTCCCGGAAGCTGAGAGCTTCCATCACGTGATGGTACTCCACTTGCGCCTTCTCCTCTAAGTCTGCTAAAGTCAGCGCCACCCGAAGGAGCCTGTCACAGGCTCTGGCGGAAATGCCGGTGACATCTATGGCTGTCCGTAACACTTCTTGAGATTTTGCATCCAGGGAACAGAACTGCTTGATTTCGCGCGGGCTGATTTGGCTGTTGGTTTTGGAGCTTTTATAGCGCTGACGTTGTCGTTTCCGCGCACATTTTACGCGATTCTGGATGTCTGCTGAGCTTTCTCCGCTGGAAGCCGACAAGATATCTTTATATTTAAGGGCAGGCACGGTGACGTGCATGTCCAACCTATCCCATAAGGGCCCCGAGATTTTATTGCGATATCTTTCGATTTGCAGCGGTGTGTCTCTGCATGGTTTTTCTGGATGCCCGAGCAGTCCGCAGGGGCAAGGGTTCATAGCGGCTACGCATATAATATTGGTAGGGTAGGTGAAATTTCCGTTGGCCCTGCTGATAGTGACTTTGCGGTCTTCTAGGGGTTGTCTTAAAACTTCTAAGACGGCGCGTGGGAATTCTGGCAATTCATCTAAAAACAGGATGCCATTGTGGGCTAGGGAAATTTCACCCGGGCGTGGTACGGCGCCTCCGCCGATCAAGCCGGCATAGCTCACGGTATGATGGGGTGAACGGAAGGGACGTTGCGTCACCAGACTTTGGCCGTCTTTGAGCATGCCAGCTATCGAGTGGATTTTGGTCGTTTCTAAGGCTTCATCGATGGTCATTTCAGGCATGATACCGATGAGGGCTTTGGCGATCATGGATTTGCCGGATCCCGGAGGGCCGGAAAGTACGAGGTTGTGGCCGCCTGCGGCGGCAATTTCAGCGGCGCGTTTGACGTGGGCTTGGCCTTTAATGTCAGCGAAATCGATGGGGCAGGGAGAGCTTGTGAATAGATCATTGGATAAGGCCGCCGATACTGGTTTTAAGCTGGAAGGATCTTGCAGAAACTGAACGGCTTCTCGCAGGTTGTTTACAGCGATGATATCGATTCCAGGAACCGCCGCAGCTTCTTTAGCATTAGCTTCGGGGAGGATGACGCCCTTTTTACCTAGATGGCGTGCGAGCATGGCTATGGCCAAGGCGCCTTGGATGGATCGTAATTCGCCGCTCAATCCAAGCTCACCGACGATTAGGTAGTTTTTGTGCTCATCGCTATTTAGCAAGTTCATCGATCTAAGCACGCCTAGCGATATGGGCAGATCGTAGAGAGCGCCTTCTTTGCGTAAATCGCCCGGGGCGAGATTGACCGTGCAGTAGAAATCTTTGATATAAAACCCTGAATTTTTTATGGCGGCCTGTACGCGGTCTTTGGATTCTTTTACGGCAGCGTCGGGCAAACCCACGATCATGAAGACGATTTTATCGGTGAGTGGGGATACATCGACTTCAATATCTACGAGCAGGGCTTCTAAGCCATAAATAGCCACAGATGTGATTTTCGATAAAGCCATAATAAAAGCCCACGAGGTTTCTATGCAGTGATCTTATTGTTCTAGTGCCATCACAAAATAGGCTGGGAAGGCGAAATTGTGATTGGGTCTAGAGATTACTCTCAGGGTAACTTCCTGGCCGACGTAGTTTTTAAGATCTAGTTTGGTACTATACAGATAAGCTGTAGGCATCTGGGTAGTTTTGGATATGAGAATAAAGTCGCCCGGTTTATTTCTGATCGTGCGGGAGTAGGGTTCAAGGATACCTTTGATCACCACGGATTGTCTATTTTGCTGCGCGTAGAAATCTTCCAGGCTGGATCCAGGGTGGTTGGCTTGCCATTTTTGATAAAGCGCATTCTCGGCGGCTATCCATTTATCATGGTTTTCTGTGGAAATGGAGGGGTCGACCAGAACGGGGATTTCAGGCGAGGAGACTTGTGCGATCTCTACGTGCGCATTCTCTTCTGTATTGGGTTGCATTTCGCTGGTTTTGTGTTCTAAATAAGCTAATTTTTTATGCAGGTAGGTTTCTTGAACTTCAGCGAGCTGTTCTTTAGCTTGAGACACGTGTTCGGGAAAGTCCTCGTAATTATTGATAATGTACTGTAGGCTTGCCGAAACTTGCGAGTAATTGATGTTTTCAAAGGGTTTTTGCATTTCAACCCCGACCAGTTCCTTGGCATTTAGGAGTAATTCTTCGACTTGTTCTTCACGTTGCAGCAGGGCTTGCATGACGGTAGCATCGCCAATATTTTCTACATATTCCTTGCATATATAAAATTGAATTTGCTGCGGCAGGGTAATTTCCATCCATTTGCTGTTCAGGAGGCTGACTTTGCCATCGACTTTGTCTCCTGTGTTAAGTTGTCCCAAGACGGGGGCGTCGGTGTTAGGTTCCAAGCGGACGTTTACATGTTTGCCTTCGATTACGCCATCAAGCACATAGGTGCGAAAGACATAGCCTTTGAAATCACTGGAGGGGCGAACGGCATAGAAGTCCTCATGCTCTCCGGTGACGATGATCATGTCATGGTGGTTTAATTCTTTGACAATCGGACAGTCTGTATTTGGCTGGAGGCGCATTCTGACATTATTTCGGGTGATTTTTCCGGTAAAAGGTTGAAACGGAGCTTTTTGTGCATTCGTGCTAAGTGCAGGTGGGGAAGCTGGTGTGGGTTCATCGCTGTGAAGGTGTGATGAAATGACAAAAAGGCTTGCTAAAGCACACAAAGGAATCGCTTTACACATTTTTCAAGGCTCCCGAAATTATAATCTTTTGAAAGGTTTATTTGGGGGTTATAATAATTAAGAGAGAATTTTAGAACAAATGGAAAAAGCATCAGCTTTTAAGGACCGCGATCAGATGTTCGCAACCTTCTTGGCCGCAAGTACATCCCACGGGGTTGCCTAAAAACACATTGAATTTGTTTTGAGGATCTTTTTTTTCGGCGACTTCGTACATAAGCTCCCCTTTTTGCGTTATGATCCACAAGGTGTTGTCGGGTTCTTCTTGAGGGATCTGCAGTGTTGGATTGGGTGTCTCTGGCAGGGGATCGCCTTCGATGCCGCTGGATATGGCGCGGGCGATTTGGCAGTACATGCAGTTGCAGTGAGGTTCCGCTTTGGGAAGCTCTTGTGCATCAGCAGGCGCGACGATTTTAGCGATTGAGGTTATTTTTTGAATGACCTCTTGGGGCAAGTCAGCCATATTGGCCTGAGACTGATTATGCTGCAGCGCGGAGGCGAAACCGTCCATATTGGAAATGCTGAACTGAAAGGGGGATTCTGCGATGAAGTCATTGGCAAAGAGGGCTTGAGCAAAGGTGTTGAAGGAAGGTTGCAGAGCCGAATTCGATGAAGAAATCTGCGATGCCGATTCTTTCTCTAAATAATCTCCGTAAGCCTTAAACACCGATTCCACTTGTTGGGAAGAAAGATTTGGGATATGTATCAATTCACCATTGTGAAGATTCACGATCAGAGTATTTCCACTCATATGTATAGCAGCCACTTGTTTCCAACTGGTAGAAATATAGGGTGGATAATGGAAAAATTTAGGATTGATGATCATAAAATCCCCTTTGTTCTCTTATTTATTTAATTATATATTAGATGAACTTTTGATTTCGTCAAGGGTTATACCCAAATTTTCAGGTTGTTTGGGTATGGTCTGAAGTTGTTATGTATGGCAACTGCAGAACCGCGTTTCTCTACTCATGTGTTCAACTGCTATTATCTCTGAAAGGAATTTATATGTCAACTAAATTAGCACTTGATTTGATTGAGTGCTATGTTTATGTCTTCAATTTCCGCTTGCCTCTATTTATACCCCTCACTATCATGCAGATTTTGTCGCTAGCAAGTCTTTCATTGATAAGTTCACAAAACTAGGGAGAACACACCTATGGCCAATAAAACTTTTGTCCTCGATACCAACGTTCTTTTACACGATCCCGAAGCTATTACCAAGTTTGCCGACAGTAAAGTCATCCTTCCTGTGACCGTTTTGGAAGAACTAGATAAGATGAAACGCTTGCCTAATGAACTGGGAAAAAATTCTAGGGCTGTATTTCGTTTTCTGGATTCGCTGGCTACCGAGCACAAAGGTGATCTTCACGATGGCGTTAAACTGGATAATGGGGCTATCGTCAGGATCCAGCTGGAAATCAAGACCGAGTTCAGCTACGACTTTGCCTTGTCTGTGAATGATAATCGCATCCTTCTAGCAGCCTTTTTACTGAAACAAAAAGGAGAACATGTCGTTTTTGTTTCCAAAGATTTCGCAGCTAGAATCAAAGCGGAGGCTATAGGAATTGAAGCTCAGGACTATAAGAATTTAAAATATTCCTACGAAACGATGTACCGAGGTATTCGTAAGTTGGAAATTGAAAAGCATCTCATCGATGTATTTTACAAAGACGGCTTGTTATCACTGCCGGATTTCGAATCTAAGCCGAATGAATACTTGATTATGACCTCTCCTGAACATTCTTCTGCGGTGGGAAAATACGATTCAAAAACAAAAAAAATCGAACCTCTGCTTAAGCTGGCCAACTTGTGGGGTATCAAACCGCGTAATGTAGAACAACGATGCGCTATCGATATGCTTTTAAGAGACGACATTAAATTAGTGACCTTGTTAGGGCCTGCCGGTACAGGCAAAACGTTGCTGGCATTAGCTTGCGGACTGAGAAAGGTATTCGATGAAGGTATTTACACGCGCATATTAGTCAGCCGACCTGTGGTTCCCTTGGGTCGGGATATTGGCTATTTGCCTGGAACAAAAGAAGAAAAATTATACCACTGGATGCAGGCTATCTACGATAATTTGGAGTTTTTGTGTGATGCAGCGGGATCCTCTTCCAGCGAAACCATGAAATGGGTGATGGAGAGCAAAAAAATCGAGATGGAAGCAGTTACGTACATTCGCGGCCGCTCCTTGCCCAAGGCTTACATCATCGTCGATGAGGCGCAAAACCTCACTCCGCACGAAGTCAAAACCATTGTATCCAGAGCTGGAGAAGGCACTAAGGTCATCTTGACTGGCGATCCTTCACAGATTGATAATCCTTATTTGGACAAGGACTCCAATGGGCTTACGTATATTGTGGGGCGTTTCAGTGATCAAAGGTTGTATGGACATTTATTCTTAGAAAAAACCGAACGTTCGGAACTGGCTGCTCTTGCTGCTGAAATCTTATAAGTGTGTGGTTTCATAAATTGTGAGGTTGATTAATTTTTAGACGAAAACGCTATTAATAAGTTGTACACATAGTGTAGGTTAATGCAATTGACTAAAGATAAATCGGTAAATTCATATATACTGCCATATAAAAGACCTCCAAGAAGCACTGAGATTCCCCCTCCATTTGTACACTCTAAAGAATTTGTATGAGCGAGGGCAAAAATCAAGGAGCTTAAGGCCACTCGGCTAGCTTTTGCGGGAAGAGTATCAAAATAGTGAACTGATGTTGAAAAGGTTTTTTCGATAAATTGTTTAGGTAGTTGATGTAGTAGGATTTTTTGCACAAACCACCGAAATTCCACCTCTTCACATACGGCTGCAAATAAAAGTTGCGTGTAAAGATGATCTCCGAACAACACGCTGATCTGCTCATTTGCATGAACGATAGGCTTGATAACATTATCTATGATTTTAATACTATCTTTATGAGGAAGCGCTTTATTTAAACATATCCCTAATGATCGAGAGGCATAGCTTTCGATATATTTGGACAGCTTGAAATCTGTTAACGAAACAACAGTTGTAAGGGATATATTTTTGATGGTTTCATATAAAACATTGTAAAAAGAAAAATTATTTATTGCTACTTTATTAATATTTTCTTGTTTGAGAGGCGTTGGCGCTTCAATATTTTGCCTGGGCTCATCCTTTTGTAGAGTATATTCATAAATAAATTTTTTTTGTGAGATGTGCATTATGAAAAACGTTTTGATATATTTTAGGATCAATTTATTTTAAAATGAATTTAGATTAATTGAATGAGTGTTTTATTAAAGATCATGTTAATTTTGTGTTAATATTGTTGCATGCAGAGTATGTTGAATTTATTTTAAGAATAGAGGTAGACAAAATCTTTTGCGATTTTTACAGTAGGATTTAACCCAGACCTTACGGATTAATGTGGTTTTGGTCCTAAAACAATTTCAGTTTTTGTGGGTATATGCAGGTGCAAGAGAGAGGTTATTATGTCTGCGTCGCATTTATTTCATTTAAGTGCCCTTGAACCTCAGACTAAACGAGAGGGAGGGTACCGGGTTAAAGCCACCAAAAAAATATTTCCAGCGCTGGACGGAATGTCTTTTTACAAGTTGGTGTTATTGAAGAATGCCATCAGAGAACCGCACTGGCATGCCAATGCGGATGAATTGGGTTATTGTATAAAAGGTAAATTGCTGATTTCTCTGTATGCGAATGGAAATGTCAGAAATGTTTTCCTAGTTACAGCCGGAGAGGCTTTTTTTGTGCCCTCAGGCGCCTTGCACAGTATTGAAAATGTAGGCGAAGATGCGGCGGAATTAATTTTACAGTTTTCGCATGAAGAGCCGGAGGATTTTAGCCTTTCATCGGTCTTTGGAATGTTTTCCAACGCTGTACTGGGGAATACATGGCAGGTATCACAGGAAAAATTCTTACCTCTGGTACGCTCTTCAGAAGAAGTCTTCATAGCCCTGCGCAAAGGGAGTGTTTCTGTGCCTTCGGATGTGAGTTATACCAGTCCCTATCGTTATAGCCTTGAAATGGCATCTCCTTTGGTCGCCAATCAAGGAGGAAGCGCCAAAGTGGCCCGCCAGGATGTATGGCCGATTGTGCAACGCCAGGCACTGTATTCCTTGGAATTAACCGGAGAGGGCATGAGAGAACCTCATTGGCATCCCGATACTGCCGAAATGGGTTATATACATCAAGGCAGAGGAAGGATTTCCATACAATCTCCTTCGGGCCATGTAGACACCTTTGAAATCAAGGAGGGGGACATATACTTTATTCCCAAGGCCTATCCTCATCACATTGAAAATTTAACCGGTCATTCTCTGCATTTGTTAATTTTTTTCGATCAGCCCATGCCGGAGGATATTGGTTTTACAGCTAGCGTGAAGTCATTTTCTAATGAGGTGTTAAGAGCTGCCCTGAATGCTCCTGAAAGTCTGTTTTCCTCGCTTCCGGTCTATTACAAAGATCTACTGATTGTGAATAAGATAAATCCCTTGGACGCTGGCTGAGGATTAGGCTCGTTTTTTTATTGAAAGGGTCTTTTCAACTTTAGCGATAACCTGGTGGTGTGTATCTTTGATTTCAATTGTGCGCTTCCAATCCATTTTTTCTTGAAGAGCCAGTTCTGCGCGTATTGACAGGATGTCTTCCTCACTTAGTTGAAATTGGGCAAACACATCCGTTTTCCCTGGTTTTAGATAAAAGATCTGAGCGGATTTATCCCAGACGCTATACCCTTTTCCTAGGTTTTCTATCAGCATGATCATGTAGAATGGATCGGCCATAGAGAACAGAGATCCGCCATAGGCTGTGCCAACATAGTTGGCGTTCCAAAAACGCAGTTTGAGTTTAATGCGAATCTGCCGGAAATCGGGAGAGATATGTTGGATGACAATTCCAGAGAATAAAAAGGGTGGCCACCAATTCCATAAGCCAGGAAAACGTCTTTTGATATCCATCTAAAGATCCTCATAATCTCGCATTAGAATCCAGCTGTAAGCTAAGATATGCACCTTAATTTTACAAGGGTTTTAAAAAATTAGGACGCCATTCTCATGGCAGATAATTCCCACATCGCGTTATAATAATTGTTTGTAATTAAAGCAATTTATGAATCCTATGACGAAAAAAATTTCGCTATTTACACTCTACCACATATTAAGTGCTAGTTTTTGTGTGATTGTCGTGCTTTCCAATATTTTGTCTGCAAAACTGGTCAAAGTGCCCTTTTTTTTTGATTTAATTGTGCCGGCGGGTTTGGTCACATATCCCTTGACGTTTCTGATCAGCGATTTGGTGACGGAAGTTTTTGGAACAAAAAAAGCTAGGCATATGGTTTATGTGACCTTGGGCATGAATGGGCTGAGTTTTGCTATCATATATCTTGCTTTATTATTGCCTGCGCACCTTGATAGGGAAAGCGCGGCATTTCAAACGGTTTTAGGACTCAGTGGCCTGCGGATTGTCGCTTCTTTAACCGCATATATGATTTCACAGCTGGTGGACATTCAGCTCTACAGTCAAATAAAGAAATGGACCGGTCCCCGTTTTTTATGGGTGCGTAATAATGCTTCCACCTGTATTTCCCAGTTAGTGGACACCTTTCTGGTAGATATCATCTACTTATACCTAGGTTTGCATATGGGCTTGCAGGAGGTCGTCAGCATTATGGGTATATCTTATGCATATAAAGCATTTTTTAGCTTCGCGATCACCCCTTTATTTTATCTGTGCGTTTATCTAGTCAGATCTATGGATCGAACACAGTCCAAGTCCATTCGTCCCTCGTATGAATCTTTTGCGCCTGAATCTTGACAAACCCGAAAATAGCGTTAATTTGGAGAGACAAGATTAACGGATTGTGCTGTAGGTGGATTAAAAAATCTTCTTGACATTTGACTGAAAAGAATTATGTTTGGATTTTATTCAACTAATTCGATGGTATGCATGAAGAGAGTTAAAAAGACCTTGTTTTTCATGTTGCTGGGTTCGGGGATGATTCTTTTTTTGATCCTGATCTTGCAGCCAATAGAAATTCTCAGATATCGCAACTATATTTCCATTTTGTTTCCTAAGGGAATTATCGCCAAAGAGGAGTTAGACCTGCTTCTCATCATACAGGTCTTGATGCTTTTTGTGATTATTCCGGTCTATATCCTCACGTTCATTTTTTCATGGAAATATCGAGCCTATCACCCCACGGAAAAATACGATCCGGACCTGGTGGACCACAAGCTGGCGGAGTTCGTCTGGTGGGGCATCCCCCTAGTGTTGACTCTAATTATAGCCGGATTGACTTGGGTTAAAACTTATGAGTTGGATCCTTTTAAACCCATAGAATCCGATAAAAAACCTATTCAGATCCAAGTCGTCGCGCTGCAGTGGAAATGGCTGTTCATTTATCCCGAAGAGAATATTGCCAGTGTGAATTTCTTGCAGTTTCCGAAAGACGTGCCTCTGCATTTTGAAATTACTGCCGATGCCCCCATGAATTCATTTTGGATTCCAGATCTGGGTGGACAAATCTATGCGATGCCAAATATGAAGACCGAGTTGTATCTCATGGCGAATAGGATGGGAGATTATCGAGGGTCATCGGCCAATATCAGTGGCGAAGGATTTGCCGGCATGCATTTTATTGCCAGAGCATCTACCGAGAAGGAGTATCACCAATGGCTGGCTTCGGCCAAAAGTTCGGTAGGAGTCCTCAACTGGGAAGAATATGCAAAGCTTGCAGCTCCCTCTCAGAACAACCCTGTGCAGTTGTACCAGTTGAAAGACAACTCGATCTTTAACCAGATTTTAATGAAATTTATGCACCCTCAAGGCAAAGAGTAGATTATGTTTGGAAAATTAACCCTAGAGGCTTTCCAGCATGAAGCCAGCCAAAATTTTGCCGTCATCATGATGCTATTGACTGGTTTGATGCTGATAGGACTTTTAACCTACTTCAAACTTTGGAAGTGGTTGTGGAAGGAGTGGTTTACGACGGTAGACCCCAAAAGAATCGGCATCATGTACATTGCGGTGGTATTGATCATGTTCTTAAAAGGCGCTGCAGATGCACTCATGATGCGCCTTCAACAAGCTCTCGCTGTTGGAGATGCTCCAGGCATATTATCTTCCAGTCATTTTCAGGAGGTTTTTTCCGCCCATGGCACGACGATGATATTCTTTGTGGCTATGGGTTTTATGTTCGGGCTTATGAACCTGATCATCCCTTTGCAAATTGGTGCACGTGATGTCGCTTACCCTTTTTTGAATGCTGTGGGATTTTGGATTTTTGCCGGTGCATCGGCCTTGACGCTGATTTCATTGGCCATAGGCAAATTTTCCATTGCCGGATGGCTGGCGTACCCTCCCTTGTCGGGATTGGAATATAGTCCTGGAGAAGGGGTGGATTATTGGATATGGATGGTGCAGATTGCCGGCGTGGGAAGTACGCTGTCGGCCATCAATTTTTTGGTGACCATCTTGAAGATGAGATGTCCGGGTATGACATTCATGAAAATGCCCATTTTTGTGTGGAGCTGTTTATGTTCTCTGGTGCTGATCATTTTTGCCTTTCCCATTCTAACGGCTACACTTTATATGTTGACCTTGGACCGCTATCTGGGCATGCATTTCTTCACGGCCGGAGGCGGCGGAAATCCGATGATGTACGTCAATTTGATATGGGCTTGGGGGCATCCTGAAGTCTATATATTGATATTGCCGGCTTTTGGCATATTCTCTGAAGTGGTACCGACATTTTCCGAAAAGCGTTTATTTGGATATGTGTCGATGGTTTGGGCCCTGGTGTCTATCGCCTTCCTTTCATTTATCGTTTGGCTGCATCATTTCTTTACTATGGGCGCTAGTGCTAAAGTCAATGCCTTTTTTGCCTTTACGACCATGTTGATCGCTATTCCTACAGGGGTGAAGATCTTCAATTGGCTATTTACCAAGTTCCGCGGAAGGGTTCATTTCAACTCGCCCATGCTATGGTTTTTTGCCTTTGTCCTGAATTTCAGTGTGGGGGGCATGACAGGTATTTTACTGTCATCGCCGCCAGTCGACTATCAGGTGCATAATAGCTTATTTCTGATAGCGCATTTCCATGGAATGGTCATAGGGGGAGTGCTCTTTGGTTTTTTTGCAGGGTTCACTTATTGGTTTCCCAAATTCACTGGCTTTCATCTGGATGAGAAATTGAATCGATATGCCTTTTGGTGCTGGTTTTCCGGATTCTTGTTGGCATTCATGCCCCTGTATATGCTCGGATTTATGGGAGCGACTAGAAGACTTGATCATTATGAAGCTTCGACAGCGTGGCATCCGTTGTTTGTCACCGCAGGCGTAGGGGCTGTGATTATCATCGTTGGCGCGACTATTCAGTTTCTTGGGTTGTTCTGGAGTATAATTAAAAGAGATAGAAATTGGGACCATACTGGGGGAGATCCCTGGAACGCTAGAACGTTGGAGTGGTCTACCAGTTCCCCTCCTCCTGTGTATAATTTTGCCATTATACCCAGAGTGGATCAGATCGATCCCTTGTGGGCGATTAAACGGGGTGAAGCTCCAAAACAGGACCAGGAGTATGAGGATATACATATGCCGAAGAATACTCCTATGGGATTATACATAGGCATGCTGAGCATGGTTTTCGGTTTTGCGATGACCTGGCATATATATTGGATGGCGATAGCAACAGCTATAGGCATCCTATTGTGTATGATCATAAGACTATCTGGTCGGTCTGAAGATGAGCATGAGATCATCACAGCCGCACAAGTGAAAGAAATCGAAGAGCAAAGCTTAAGGAGACGCCAAAAGATATGAGCCGCTCATTTCAGGTGCACCACGCACGCGATCAGCAGGGAGATACCCGAGTTCCCGATATACATCAGGATGTGTTTTCCAAGACCACATTGGGATTTTGGATGTATCTGATGACCGATTGTTTGGTCTTTGCCACGTTATTCACCACCTATGCAGTCCTTCACAATAGTACCTTTGGAGGGCCTTCTTCGCGGGAATTATTTGATTTGCCTACAGCATTTGCCGAGACGATGATTTTGTTGCTTAGCAGCTTAACAGGCGGCCTCGCGCTTCTTGCCTCTTTGAGGAATAAGAAAGTAGCGATTTTAGGGTGGTTGGCATTGACATTTTTGCTTGGAGCTAGCTTTGTGGGCATCGAATTGAGGGAGTTTTCTCAATTGGTTAGTGAAGGAAATGGGTGGACGCGGAGCGCTTTTTTGTCGGCCTTTTTTACGTTGGTGGGAACTCATGGTCTGCATGTGTCCATAGGGCTCCTATGGATGCTCATCATGATGGGCCAGGTGTATTGGCTTGGGGTGACGGTGGATACTTTTAGAAGGTTGGTGTTATTCAACATGTTTTGGCATTTCTTGGATTTAGTTTGGATTTTCATATTTTCTTTCGTGTATTTACTAGGAGTTGGCTAGGATGAGTTCGGAACAGAATTTAGATCAAATTAAAAAAGAATGGCACGGAACACTCGCTTCTTATCTGATAGGATTTGCAGGTTCTCTTGGCTTGACGGCCCTTGCCTTTGGGGTGGTTATATATAAGGTTTGGGAAAGGCAGTCTTTGGTCTATGCTGTTGTCGTGCTGGCTTTAGCACAGGCTGTGGTACAGCTGATATTTTTTCTGCATCTGGGAGAGGAGTCAAAGCCACGCTGGCATTCGTTTATCTTTTATTTTATGGTGCTGGTGATACTCATCATCGCATTGGGTTCTTTATGGATAATGACAGATTTAAATGAACGTGTGATGTCGAATATGACCATGGAAATGCCTCATGATTAATTATTATCTGCTAACTAAACCGGGGATCATTTTAGGCAACTTATTGACATTATCGGCGGGATTTTTTCTAGCTTCTAAAGGCAGGGTGGATATAGCTTTGTTCTTGGCAACATTGTTGGGGCTTGCCTGTGTGATAGCTTCCGCCTGTGTGTTTAATAACTACATAGATAGACAGCGCGATAGCAAAATGAAGCGCACTCAACATCGCGTGCTTGTACAGGGAGCAGTGTCGCATAGAAACGCCCTATTTTTCGGTACTGTGCTAGGGATACTCGGAGGAAGTATTTTAGCGGTTTATACCTCCTTGCTGGCGGCTTCCTTAGCTGCTGTAGGCTTTGTCGTCTATGTATTTATGTACAGCTTTTGGAAGGGTAAGACGATTTACGGCACAGCGATTGGCAGTATTGCAGGTGCCATACCTCCGGTTGTGGGTTACTGTGCGGTCAGCCAGCATTTGGATTTAGGTGCGCTAATTCTATTCATTATGCTGGTCCTGTGGCAAATGCCGCATTTTTTTGCGATAGCTATGATGCATTATGAAGATTATTGCGCTGCGGATATTCCTGTATTGCCCGTTAAAAAGGGCATCTGGAGGACAAAGGTTCATATGGCCGTGTATATTTTTGCCTTTGTGTTGTCAGCGATGTTGTTGTACTACTATAACTACATGGGTAATATTTATTTGGGTGTGGTTTTAGCTTTGGGTGGCTTATGGATGGGTGTCTCGTTGCAGGGATTTTCAGCTCGCAATGACCATGAATGGAGCTCGCGCATGTTTCGCCTATCTTTAGTTGTGATATGCGCCGTCTGTTTGATATTTCCTTTCGATAAAGTCTAGCCGTATGCCGATAGTATTATCCGTAAATAAGTTGAAAAAAATCTTTAGCGGGAAGCCTGCTATTACAGCTGTAGACGAAATATCCTTTCATGTGGAAGAAGGGGAAATATTAGGGCTTCTCGGTCCTAATGGTTCGGGAAAAACTACTACCATTCAAATGTTGCTGGGCACACTTTCGAAGACTTCCGGGTCCTTGTTTTATTTTAACAAAGATTTTTCCCTGCATCGCCATGAAATATTGCAAAGCGTATCCTTTGCTAGTACCTATACCAGCATGCCTTGGATTTTGACGCTGGCAGAAAATCTAGAAGTCTTTGGCTTACTCTATGGACTATCAAGGCAAGAAAGCCGAAGAGCTTTCGACCCCCTTTTAGAACGTTTTGGTATAGACGATAGAAAACATCATAGGGTTGCCACATTATCCGCAGGGCAACTTACCCGGCTTATGCTGGTTAAAGCATTTTTCATCAAGCCGCGTATGGTGCTTTTGGATGAACCTACAGCATCTTTGGATCCGGATATTGCAAGCGATATTTGTACTTTTCTGATCGAGCAGCGTGCCCGTCATGGTTTATCCATTCTCTTCACCTCGCATAAGATGGAAGAAGTAATGAAAATATGCGACCGTACCATTTTTTTGAAAGAAGGCAGGATCATTGCCGATGACTATCCCAAAAAGTTGGCAAAAAGCGTATCATCGTTCAAGGTTAAAATGGTAATCATCGATGGGTTAAAGCGCTCAATAGCCTTGCTCAACCGTATGCATTGCAAATATACCTTGAGCCACCGCTCTTTGGAGGTTTGGATGGATGAAGAGCACATCCCTGCTTTTTTAAATGCCTTGAGCCAGGCATCGGTAAGTTATGCCAATATTAAAATTGAAGAACCTTCTTTGGAGGATTTCTTCTTGCAAGCCGTAAAAAAACTATGATGAGTATCCGTCGAATAAAGGGTGTGTTCCTACGTTATTTGTATAATATGAAAGATATAGGCCAACTTTCGGATCTGTTTTACTGGCCGACTGTGGATATCCTATTATGGGGATTGACTTCTCTGTGGATCCAACATCAAAATGAAGTGTCAAACCTTCCTCTGATTTTGCTGACCGGCCTTATTTTTTGGCAGGTGACGTGGAGGGGGGCCATAGGCATATCATTTCATCTGCTGCAAGAATTCTGGCATCGGAATTTAGTCAACCTGTTTTCAACCCCGCTTAGAGTGTCCGAATGGATATGCGGTATCTTATTGTTAGGCCTATGCAAGCTTATCATCTCTATTGCATTCGGAGGGGTGTTGGTGTACATACTCTATGCGTTGAATGTTTTTGCTGTGGGCTGGGCGTTTCTGCCTTTCGCGTGCCTATTGTACATTTTTGGATGGACGGTTGGTTTTATGTCATCCGGATTGATCATCTACTGGGGGCACAGAGTAGAGACCTTTGCCTGGATGCTTCCCTTTCTGTTTGCACCTTTCAGCGCAGTTTTCTATCCTGTGGAGGTAATGCCGGTATGGGCTAAAATAATTTCTTGGGGCCTCCCTACAACCTATGTATTCGAAGCGATGCGGCAGATTCTAAGGGGAGGACCTTTTCCTTATGCCTACTTGTGGATGAGCTTATGTTTAAATCTCATTTTTTTGTTGGGTGCAGCTGCGTTCTTCCGATGGATGTTTGCTAAAAGTCTTGTCAAGGGCCTTGCGAGGTTAGAATAGATTTCTTTTAAAAAACCCAAGACACAAAGTCGGTATGCGCCTTCGTATCTTTGGGTCGTAGTTTTTTATTCTCCTAAATTCATGGATTCTAATTTTCTATTATTCCACAAGGATCTTTTAGATTTTCAGTCGTTTTGCTTTTGGTTCGGGAGCCACATCGACATCCATGCCATCCTCACCATCCTCTTTTTGCTTGCCGATGTCACTGTGCGGACGTTTTTGCGC
>CAYMKI010000030.1:0-17941 GCA_964390695.1 uncultured bacterium
CGTCTGTATCCTGTTAGGGTCGGAGTAAAAATCGGAAACAAAGGCCAGCTTGGGTTTCATTAAATACAATTTTTCGTTGGCGAATTTATCGAAGTTGAAAGGAATTTTAGCCGTTAATTCTTCGGGATAAAGTTGAGTAGATTTGCGCAAACCGGCGGGTATGGCTGCAATAGCTTCCGGCGGGAGTAGGGTTAATAAAATACTCGCAGAGACATAAGTTTGAGGTAAATATTTATGGGTTTCGTTACTTCCTATGGAATTTTGGGATTCGATTTGGCGCAACAAATAATGCGCTTGTTGAACCAGGTGAGCTGGCATACGTTGAATATGGGCTACGCCCGATTCTTCTAAGAGGGCGGCATCGATATCCCAATCGACTATTTTTTGGATCATTAAGGCATAATTTCCTCGTAGGGCGTCGGCTAATTCTTCCCGATAGAGGGAAGAAAGGGGGAGCGAAGATATGGCGCAAGGAATTTCAGAGGAGATTGTCCTAAGACAGATAGGTGTGTCTGGCTGCGAGAAGTGTTTGCGAAAGGCTAAACTCCACCACCCAATTAAAAAAATGCAGACAGTGGCATATACAAAAAGGGGGCGGTTCATCATGAGATACAAGGCAAAATTGTGTAAGCTGTCCATTTGCAGACAGAATGCCCTAAGACCATTGCCTGTGAGAAGTGATATATACCAGGCAGAATGTCGCAGGTAGCAACACCCCGAGGTTTTGCCTTGAGGTTCTTAAAATAGGATCTTACAGCCGTAAGGTCAGCAAGATCCCATTTTTTTGATAATTGGCTAATCGCCAAACTATGCATTGTCTGCTTCATCTTCTGGGGCGTCGGCCATCAAAGCTTCCGTGATAATGACGATGCCTGCGACAGAGGAGGCGCGTGTCAAACTGGTTTTTACCACTTTGGCAGGATCCACAACACCGGCAGCCAGCATGTCTTCTATTTTGCCGGTTAAAGCGTTGAAACCTAAATTATGTTGAGCAGCTTGTTTAACTTCGTTTAGGATGACAGATCCATCCATGCCAGCATTGAAGACTATTTGTTTGAGAGGGATTTCGCAGGCTTGGGCTACAATATTGGCTCCCATCAGCTCGTCACCTTCTAACTTTAGTTTTTTTATTGCGGCCGCAGCTCTCAGCAGGGCGATGCCGCCGCCGGGGACGATTCCTTCTTCCACAGCTGCTTTGGTGGAGCTGAGGCTGTCTTCTACGACTTGTTTCTTTTGCTTGAGCTCGGTTTCAGTGGCTGCCCCTACAGAAATAACAGCTACACCACCACTTAGCTTAGCTTTGCGCTCTTCGAGTTTTTCTTTGTCATAAGAGCTTTTGCAAGTTTCGATTTCTTTTTCTATCTGTTTTACGCGGGCTGCTATTTCTTTTTGTTCGCCATGCCCATTGACGATGACAGTATGCTCCTTGTCGATGGAAATTTTTTCTGCCGATCCTAGGGCTGTTGCAGGGATGTCTTGTGTCATGCCTGTTTCATCGGAAATGACAGTGGCCCCTGTAATGACTGCAATGTCTTGCAGCATCGCTTTTTTGCGGTCTCCAAAGCCCGGTGCTTTCACTGCAGCGACTTTTAACGTGCCACGCAATTTGTTGAATACTAATGTTGAGAGAGCATCGCCTTCTATGTCATCAGCGATAATCAGCAAGGATTGACCTGAGGCTGCAGTTGTTTGCAGTACAGGGAGGAGTTCGTGAATGCTGGAAATCTTGCGGTCGATTAGCAAAATTTGGGGGCTGTCCATTTCGATCGTCATACGGTCATTGTTGGTGCAGAAATAAGGACTGAGATATCCGCGGTCAAATTGCATCCCTTCGACAATTTTGATTTGGGTTTCAGTGCCTTTGGCTTCTTCTATCGTAATAACCCCAGTACGGCCGACTTTTTCCATGGCGTCGGCAATCATTTTTCCTATCTCTTCGTTACCCGAGGCAGAGACAGTGGCGATATTTTGAATTTCGGTTTTATTTTTTATGGCTATAGCAGAGTTCTCTATCTCTTTCACGATAGCTTCGACGGCTTTATCCATGCCGCGCTTTATACCTATGGGACTGCCTCCAGCGGTGATATATTTGATGCCGTTTTCAACTAAAGCGTGCAACAGAAGCGTTCCTGTGGTGGTTCCGTCTCCGCACTTTTCTTTGATTTTCTGTACGACTTCTTTGGCCATGGATACGCCCATGTTTTCATAGACATCTTGCAATGTAATATCTTTGACAATGCTGTTGCCGTCGTTTGTAATGGTAGGTGAGCCCCAGCTTTTTTCTAGGCCTACATTGCGGCCTTTGGGTCCAAGTGTAAAGGCTACGACCTCAGCTAGTTTTTTTATTCCTTTTAACAGCATTTCGCGGGCTTGTTCTTCGAAAATAATTTCTTTAGGTGTTGATGACATGTTCTTGCTCCTTTTTACTATAAGTTTGACATTTTAAACTGATATCAAGATCTCGGACTGAATGGGTCAGATCGCTTATCAAGATAGCATCAATTCCCAATTCAGCATAAGCTCGGATGGTTTCAAGTGTGATCGTTCCCGAGGAGTCTACGTAGACTTTTTTGTTATGAAGGCGCGCTTTTTCGAAACACTGGGAAACTTCATCAGGGGTCATATTGCAGAGGATGATCACAGAGGCTTCTGTATCCAAAGCTTCGCTGAGCTTGTCGAAATCATCGATTTCCACTTCTATGGGAATGGATGGCTCATATTCCTTAGCCATTCGCACTGCTGTCTTGATGGGATTGGAAAATTTTTCAGCCAGAATTTTAATATGGTCGTTTTTGATGATGGTTCTGTCGCTCAGTCCATAGCGGTGAATCATTCCGCCGCCAATTTGCACGGCATATTTTTCCAGGCAACGCAGGCCAGGTAGAGTTTTGCGCGTGTCCATGATGGCACATCCGGTTCCTGCGATTTTCTTTACATAGGCTGCAGTGAGGGTGGCTATGCCGGAGGCGTGCTGAATTAAGTTCAAAGCAGCTCGCTGCCCGGAGAGGATGCCTCTGGCAGGTCCTTGTAAAGTGGCGATGATGGTGCCTGCTTTTTGATAAGATCCCTCTTGCACGTGAAGTTGCAGTTCTACACCGGGGTGGATTTTTTTGAAGAAAATCTCCAAGAAAGGTAGGGCAGCTACATGCCCGGCCTGTTTTAAGACGATCTTGCCTTGCAAGCAGTCCTGCTCAGAAATGCAGGCCAAGGTAGTGACGTCGCCCTCTCCGAGATCTTCTTGGATAGCTCTATCGATGAGTTTAAGAATTTCATCTTCCAGGTTCATGGTATTTGCCCTCTAAGCTTCAAGTTGCAAGTCTAACTGAAAAAAGGGGATATAATCAAGGTTTTTTTTCTTAAATTTAGCAGATGTAAGCTTTGATTGCTAGTTAATGAAGTGAAAAGATTATGATAAAAGCAAATCCAACAGCTGTGGACTTAAGACATCTGACTCGGATAAGGAGGACAAGATGGAAGCGGGTGAGGGGGACTTTATCACTTCAGGACAGGAGACTTGTAGTAGCATCAGCCGGTAGTCCAAACGGTTTTTTTCGATATCCCCTTCCTTCAAGACAAATTGATAGGGATGTAATAAGTTCAGTAGATTTTGAGGAAATTTCGCAGCCATGTCAACCCTCCGCAAGGTGCCTGTTATGATTTTGTACTCAATGTGTGATATACCCAAATTTTCAGAGTGTTTAGGTATATGATCACTCAATGCATAACCATCATAAAATACGACCATATTAATGTAAACCACTAATGATGCCCTATCAGCAGGTCCCGTTAAAAAAAAATCATGAGTCCCAGAATGGGGCCAAAGACGGTAGCTCAGGGGAAGGCGGCCCCGAAGGGGCAACGCGCCCTTGGGTAACAGCAGATTTAGCGGAAACTGCTATTGCCATATGGGATAAGGTTTTACTTTGATATTATATTGAATGCGTCGTATATTTCAATTTATGGAGTCGCAATCTATGATTTTCAGGCCTTATATTATTTTGATCTGTTTTCTGTTCAGTACCCTTCCCTTAGAGGGTGTGGAAAATCCATCCATCGAGACCCTGCAAATTCAGCCTCCAGACCAAGAAGAAGTCACCAGCACCGAGCATAAAATCACCCTGCAGGGCCGCGATATAGAATACACCGCCATTGCCGGCATGATGAACCTGCTGAATGACAAATCCCAGCCCAAGGCGGGGATATTTTATGTGGCTTATATAAAAAAAAGCTCTCCCGAAGAGAATCCTCGACCCATCTCCTTTTGCTTCAATGGAGGTCCGGGCGCAGCGGCTGTTTGGCTGCATATGGGCATGTTGGGACCTAAGCGAGTCGTCTTAAATTCGGATAGCTTCACACCGCCACCCTATAGCTATATCGATAATGAATACTCGCTCTTAGATGTTAGCGATCTTGTTTTTATCGACCCGGTATCTACAGGATATAGCCGGGCTTCTCCGGGAGAAGATGCCAAGCAATTTCATGGCGTGGAAGAGGATATCAAGTCCGTGGCGGAATTCATTCATCGCTTCACCACGCGTTATGCGCGCTGGGACTCTCCCAAGTATATCATCGGCGAAAGCTACGGCACCACAAGAGCGGCAGGATTGGCCCAACATCTCCTCGATCAATACAAGTTTTACTTAAACGGCGTGGTGTTGGTGTCTTCGATACTAAATTTTCAAACTCTGGAATTTGACGAAGGCAATGACCTAGCTTATCTCCTCTATTTACCCACGTATACAGCCACGGCTTGGTATCACAAAATGCTCCAACCTGATCTACAGCAGGATTTGCATAAAACACTAGAGCAGGCAGAAAATTTCTGCCTGACAGAATATGCCTTAGCCTTGCTTAAAGGAGACCGCTTGACACCGACTGAAAGAGCAGTCATTGTAGAAAAAATAGCGCGATATACAGGACTGTCGCCGAAGCTGATAGAAGCCTCCAATTTGAGGATCGATATCAACCGCTTTGCCTGCGAACTCCTTAGAGATAGAAAGCAAATAGTGGGCCGCTTCGATAGTCGTATTATTGGAATGCAGGAAAAAGGATGGGGGGATGATCGCGCTTATGATCCCAGTGCTATGGCTATTTTTGGGGCTTTTACGGCTACCTTTATGGATTATGTACGGCGGGATCTCAAATGGATAAAAGATGATCAGTATAAAGTCTTGACCAGTGTGTATCCCTGGAACTATGGCAATGCCACCAACGCTTACCTCAACCTAAGTGAAAACCTAAGAAATACGATGGTAAAAAATCCTGCCTTGAAGGTCTATGTGGCCAGCGGCTATTATGATCTGGCAACGCCTTATTTTGCTACCAAATATACCTTTGATCACTTGGGGGGGGATCCCTCTTTGCACCAAAAGGTGAGCTTCGGAGATTTTGAAGCGGGCCATATGATGTATATCCATCCGCCTTCCTTGGCTAAATTAAAATCTCAATTAAGCGATTTTTATAAACTAAGTGCGGGAAATTTAAGGTAGATTTATGATTAATAACCGAATCTAGTTGAATTTTGTTGTTTATTAAATAATTTTATTGACTTTATGTGAGATATGCAGGAAAATTATAGACTAATAATAACACATAGATCCCTAAAAACTGTAAGGGAATAAAACCATGTTTGCATCGAATGAGCCTGTGCACAGCGCGGCTTACCAAACCCGTATGGCTTATTTGTGGACCCGCATCCTCGGCATCCCCTTTTGGACGATTGCCAATATGCTATCGGTGATCTTGTATAAGGATCTGCATATCAGCCCTTTGCAAGTGACTGCGATTGTGGCTATGAAGCCCGTTTCTGCTTTGTTTGCCTCGTATTGGAGTGTGTCCATCCACCATCGTCAAGATCGCTTGGTATCCAACATCGTTTATGCCAATATCTTGCGTTTTCTGCCCTTTTTATTTATTCCTTGGATAGATTCTCCTTGGATGATCATTTTTGCCTTTGGTCTATATATGACCCTATCAAAGGGAGTCACGCCTGCCTGGATGGAAATGTTTAAATTGAACCTGAAAGGTGATACGAGAGAAAAGACCTTTGCCTATATTCAAGCCTTGGATTATTTAGGCGGAGCTATGATGCCCTTTATTGTAGGCTGGATTTTGGACCGACATGAGCTCGCGTGGCGATGGTTGTTCCCTCTCACGGCCATTTTCGGATTGGTATCTACCTACTTCTTGTGGCGCATTCCACCTAATCTGCTCACCATGCCTCAAACACTAGGTCCGCAAGAAGCACTTTCTTTTAAAGAGGGGTTAATAAAACCTTGGACAGATGGTTGGGATTTGATTAAAAAAAGACCCGATTTTGCCAAATTTCAAGTGGCATTTATGCTTGGGGGCGCGGGGTTGATGATGATGATGGCTGCCCAGCCGATATTCTTTGTGGACAATCTGCATCTTTCATATAAGGAAATCGCCTTTGCCATGACCCTCTGCAAGGGAATTGCCGTAGCCGCTTCTTCTCCCATGTGGGTGCGCCTGTTCGGTAAGTTGGACATTTTCCATTTTACAGCTTTGGTGACTGCTTTGTGCACTGTCTTTCCCTTCATCCTTATCAGTGCCCAATATAACCTTGTTTTCCTGTATGTGGCTTATCTCGTCTATGGTTTGATGCAAGGCGGAAGCGAGCTCAGCTGGAATATGTCAGGTCCGGTATTTGCCAATGACAAAGACAGTTCTGTCTTTAGCCGTACGAATGTCTTGGCCGGTGGCGTAAGAGGATGCATCGTACCTTTGGCAGGCAGTGCGCTTCTCTTCTATACCCACAACCCGGCTTTGGTCTTAATAGGTGGAGCGGTGTTGTGTTTAATGGCGACGGAGCGTCTGTGGCGCTATACCCGAGAAGCTGCTTTGAAGCCAGTATTAGCCGAGATAGCCTCGGGAGAGTAGATCTAGCTTATCGGGTTAGCGAATCAAAAAAGCTGTCTTCGCGTTTTCCTGGCCATGTGGCATCATAGACGCCTTCCTGGGAAGGGTCCTCGTCATCTCCCCATAAAAAGGGATGCTCTTCTGGGTAATAATCATCGCAAATACACGATTCTTGATCGCAGTTTTCTTCGCTTTCACTCCATTGACATCCTTCTTGTGGGCAGGAAGCTAGAAGTATAGTGCTCGAACAGAGAGACATCGCACACGCGATCAAGCGCAGAGTATGAAATGGGGACATTAGTACTCCTTGAAGTGTAAATGTTATTACCGTACTATCTATCAAATATGTCTTATAGCTAATTGTATCTAAATAAACAATATAAAAACGCGGTGTGCAACTTTTTGAGAACGTAACTATTCAGCACTGCAAAAAGTGTCTAAATTGGTGAACCACAGAGATCACAGAGTGCACAGAGAGATATAACAAAGGGTTATCAGTAAATGAATGCCTAAAAGAGCGTGACAGTGGCTTTCAACGCCTTCTATCGTGAAATAACATGAATCATCGTTTATATTTCAAACACAGAATCGCTTATGCTCAGAGGGTTCAGTCAAACCCGACGGGTTTGACTGACAGCGCTAAAATTGTGCGCTCCGCGCGCAATTTTATGTTTTTGCTTCTTGTCAAAGCCTTATTAATTCTTGCTGTTTTCATTCGTTAACTCCGTGCCTCAGCGCCTCCGTGCTCTCTGCGTTGAACTTGAAGCAATATTGTCGATATCAACATTTATGAAAATGACTATTTGAGCGTGGCATATGAGCTTTTAGACGTAGATTATACAGATCGATCACAACGAGACAAGAAAGTCTCCTCCCTATTGTATAAAGATCTGCATTCAGGTCTAAACAATGTGCCTAAAAATAATTGGACTGCAGCCAAAGGAATGGGTGAAAATCTAAGACCTAAAGTTGGGTCTTTACTACTCCTGATCTCTAAAGCTGTTCCAGTTGAGTTTTAGTTCTTTCTTCGATGATATTTCCTGTGTTAACTGTCGTTTTAGGTTCAAAAAGCATGACATGTACCTCTTCTTTAGCTATAGGTTGATGTTCCACTTTGGCGGGAACGATGAGCATTTCGCCTTCTTCTAGATATACATCTCGGTCTTTGAATCGGATCATAAGGCGTCCTTTGATGACCATGAATAATTCGTCTTCGTGTTCATGGCTATGCCAGACAAATTCGCCTTTGAGTTTTGCGATTTTGACATACTGACCATTCAATTCGCCAATAATTCTCGGATGCCAATAATCGAAGAACAGGGATAGCTTATTTTTGATATTAATAGGGTCCATAATACAACCTTTGGGTTAAAAAATTATATTCTATGTATATGAAAGCTACAAAGCGAATAGGTGCTTCCGCGGCTTCTACTTTAATAGGTAGAAGAACTCCGATGGCGCCTGTGGGAGGTAATAAATGCGCATTGGCGATATTTTCCACCAGATATTTTCTAGCTCCTAAAAAAGCTTGATGGAGAGGGTATTGACCGTCAGTACCTAAATCAGGCGACAAGGTATCTATCCCTAATCCTGAAATTCCCCTTTCTAGCAGAAAAGGAGCTGTTTCGGCGTGAAAGCTTGGAAACCATACTTGTCCATTTTCATCGGCATTGCGATATTGAGTGGGTTCACTCCAGTATCGGCTCCAGCCAGTGTATGCGATCACAAGACTGTTAGCGGAAATCTTGCCGTAGGCCGCTTCAAAAGAGATGATATCTTCCACTGAAATTTGATAGCTGGCATGGGCTTTATGCGATACATCTAACACAAATAAAGGTGCCACTAATTCTTTAAGATCAATCTCTGCGATATGTTTTGCGTTGAGAATATAATGGCAGGGTGCATCCATATGTGTGCCTATGCCTGCACGCATTTCAAGGCCGTGCACTAAGAATCGATTTTCCAGACTTTCATCAGTGTCTTTGTTGAGGGTCTTCTTTTGAAAGCCGCAACATCCATCCCAAGTGGGAACATGAGAGTGCAATGTGTGAGTTAAATCTATAATAGTTGATTCTGCTGATCTAGCGGTCAACGAGTTCATGTTATTCTCCAATGTCTATCCATGTTTTATATATATCCGGATCGACATTTTTACCGGTTATCAAAATTACCGCAGGTCCATCTAATGTGTTGCAAAATGTCAATATAATAAGTCAATCGATATCATATAGCTTAATTATTTTCTCTTTGCTAGACTATGCAAGCATGGAACAAATCGTAGGATATATCGACAGAATCACCTTTCAGAATGCCGATACGGGTTTCACCGTGGCGCAGATCATCCCTAGGGGTTCGTCTCAATCATTTTGTTTAGTAGGCCAAATGCCTGCTTTGCAGCCAGGAGAAACCGTCCGTTGCCAAGGGGAATGGAAGTCCCATCTTGTTTACGGCCGCCAATTCGAAGTCAAAGCCTACCAATCCGAAGCGCCGGCGGATCTTATAGGCATCAAGAAGTATCTAGGCTCGGGATTAATCAAAGGCATTGGCGCGGCTTATGCTGAGAGAATTGTACAGACGTTTGGATTGGATACTCTCAATGTCATAGACCAATCTCCCGATAGATTGTCAGAAATCAGGGGATTCGGGCCCAAAAGGGTGGAACTGATCAAATCTTGCTGGGAAGCCCAAAAGTCCATCCGAGATGTGATGGTTTTTTTGCAATCGGTAGGCATGAGCCCGGCCTTCGCTCAAAAAATATATAAAGTCTATGGCAACCACAGTATCGCAAAAGTTAAAGAAAATCCCTATGCGCTTGCCACAGAGATTCATGGCATAGGATTTAAATCCGCCGACGGATTGGCTCATAAGATGGGTATCGCTAAAGATGCCTCCCAGCGTATTGATGCGGGCATTGAGTATGTCTTATCAGAGTTGTCTAATGAAGGGCATGTATGCCATCCTGTGCCGGATTTTTTGAAAATCGCGCAAGAAATGCTGGAGATAGATCTTGAACTGATACGTGGCAGGATTTCAGCGCTGGTTGAAATGGAAAAAATTATTGTTAAGCCGATGGTATATGAGGGAGTTCTGACGGATTTCATCTGGCTTAAGCTGTTTTATGTTTGCGAGATGGGGATAGCGAAGGAAATCAAGCGCCTGTTGAAAAGTCAGAGTCAATTACGCCAAATAGACATAGAGAAAGCTTTAGAATGGGTCCAAGGACAGCTTAAGATCAAGTTGGCGGATAATCAGAAGCATGCCGTGGGGGTCTCGGTACAGGAAAAGGTCAGCATCATTACCGGCGGACCCGGAACCGGCAAAAGCACCATCACCAAAGCAATCCTTGCCATCACCGCTAAGCTTACTTCAAAAATCATCTTGGTAGCGCCTACAGGCCGTGCCGCCAAGCGCATGACGGAGATAACAGGTTACAAAGCTTCGACCATCCATAGTCTGCTGGAGTATGATTTTAAGCGCAACGGGTTCAAGAAAAACCGAGAAAATCCCGTGGATTGCGATTTGCTTGTCGTAGATGAATCCAGTATGATAGATACCATCCTGATGTATCAGCTTTTGAGGGCTATTCCCAATCATGCCAGGGTGATTTTTGTTGGAGACATTAACCAGCTGCCTAGTGTAGGTCCAGGAAATGTCTTGAGGGATATCATTGCAGCCAAAGTTGTCCCGGTGACCACTTTAAATGAGATTTTCCGCCAGGCTGCAGGTTCAAGGATTATTACCAATGCCCACCGCATTAACCAAGGGGTTTTCCCGGATATCTCCAACCATAGCGACAGCGATTTTTATTTTTTAGAAGCCCAAGAGCCCGAAGAAGCTCTGAAGCATATGGTCAGTTTAATCAAACAGCGCCTACCACAGAAGTATGGTTTGGATCCTTTGCGCGATATCCAATTATTGGCACCCATGAAGCGCGGCGTGATTGGCATCGACAACCTAAACGTAGCGCTTCAGGCGGCTCTGAATCCCAGAGAACAAGGTGTGTTTAGAGGGGGACAGCGATACCAGGTGGGCGACAAGGTCATGCAGCTAAAAAACGATTATAAACGCGAGGTGTTCAACGGAGATATCGGCTTTATCATAGATATAGATGAAACTGAACAGCAAGTGATAGTGCAAATCGATGAAAAAGAAGTCATCTATGAGTTGTCAGACTTGGATCAATTGGCTTTGGCTTATGCCGTATCCATCCATAAATACCAGGGGAGCGAGTGTCCTTGCGTTATTTTGCCGATACATACCACGCATTTTAAATTACTGCACCGGAATCTCTTTTACACGGGGGTAACACGAGGCAAAAAATTAGTCGTTTTAGTAGGCACAAAGAAAGCGATTGCGATCGCAGTGCGAAATGATGAAATACAAAAAAGGCATACCGGCCTTCAGCAGGCTTTGTCCGATGTTTTATTTCCCCTATCTGCCCTTTAGGCCTGTACATGAAATCCATAAAACAAAAAAAGACCTCCTTTAGACCTCCAAATTGGCACAAGAGTCTGCAAACGCTGCTCATTTCTTTGATAGCTTTCGGGTTTTATTGGACTGCACAGCAGCTGACGAGCGTTGAAATCCCTTCTTCCGAGCAGCCTCCGCTGCTTTATTCTACCCAGTTGAGGGATGATTTGACGCTGACCCTACAGACAGGCATAGCTCAAGCCAAAGAGTCGGTATGGCTGATCATCTATACGCTCACCGACTCTAAAATTATAGGTGCGCTAAAAAAAAAAAGCCAGGAGGGCGTCTCAGTCACAGTAGTGTGCGATGGCAGGGCTTCACCTTTTGTTGAGCGCAAGCTGGGACCATATGTCAAGGTGGTGAAAAGATTTGGCGACGGGATTATGCATCAAAAAATTTTAGTTGTCGATAGATCCTTAGTTTGGATAGGATCTGCTAATATGACAGGCGAATCTTTAAATATGCATAGCAACCTGATCTTAGGAGTGATGAGCCCGGGTTTGGCAGAGATGGTTGTGCAGAAAGCTCAGACGATGCCCGAAGAAGGAAAAGGTGTTCCCTTTCTGCCTCGAGAGTTTCTGGTGGGCGGTCAAAAACTTGAGATGTGGTACTTACCCGACAGCCCTGCTGCAGTATCAAAGATCAAATCGCTGATCGATGGAGCTAAAAAATCTATCCGCATAGCCATGTTTACCTGGTCTAGACGTGATTTTGCCGAGCATCTTGCCCGTGCCCATGCAAGGGGAATTAAGGTGGCGGTGGCGTTAGACCGCTACGCAGGCAAAGGGGCAGGTGCTAAGGTGTCGGCCTATTTAAAAGATCAGGGTGTTCCAGTGTATATGTATCAGGGACCGGGCTTGCTGCATCATAAATTCATGGAAATTGACAATGAGCTTTTGGTCAATGGATCCGCTAATTGGACAAAAGCTGCTTTCGATAAGAATGATGACTGCTTTGCCATACTGCATAATCTCACCGCCCAACAGCAGCAGCAGATGAATAAGCTATGGGAAGTCATTATCGCAGAATCTTCCCTATGAGGAAGCAAAACAAAAGAGAATAGATATGAATGTATCAGCTACAGGTAGAGTGGATCCTCTTTTTGAAAGATATGTTATCGATAAGCAGTACAATATCAAAAAATTGTTGCAGGATGGTACAGAGATAGACATTCAAGATCCCGTGGAAAAGCACAAGATCTTAGATACAAACTTTTTAAAAGGCTCTATTGGCATCACCCGTGATACCCATCACCGAGGCTATCTTCACCCCTTGTTTTATATCGGCCAAATTATTCACAGTTTTGCGCATCGTCATAAAAACATCGATGTGAATTTATGCCATGGTCTTGTGGTCTTAAAACAGGCTCAACGTTTGGAAGGCGAAGATTTGTCACATCCCTTTATTACCGCTCATGCTGTCTTGAATGGAATTCATACAAGCAGAGCCGATGAGCTCAAAGATAAGACGGTGACAGAAATGGTCTACTACCGTCCTCTCAATAGGGCCCTCAGAAAAAAAATCGTGGCTATAGCTCATCAAACCGCCTATGTGGTCAAGCCTGAGCAAAGGCGTAAAAATTCCCCTTTAGTACAGCCGTCTTTCTCGATATCCAATTTGTTCAAAGGTCTGTTTTATAATGGTAAACATGAATCTGGACATGTTTTAGGTCGTTTTCCCAGTGAGAAAAGCATGCGGAGCACAGCCTTTCTTATTGCCGACGTGATGCAAGGGCAGCAATTTTTGGATGACAGCATGCAAGGAGAACCTAAGCCTAAAGATTTCTTCTGCATTCCCTATGCTTTGGGTGTATTTCAGGGCGCAATGGTTTTGAAAGATCTCAAGAAAATACCGCAGCATTTCAGAAAACTCTTTGTTCATGATGAAAAAGGAAAGGCTTTGTCTCGTGATGAACTGGCCGACAAGATTTTTCACAGTTTTCGTTACAAACGCTCTAAAGACCCTGTAGCAGATCAGCTTTGGCATACTTACTGGGGTAATAAGCTCATGCGCTTGCATACCGACTACCTAATGGGGGGCCTGCTAGCTAAAAAATTAGATAAGCTATGCCAAGCTAAAAAACTTCCTTCCCCTTCACATCATGTCGTAAAATTTCAAAAACCTGAAGAAACACATTGGCTTGAACACTGTGTCCGAGCATATAAGCAGAAGTTTCATTTGCCAGCTAGCTTGAAAAATATCATAACCCTCACGGCTAAGATATTCTTGATCATAGGTTCATGCGGCTTGCTGCTGCCTTTGATTTACCATCTGGAGGATATAAGCCGCAAAATAGACCTCGATGAGGCAGCCGTCCAATTCCATACCCGCATGAAGGAGAAATTGTCCGACGAACCTCAACTGCGCCCAAAGCTGAGAAGAATAGAACTGCCGACCGATACCTCAGCATTCAATCATATGTTCGAATTCACCATACAGAGTGGAATTCTCTGGCATAGACGTCGCGATCCTGTGGATAACCAGTGGGAGCCTTTGTTCTTTGACGGAGAACGGACTGGCGTAAAACCCGTGTCTCTATCCACCGATGGAGCAAATCTGGTAGTGGTGGATGATCAAGGTGTCATTCATTATCGCAAGATCTTGTCGGAAGGCAGGGGCTATAAGGACATCTACCGTTCTCCATCTCTAAGAAGGCATTTAAAGCTGCATCCTGAAATTCAGATCCACAAGCAAGATACCCATTCTTATTTTGCCGTAGATAAAATCGAAAAGCCGTATTGGTATACTAGCTGGTATAATTTCCCATGCTTAAAACGTGTCGTAAACGCCATTACGGGTCCTAAACTCATTTCAAAGGGTCACATTTCCCATCTAGGTAAATATAGCTATGGGTATGCGGATGCTAACGGCAAATTCCATCTTAATCCAGTGGGCATCACCACGCTGTATGAGATGTCTTCAAAGGGTACTTCGGTATGTAAATACGACCCTTGGGCACCTACTTGGAGCCAAGTGTCGATACCCCTGCCTAGGACGCAACATACCTGTTATATTGCTTCTAAAATATATCCTAGCGCCTCTACCTTAATGGCTGTGGGTTATGAATATAACAAGCTCACAGGAAGTGGCGGTTTAAAGATTTTGACGAATCTATGCGATATCGACACCATGGGCGGAAATCCCTCTTATCATTATGCCTATCAAACAGAAAAAAAATCCCATCCCGAAGTGAGAATTTTGCCGGACAGAGTTGAAAATCAAGGCTGGAGAGAGCACCCTCTGCCTGCAGATATCTTAGTCGCCTATAATCAAATAAATATAGACCAAACAGGGCCCGGTAACGATGCGTATGAATTGCGGCTAGCGGCTAAAACTCAAGATGGGCGAATAGGCTATTATCGCAAGCCCAATCTGCAGTCTGAAACTCCATGGGAATTTGTGCCTTGCGATAGCGTGGATACTTCATGGGAGCAGCCTCTGGCAAAGCCATTTTCACTCACTCAAGCCGCAGCTATGCCCTTTACTCCTGTATACAGGGGGAATGTAAGTGGGATCCAGCTGACCTTGAGGAATTTCGATGCAGACACCTATCATGCGCAAATACATCTCACCTTCAACGGAAAAAAATACGAGCTTTATCTTCATAAACGCCTAGGATGGAGGACTTTTTTAGGGAGAAAACATGAAACCTTCACCTTGGTTATACCCGAAGAGCAAGCCGATGCAAGCCTGCTGAAAATTTTCAAAGGACGAAGGGCCGTGCCTGTAGATGTGACCCTATCGGATAGACCAACGCATAAGAGCGTATATCTAGAGTCGGATGTCTTAACCCTTCGCTTGAATGAGCTGGAATCCAACAGCTCCGGCTAAAAAAATCACGAACCGTCGCAACGTCGAAGGGGCAACGCGCCCCTGGGTAAAAATAGAGGATTTAGCGGGGGGTGCTGGTTGAAATCTTAGATGGCAGACAAACAAATAGCTATATCTGTTATAATATATACACATACCTAACATTGTTTTAATATAAAAATATGGAGGGTTTATGTCATTTCCTGCCAGTTTTCCAGATTATACAGAGAAAAATAAGAATATCTCAGACGCTTTAAAAAAAATTACCAAGCCGGTTAAGGCTGAGCCTATTCACGCTAAACATCTTAAAAACGAAGAAATAACGGATAATCAAAAAATTTCGCCTCTACTAAAGGATCTCCTTCTCGATAAAGATAAAAACGCCAAGGCAATATACATCAAACGACCCATAAAGGCAGAAATCCCTAAAGACGAATCCGATAAGAGCGTAAATGATAAACTATTTAAAGAACTGAATGCAAATACATATAAAGCCAACGTTACGGAAATAAATCTCACAAAGACTATATATGGCGTTAACCATAATATGGTTTCTATGGAGATTCCAGTGATGCAAGTTCCCTTTAATCAAGCTGTAAATGTGATAGATAAAACGACTTTTAAGGATAAAGCGACTTTAAACAATTTCATCGCTCGCTTTGATGGTCTTTGCGAACTTGTATGTAACTATATGCTTATCAATAACCTAATGGGAAAAGGCAAAAATATAAATGCGCTAAAAGATGAAATCAATGTGAAAAATTTGAACGCGGACTATATTAAAAAGAGTCATCTCATGGATGTATATGGTGTGTTTGAAAGAATGCGCGCCTATTTTCTAGGGGTTTACCCTGATAATATTTTATCCTACGGTAAACAGAAGGAATTAATACAGAAGCAGCCTGATGGTGCCATTGTAGTCAATCCAAAGATTCTTAAGAAGGGATTGGACAAGGTGAAGAAAGACCAGGTGATAAAGCTGGAAGTTTTTCATAAAGAAGGAGCCTCTTTTACAGGTCATTCACTATTAGTTAAGAAAACAGGTGATAATGAATTCATCTTTTTCGATCCCAATACAGGCGAAGAACGCGGACTAAATGTAGATGAGCTCGCCGACAGGATAAATGGGGTTATGGCAGAATTTAAGGGAACAGATATGGTGCTCATCGATGGCGGCAAATATTTAAAACGCCTGGAGAAAAAGGGGATTTTATAAGAAGGTTAGGCCAAAGGCCTGCGTATGGAATAGCGCAAGCTATTGGCCTAAATTATATGATAGTTTGGGATGTTATAGTAACATTTTCTTTAGTTCTTCATCGCTTGTTCCCGGAAAAAGAGATCGCAATACATTCAGACTTAAGCCTTTAATAGACTTGTTAACGACTCGATCGCCGTGGATGATGTTCCCTCTTTGTTCCGTTTTTGTAACTGGACCGGTGGTTTGACTTAAGCTTGCTATTTGTATGTTATGCTGTTGAAACACTTTCATTATAGGGTCGGATTGTTCTTTACTTAATCCCAAAATAGTGAGTTTGTGTTGAATATTACGTTCATAGACTGTAGAAAAATGATCGTGGGGTTGTTCTGCAGAACTAAATATGAAGCTTATTTTTAAATCCGTTTGAGACCTGGATTTTTCTAGTACTTCATTCAATTGGCGGCAGCTATCTTCAATTCCTTTTTCGTTGAGTGGAAAAGTGTACGAATAATCTGGAGTTTGTAGAGGATTTGCCATATAAAATTTCTCCTGGTTTAGATGTGATTGTTGACCCTGCTTTTCACGCTAGTGAGTAGCTTATAGTAAACACAATTTTGAATAGTTGTCCAGATATTATGAACTTTAATTTCCCAAGGGAAGGTATTATGCAATTTATGGCCACTGTCTGTCATTATCTCTTGTTTTCTAGCCCTGCATGGGCCAAAAACCAAAGTGTCTGCCTCTATTTGACAACCCCCCATGATCCGAATAATGACCGTACCGGTTTGTTAAACCGTATAAATAAATGTATGGGTAAGTATCTTCTTTTTAGCAAGTTGTACGCTTGTGCCATAGGATATAAGATCGTACATCAAAGAGTCTCTTGTATTGCAGACATCGACCGTGTTATCAACCAACTAGCTTCCAATGGGAATAAAATTCAGAGCCTGTGGATACTCGCTCATGGTAGTTATCAGGAAATAGCGTTAGTTCATGAAGATATCAATGCCAAGACTCTTCCAAAATTGCAAAATAGCTTTCAGAAACTGGATGCCCATGCTACGATTATACTTGCTGCGTGCCATGCCGGTTATCAGGGAGTCAAACTCCCTGTCCGGGAAAAGCCTATTGCGGCTTATTTTGCTGCCATGGCTCCTGGTCGAAAGGTATATGCACCAAAAGAAGTCCTGTATGATGCGGAAATTTATGTCGGAAAGAATAGTAGCAATGTATTAAAAGGTGTTTTCTTTACACCCTGGACGCATGAAAATTTTACAACTAAATTTCTTGAGAAACCAAACTGAATCCGATGTTTCTGATTGTTTGGGTGTAAAATGTTTTTTATCTATTCCATTTTTGTCAGTTTATAGCTTTAAGGCGTTATTAATTAAGCCTTGAGCCGTAAATAGGAAATGTGTTACAATTTTTTCGATCGGGGACCTCATGGGATAAGGCCGTTCGAACTAGGTCAGGACAGGAATGTAGCAGCCTTAAGAATTTCGCCTTATGCCTTGAGATAATCTCCGGTCTTTTTTTTGCCTATTTTCTTTTCAGGTTATTTCATTCGCGCAATTTTTTTTGTGC
>CAYMKI010000030.1:18041-26343 GCA_964390695.1 uncultured bacterium
AACAGGATGAATAGGATCGGCTTCGCCGGCAGGATGTTGAGATGTGAAGTTGGGAAGTTTTTTTTGCCTATTTTCTTTTCAGGTTATTTCATTCGCGCAATTTTTTTTGTGCTACAATTTACACAAATAACGAACTTGTTCATCCTGCCGGCGAAGCCGATCCTGCCTATCCTTGTTCTTTTTAGGTTTTAAACAGGATGAATAGGATCGGCTTCGCCGGCAGGATGTTGAGATGTGAAGTTGGGATGTTTTTTTTGCCCATATTCTTTTCAGGTTATTTCATTCCCACAATTGCTTTTTATGCTTCAGTTCTTCGGGCGCAGATGTGTGAATCTCGGGAGTGAACAAAGGCTTTCTTTTTCCTAAAATAATGATATGGCTAATGCCATTTTCTCCGCATAACGCACGGCATAATTTTTCTAAGGCAAGCAGTATGTTTCTGTTCTGAGTCACCAATTGAACTAGAGGGCTGCAAAGGAATTTGACAGGTCTCCAGAATAGATTTCCAACACGGGTGCTGTTGAACCAAAACCAACTTCGAGATACACTTGAACGATTCTCTAATTCTTTCTTACGATATTCAGCATCTGTCGCCGCTTTGATAAAACGCGATGGAGCTTTTAAAAAATCGGCTAAACAGATGGCGAATTTATGATAGCTAAGGATGCATTCGTGCAGATGGATTTCGGTCTCGGCGAGAGAAATGAACCGCTGAACGCCTTCCTGCGTACCAATGTCAATAGATGTCGAGCAAACGATCCAACCCTCTAGTTTGGCCAGACGGGATAGTTCGGAAAAATAAAGCCTATAAAGCTCTTCAGGTAGATAGGCGATGAGTTCGGTGCTGATGACACAGTCATAATGGTTTTCTTGCAGGGTTGTCGATGGTACGAAGTCTTGAATGGCATGTATCCGGACCATCTCGTGCTTTTGCAGTTCCTTCAAGGCATTTGAAGATATGTCTACTGCATCAATTTCGGTATTTCTTGCCGCTAGTTGTCGTGTGAGCTCACCCGAACCGCAGCCAAGATCGGCTACTTTTATTCCTTCTAAATTCATGTGGCGAAGTATGAGATCTAGGGTACGAGCTATTCTTTCCCGTTCGCGGTTATTTTTAGTAGCGTCAAAGTGTTTGGGATCCAACAGCCACAGCCGATCGAAACGCGCTTGAAATTCTTGCCTGCGAGTGTTTTTTAGTGGGAGGCTAGATTTTGGAGCGGCTTGCTGTGAGGGCGTTGACTCTTTGGAATTTAGGATGTTAAATCGGGGATGGGTCATGCAATACTTTTATTTTTGTGTGTTCTTGGAATATATTCTTATTTGAATTTTATTGGCAATACCCAGATGATTGGGTTGGGTCTGAAGGAGAGAGGCTATGGATCAACTGTTTCTTGAACACGTACATGTTTTTATGGGAGCCTTTCTGATGTGGGGGGTTATTTCATATTTTGCATGGACGCGAGGCTTTTACATCTTGTCGTATTCCGCTTGTCAACATAAGAGATCGATCTCATTGGGTTTAGTCCTGACGGCTTTTGGTGTGTTGTTGGCCATGGAGCTCATTGTGGTTCCGCTAGGGGTTAGCCTAAAATTGTTGCTGGAAGGGCATAGGGATCTGCAGGAAGGGTTGGAACATTTAAATGTACAAACCAGAGGCTGGTTAAATCTCATGGCGATATTTACATCAGCTTTAGCGGTGTTGATCTACGGCTGCACCCTGCACTTTGAAGCCCGGAAAACGCTTTTTTGGGGCGGAGGTATGGCTAAAAAAGTACCTGAAGTTTTCGGAGATGTCGGCATGGGGATAATGGCCTGGGGGATCAGCTATCCCTTAATTATTGTCATCAGCCAGGGGGTGGAAGCTCTGTTTTACCTGGCGGGATATACACAGCCTGTCGATCAGGTCGCGGTCAAAAATTTAAGGGCAGTTCTTTCTTATCCCCTTTTACTTGCTTGCACCATCTTCGTGATTGTCATCGTCGTCCCGTTTGCCGAAGAGATGCTGTTCCGAGGGTTCTTTCAGAATTGGATGATGCAGCGTGTAAACCGTCGCACAGCTATTGTCGTGACTTCTCTATTGTTTGCGGGCTTTCATTTTTCTATCAGTCAGGGATGGGGAAATGTAGAATTGCTGTTGTCGTTATTTGTGCTCTCCTGCTACCTTGGATTTATCTACGAACGGCAGCAATCTTTATGGGCCCCTTGGGGTTTACATATGGCGTTCAATGCCTTTAGCACGGCGATTATTTTGCTGCAAGATCCTTCAAATTCGGTTTAAGTATGCATAAATTTGTATTTTTGGGCGTTTGGATTTTGGGTTTGCTCGCAGGCACCGATGCCCTGGCGGAAAACTCTCCGAAAAAAACAGAGGCACCGCCTGAGGAAGAGCTGACGCCGGAAGCTCCAACTACAAAGCAAGCTCTTGAAGAAAATATACGTTTGTTGGTTAGAGGCAGTAATATCGTGGGATTTGAACTCTATGATTCGCTTAGGGGGACTTCGGGAAACTTGTGTTTTTCACCTTATAGCATCGCTTCCGCTTTGGCTATACCTTATGCAGGGGTCAAGAGCGCTTCTCAGGAACAGATGCGAACCGTTATGCGCTTTCTTAGTCAGCCGAGGCAGGTGAATGAGGTCTTTGCCGGATTAAATAAGTTTTATACAACAGCCTGGTTCTTAGGCTCGAATGAGTGCCGTTTGTTTTTTGGCAATGCCTTGTGGATACAAAGAGATTTTGCCCCGCTAAAAAATTATACGGATTTGGTAAACAGCGCTTTTCCTCAAGGGGTTAAATATGTCGATTTCAACCGAAACTCCGAAGGAGCCAGGTATAATATGAATACCTGGATCCGCGAAAAAACGCAGGGTAGAATTACTGAGGAAATTCAAAAGGAAGATGTGGCGGGGCAACCTCCCATGATATTAGCCAGCAGCGCTTTTTTTAAAGGGGTGTGGCATCATCCTTTCAATCCCGCCCTGACCAAAGAAGGGCCTTTTTTTTTGGATGCAAAAACTACTACCAGCGCGAAGATGATGTCGCTCTCCGGTAAGTTTAAAGTGTTTAAAAACAATGACATGGCTATGATAGAACTTCCTTACAGAGGAGGCTTTAAAGGCACTCCGGAATTAGCTATGGTAATCATTCTACCTTCTGCGAATTTTGGCCTTGCCTCGATTGAAGAAAAGTTTTACAATGACAATTGGGTCGGCTGGTTGGCCGGAATGCGCGAAGAAGCCTGCATAGTGACTATTCCAAAATTTACCATACAACAGACATTTGACATCGGAGCTTTACTTGCAAGATCGGGCATGCAAACCTTGTTCACCGAACAGGCGGATTTCAGCGGCATCAGCGCCAAGAGCGGTCTCTACTTAAAACGAGTCATCCATGGAGCTTACCTCTCCATTGATGAAAAGGGCAGCGATGCCATCTCGGCTAATCCTCTTGCGGTGAGCGATGCAACCGCAGGGCTCCCTGAAGGAGCCATGATATTTAAAGCCGACCACCCATTTATATATGTGGTGATGGATAGAATTCAAGGGACGATCCTATACCTTGGCAGGTATAAGGCTCCCGAGCAGATGAAAGCCAACCCTTAAGGAGTGACGTACATATGTTGAACAATCGTTTAATTTCCCAAGCGGCCATGGTGCTTTCTTTGGCCATGTTTTGTTTCGTAAATGCCGCAGCTTATGCGGAAGCTCATCCGGCACAGGCTCCAGCGGCCTCTTCTGTGCAGGCGAATATCTCTGAAGAAGACTTAAAAAATGGTATCGCCGCAGCAGAAGCCTGGCTCAACCTTATCGATCAAGGTAAATATGATAACAGCTGGGAGGTCGGAGCTCTCTCCTTCCAATTGACCATATCCAAAAAAGAATGGAATAAAGCCATGGAAAGCATCCGCAAGCCTTTAGGTTCTGTATCCTCCAGGCAGCTACAGGAAAAACGCGTAGCGAACGATCCCAAGGGGCTTCCTAAAGGGGAATATTTGGTTCTCTATTACAAGACGGCCTTTTTAAATCAAGCTGATGCCAATGAATTGCTGACGCTTCAAAAGCAGAGCAATGGGCAGTGGAAAATCCTGACCTACCACGTGAGGTAGGGGATTGGGGTCATAAATTGCTCTCATAGGAAAAAATGTTTTTTCTATGAGCAATTTATCTCTTTAAAATTAAAAAATAAGCTGTTAGAATGGTTTTAAGTTAACTAGTGAATACAGCATATGGTCACAAAGCTGATGTCCTATAGAGTTTTTGCTGTCGGTATATCTGATATTGGACTTGTTAGAGAAAATAACGAAGATGTCTGGTCTAAAATATCCCAACAACGGTTTTTTGTCGTAGCAGATGGGATGGGAGGGCATCAAGCCGGTGAAATTGCCGCCAAAGAAGCTGTGGGCAAATTATGCCAGATCTTGGCTAAGAGATTGAATAATCGCGACGAGCAGATCGACCTCAATATTGCCAGAGAGATTATCGTAGATGCTATCCAAGAAGCCAATCTACACGTCTACCAGATGTCCAGGCAGGATAAGGATCTGCGCGGCATGGGCACCACGCTGTGTTTCTTGCACTTCCATCCTAAAGGCTTAATATTTGGCAACGTCGGCGATAGTCGCATTTATCGTCTTCGCAACCATAAACTGACCCAAATTACCAAAGATCATTCCTTATTGTGCGAGATGATGGACCAGGGCAAAATAAGCGGAACCCAAGCTGGAAACTTTTTATACAAAAACATTATCACCAAAGCCATAGGTACGGAACCTTTTGTTGAGCCTTCTATACGTACTTGTGAGGTGTTAGACCAAGATCTTTTTCTGATGTGTACGGATGGTTTGTCGGATTTGGCCTCTGCGCAAGAGATAGAAGATATTTTAAATAAAAAACAAAGTCTCAAAGATATGTCTGAGGAGTTAGTGCAAAAAGCTAAATCCCAAGGCGGTCAAGATAATATTACCGTTGTGATAGCCAAGGTCCAGGAAGTACATGAACGGTAGAATCTACTTGGACAATAATGCAAGCACAGCTGTGGACCCTTGCATTATCCCGTCTATTATCCAACATCTCCAAACCATTCAAGGGAATCCTTCAAGCCTGCATGCACCTGGCCTAGAGGCCCGCAAGATCCTTTCTGCCAGCCGAGAATTCATCTCACAATTTCTTAAGGTCAGACCTACAGAGATAGTCTTTACCTCTTCCGGAACTGAAGGCCTGAATATGGTGTTGCGAGGAATTGCCGCCTTGCAGCCACGCGGTCATATTGTCACATCTTCTGTAGAACATCCTGCCGTATATTCAACGGTCAAATATCTGGAAACGTTAGGTATGCAGGCCACCTATTTACATCCAGGCTTATGGGGTGCGGTCAAACCCGAGGCGGTAGAAGCTGCATTGCGCTCAGACACCTGTCTGATAGCCTTGATGGCTGTGAATAATGAGACCGGGGTAAAAACAGACATAAATGCCATTGCTGCCATCGCCAAAGAAAAAGGGATTCCTTTGCTGGTCGACGGAGTGGCCTGGTTGGGAAAAGAACCGGTTGTCATACCCGATGGCGTCTCGGCGATGTGCTTCAGCGGATATAAATTCCACGCCCCTAAAGGCACGGGTTTTGCCTACTTGCGCAGAACATTAAAATTATCCCCCTTGATTACTGGCGGCGAACAAGAGTTCGGACGCCGTGCCGGTACGGAAAATCTTCCGGGAATTGTGGGCATGGTTGAGGCTTTAAAAATTCTAGCTTCCGTTCAAGAGGAAAAAGCAGAGCAGATGGCTTACCTCAGAAATAAACTGGAAAAAACGCTCATAGAAAACGTCCCGGGGGTATTTGTCAATGGCGAAGGCCCGCGCATCTGCAATACCACCAATTTGACCTTCGAAGGCGTCGAAGGCGAAACATTGCTGGCAAAATTGGACATGAAGGGGATCGCGGCCAGCCATGGATCAGCCTGTGCGTCAGGAGCTTTGGAGCCTTCCCGGATCTTGCTCAATATGGGCTTAAGCCGCAAACAGGCCGCCTCTGCCCTGCGATTTTCTTTAAGTCGTTTTACCACGGAAGAAGAAATCGACTGCGCGATAGAAAGGATCATCGAAAGCGTTTCTTAGAAGATCGGACACTTATGATTATTGAAGAAACAATTTCGATGATGATAGATAATATGAAAGCCCAAGCTATATTGCTTTATGGGTCATACGCTCAAAATGCGCAGGACGAGCATTCTGATTTCGATCTTCTAGTATTGCTGAAAGAGATCCCGATTCCAACCTATAGGCAAGAAGTTTATGAAAAAATTCCCAAAGCAAAAATAATTGAAATCGCTCCAAAAAGTATTCAGAAGGATAAAGGATGGGACAACTCCTGGTCTCCTATCAATGACAAGCTGTTGGTTCAAGATAAAAGGGTGGAAATTGGCTATAATACAACCCGCTGGGTGGGTCTTATAGTCGATAATCTAATCGTAAAGCATAAAACTTCATGTAATGAATTTCCTTTTAGACCCTATACGTTTCTGGGTTTAATCGAAGCTAGTCAAATACTGTATGATCGCAATCACTTTATACAAAAGATTCGATCGAAGATACGGCCTATTCCTGAGCTGCTAAAAAAGGCCATTTTTCAAGAATTTTATCCTGTTCTTCTTGAAGCTCATGAAGAACTCAAGGATTATACAGCCAGGAATATTGGCATTCTTGCCTATCAGTTCCATTTATTTCGTGCAATGGATGCTCTTCTGCAGGTCCTATTCGTCCTCAATGATGTATACGATCCTGCTTTGAAGAGAATCGAGCCCTTTCTTTTTAATTTGAAGCTGCTTCCTCCCAATTTTAAAGAGTTTGTAGTTCATATATTGCCAAGATTTTATGAGAGACAAAATGATGTGAGTTATTTTTTGGATGAGACCATTCATTTTCTGCAACAGCACAGATTAAACCTCATTTGAAAAATTCATTTTGGATTTACATGCTAGAGAAAGAAGGGTTATACTATACGTTGATTGCCGGCTTGCCAAATGAAATAAAGTAAAAGTTATGAAATCTAAAAATATAGCCTTAATTACAGGAGCATCTTCTGGTATAGGAGAAGCCTTATCTCGAGAGTTGATCGCGCGGGGATGGTTTGTCATCGGAATGGCTCGCTCTCAAGATAGACTTGCAGCTATCCAAAAAGAGCTCGGGAATTCCTTTATGCCGGTTATCTGTGACGTATCGCAGGAATCTGACATAAAAAGAGCTTCAAAGGATATCCTAGATGCAGGCATGTGTCCCACGCATTTTTTTATGAATGCAGGTATAGCCGGGGAAAAAGTGATTGAGAATCCCGATGCCTTCGACCTTTCCATTCATGAGAAAATTATGGCTGTCAATTATTTTGGTGTGTTGTCATTTGTTGAATTTTGGAATAGACCAGCTCAGAATAATGGTGGAGCTAATTTTATTGTCACTAGTTCTATCAATGCAATATTTGCACCCCCGACCGGAAGCGCCTATTGTGCCTCAAAAGCTGCCATTTCGAAGGCTTTTGAAAGTTTGGCTTTAACCTATTTCGGAACGAATCTTAAATTTTCAATCGTCTATTCCGGACCGGTAGCTACTAAAGGTCTCAAAGGCCGTCTTCCTTTTACTTGGCAACCTGAAAAAATGGCTAGATATATGGCCGATTTTGCTGTTAAGGGTAAGTCTCATGGGGAGCCCTCCCTTTTTTATGCAATTGTATGCCGTTTCCTAAGAGCTCTACCCTATCATTGGACCATGAAGATACTCAAAAAAATATGAATCTCCAAATTGCCAAATACAAAGATTTGCTCCATCTTCCTGACGCCAAATTTTCGCTAATTGAGCATGAAGATGCTATGGTTGCAGTCGTTTATAGAATAGCTGTAGACAAGGGTAGAGAGTATATTTTAAAGATCTGTTCTCGTGCAGGGGACTATCAGCGAGAAACGTATTTTTTGAGACTTTTAGAAAATAAGATACCCGTTCCACGCATTATTCAACTTGTAGAGCCATCGGTTGACCTCCATGGGGCTATTTTGATGGAGTGCTTACCTGGACATCTCCTAAATATCGAAGATATGAGTGAGACTTTAGCTTATGAGATTGGCAGCATTCTCGCCCAAATTCATGATACAAAAACGCAGGGCTATGGAGATCTTACCCAGCCAGATCTTCTAGAAGTAGATCCGCGCATTCCATTTACGTCAAAGTTTGAAGAGGGACTTGACGAGTGTAGAGACCATTTGCCTAGCAGCATGATCGATCAGTGCCGCATAACTTTTGATCGTCACATAAATCTGCTAGC
>CAYMKI010000031.1:0-25901 GCA_964390695.1 uncultured bacterium
GAGCGCAGTGAGAGCAGTGAGACAAGTGTGAGCTCACAAATAATGTATGGATTTGTGCCCTTACCCTTTCCCCTGCTCGACCATCTTTGTTTATCTATTAAATCTAGATAGTCATACATGAATTCAGATATAAATATACCGGCAATTAGATTAAAAAGTAATTTGAATCCTTTTACTTCCACTCTGCACTATTTACAGACGCAAATTTGCATGTAAGTATACTCACCCATTCCTCTATTATGCACTCACTCTTGTCTCACTGCCCTCCCTCCCTCTGTGGTTTAACCCCCTTCACACTACTATCGCTGATCACAGTGGTTCAAACCCTTTTATCGGGATTAGGATATGGAATTTAAAACAAGGTGGGCACGGGCACGGGCAGGGGCTAGGAAATAAATTATGAAAGAAGTCTACTATATTTTTAGCAGCTTTGGATAGGCAGAGCGAATCTGTTCGGCCGAAGGGCTGAAGGTGTTGTGTTTTCCAGACCACGCCTGCCATACACTGCTATCTGAAGAGGAACTCGAATCCCCTTTTGGCAGGCTAGGGGTTTTGATAGTTTTTCGCTTGGCGTAGGACAATAGGGGTCTGGCAGGTTTGGCTAGATTCGCAGATAGAACTTTTTGGAACCTGTCTTCGTGATCAGATATGGGTGCGACTCCCCGCTCTCTAAGCATTTGCCGAAGAGGTTCCGGCGACCAGTCGTAGAGGCATTTTTTTCCAAGTTCCTTTAGGGCAGACCCTACGGCTGTACTTGCCTTTTCATAGAGCACAAGTCCGTGTTCACACTTATCCAATAAAGCTTTAACCTTTTCCAAAATGTCCGCGGCATGTGTGGTTTTGGCTTCCAGCAACTGTAAAGCCTGCTCGATGCCGGCTTCCTTTTGTTCCAAGCGCTTGAGAAATACTGACTTGTTCTGCACTAAGGTATTCAAACAACGCGGGATATTCAATCCGCTTTCGCGTACGCTAACTGTCAGCAGCGCATTCAATTTGGCCGGATCTAGCGTGATGAATTCCACAATATCCATAATCCTCAAGATCAGCTGGACACTATCCCAGGCAAATTGAAAGGTCCTGGCGGCGATTCTTTGAATTCTGCCTATCAGCTGTTGGCATTGATACCTTATCCATGAAATCTTATAGCGGCTGATCGCTTGTGTATAGTCGGCGTGGATAGGCTGTGCTCCATACAAGGCTTCTTTCCAAAGCCTAAAGCTGTTTTCCCAGGCATCTTCTTGCTCAAAGAGGTCCAAAAACTTGGCCATGATGAAAAATGGCACTGTAGGTAATTTCAGCAAGGTTCTATCCCCGATGAGGCTTTCATACATGAGCCCGGCTGAAAGCCCAAAAAAATTATCGGGATTGAGGTAGGTGGTGCCTTTGATGTACAGCTTCCATATGCCATGGACCTTGCTGACCATGGCTCCTATGGACCACATCGCAGGGGCAAGGTGGAAGCTGCCGCCGCCTAGAATTTGTGTACTTGCTACGTGTCCCATGGATTCTTTTTGGGTAAAGATTACATTATGCTCCTATTATCGCCAACGCCCAAAAAAAGCCCAGAAAATAGTAGGCTTGTTGCGATTTTCTCCCCTGCGTTGACTTGTCACTCCTTGGGTTTGAGCTGAACCACAGAGCTGATGGTATAGGCTTCTCTTTGTATCCCCATGCGATACGCATCGACATATTCGAAGGGGATATTTTTTTCTTTGGCATGCACGGAATGAGGATAAGCCACGGTGACTTCAGAGCTAAGCTTTTCATTTTGGGAAAATACCAAAGGGACGCCTAGCTGGGCGGCTTTTTTTTCTGCCAGCTGCCTCAGCAGCAGGTCATAGCTATTGCTATGGCCTTGTCTGTAAACTCTTTCCTGAAAGAGGACCGGCTGACCTGTGGAATCTAATAGCAGCCGAAATACAGACCTGGCAGTAATCTTGCCTTGGCTATCACATACCACTCCCAACCGATGCTTACCGTCTAGCAAAAATCCCAGCAGGCATTTGTTCAGATGAGGAGACCCATCCACCCTTTGACAGCTTCCATCGACTTCACTGCCCATCAGTAAGAGGTGGTTGGGATGGTCCGTATCGACAACGGTCATGAGGTTTTCGCTGTGTTCAGCAGTTTTTTTGAGTGACCTTAAAGCACCTTCGATATCGTTGAAAAATTCACACTCTTTAGGCAGCTGGCTTTTTAAATCTATTAATTTCTTTTCTAGGTTATCGGGCAGAGACATAACTTCTAGCACCTTCTTTTCAATTAACAGGCGATTTTTGACAGCCATTTCATCGGCCTCGAGACGTCGGCTCAGGGGTATTAACTTCTTTTCCACTTGTGAATAAGCTGCTTTGCTTTCGAGACGTCCATGGATATATTCTGTCAGATCAGGGAAAAGCTCCGGCTGCTGCTCTCCGCCCAGATGATGATGTGCCAAAGCTTCCTTAAGGTTTTTGACAATTTTGTAGCTGAGGGGTTCTTCGTCTTTATAATTGAGTTGGCTCTTGACAGCCGTGGCTTCCAGCGCTATCGGTTGCTGCCATTTGGCGAAGACCTGCGGATGTTTGCTGGCTATCTCTGCTAAATGCGGATTTTTTTTTGTGGCATATCTACATTGAGTATAGGTGTTATCTAAAACTCCGATCAAGAGCTCTTTGAAAAATTCGAGTGCTTTGTTTTTTTCGTATAATGGCAACTCTTGCAGCTTGGCAGCGTAGGTCATAATGCTCGCTGGTTGCCTCCACCGTGCTAAGGTTGCATCATACTTCTCGGCAAATTGATCGACCTCAAGACCCATGCGCTGCCTGAATAGGCTTTCCAGAGCTTGGGAGATTTCTTCAGATGAGCTGATATTTTCCAAAAAGATATGACCTTTAAAATTCAAGAGGTCTTGCACCTGGCGGAAAGCCAGCACTCTGCGTTTTAGGGGCAAGCCAAATAACATGCGCACCACCGCCGATATCTGATTGGGTGGCAGATCGCAATCTTTGATTTTTAAAAGCGTTTCCAACAGCAGCTTTTGATGGCTGGCTTCCTTGAATTCGCGCTCTTTTTTAAGACATTCGATGGCTTGGCTATAAATCTCCGGCTGATCTTGGGGAAAAAGGGCAAAGAGCAGGCAGGCTAATTCCACATGCTGCATATTCTCTGATAGCGTCCTGAATTTACGCCACACAGGCTCTCGCTGCGCAAAAGATATGTAGATATACTGCTTCGTGATGGCATCCCTAAGCAAAGGGGATAACTTTGATATCAACCACAGGATCTTTTGTTCTTTGAACAAAACTTCCAAATCTTGGCGTGCGCAGCACACCGACGCTGTGGTCGTAAACCACTGGATCAAATTCATTTGATATGACGGTGTATCTTTATATTTTGCCTGTTTGGTTCTGATCCATTGCAACTCGGAAGGAGCAAAATTGAAGCGAGTTTGGCATAAGGCCAAGCTTTGGTCTATGTAGGTGGCATCATCCTTTTTGTTTTTCGATAATTCTAAAAAAGGCTGTCCGTTTGTAAGGATATAGCAAAGAGCAAACGGTAAATGCATGGATTTGTTCTTGATGACATCTGAACGTGAGTCAATCGAGCCTTTATTCCAGCTGGACTTCATGAGGATGGTCATAGCGGCTCGATTGTATAAGTCCAGCGCATACTTTTTACCGACCGTAGTAGAAAAGTCAATTCCATATTTGAAGATGTTTGAATAATTAGAAGGCCCAAATTCAACCGCCAGTTGGGCGATTTCAAACAAGCCCTGCTGTCCCTCAACGGTGTTCTTACAAATTCCATAGTTAGAAATATGCGTCGTAACGTCGCTTCCGTTATGCCTTGCAGCCATTTTGGCGATCTCGATTAGCGCTTGCTGCCCTTGCTGATTGCGAGAGTCGATGCCGAAGTAATGTATATACTGGCTTATCATCCCGTCCGGTTGTTGGGCGGCAATTTTGGCAATGTCTATCAAAGCATGCTGCCCCTTAGGGTGATGCCCCTGAATGCCATACTTTTGTATATGACGCGCTAAGGCAGTGCCATTTTGCTGGGCAGCGATTTTGGCGATAGCCGCCAATCCGGCTTGTCCTTGTTCGGAATACAGATCTATTTTATAATTGGAAATCATTTCACTGGTGTATTCTCCGTCTTGAGCCGCAGCGAGTTTTGCGATTTCTATCAGCTCGGCCTGACCTTCTATAGAGGCCGTATCCAAGCCAAAATAGGGGATTAATCGAGATATTTTTTCACCGTATTGTTTAGCAATATGCTTGGCAATTTGTACTAATCCTACCTGACCCTGTGGCGTCGTCTTGTCAATGGCAAACCGCTCTATGTTTTCGGCGACCCTCCAGCTCTCTAATTTTTGCGAAGCTATAGTAGCCACTTCGATTAAGATTTTTTGGCCTTCTGCTCCATGCTGCTGAAATCCAAATAAGTGAATCCATTGATGGATATAAGCGCCTTCATAGCGATCTGCATTGGCCTTAGCTAATTCGGCTAAAACAGCCCATCCTTCAACGTCCAATGTGTTTAACTCGTAGTTTTGGACATATTCACATATACCAATATACCTCCAATTTAGGGCAATGCGAGCCAGGTGGATAATCGCCTGACGTCCTTCCGGAGTCGAGGTGTCTATGCCATAGTTTTTCACATGTTTTGAGAGATCAAAGGGATGGTTTTTAGCAGCTAACTCCGCAATTTCCAATAAGGCTTTCTGCCCTGCTTGCGTGGAAGCGTCTATACCATAATTCTGAATGTATTGGGAAATCCCACCGTTTTCCATCGCTACCTTAGCGACTTCTATCAATACGCTTCTGTCAGCTTCATTTCCGGGATCGAATCCATACAGTTGAATATGCTTTGAAAGTTCTTCCGGATCCTTTTTTGCCGACTTCAGTGCAATTTCTGCTAAGACACGCTTATTCCTAGGATCAATGCCAAAGAGCTCTATGGTTTCGGTTACACCGTGAGTTTCGGCGGCTATCAAGGCAATTTCGCTCAAAGCCTCCTGCCCTTCAGGATCTGTGTTATCGAGTCCGTAGTTCTCGATATAGTGTTGAGCTTTTTTGTTGTTTTTCATAGCCAGCTTGGCAACATCGATCAGAGCTTTTAGTCCTTCTTTAGTGTAATTGTCGAAACAAAAATTGTGGATATGTTTGGAAACACTGCATCCATCTACACCAGCGGCAGCTAAGGCGCATTCTAATAAAAAGGCTTTGCCATCAATTGCAGCATCCCAATCGAAAAGCGGCAAGGCAAGAGCTGCACAGGATGGGGTTTTTAACATGGCTAGCCGGATTATTTCACACAGGCCCTGTTTGCCTATCTCTGTATTTACATCAAGGCCTAATTGTAGGTTGAGTGTTGGATATCCTTCCAAATTTAATAAACTCTTGGAGATTTCAATCAGCTCTCGCTGTCCTTCCTCGGAAAAGAAATCAATAGGAAACTTCAGCAGGTGCTCACTAAAATCGGAACTGCGTTTGAGGGCAAACCTTCGCGCTATTTCTTGCCAAGCGGCTTTTCCCTCTGGAGTGTTAGGGTCGATCTTATAATTATTGATGTACCGGCCGAATTCACTGTCATGTGCACCAACGGCTATCAGGGCAATGTCTATTAAGGCTCGCTGCCCTTGAGGGGTGTTGGAATCTATTCCAAAATCCTCGAGGTTGGCGAAAAGCCTATCCCCATAGTTCGATTTTGCTAGGATCTTAGCGACTTCTATCAAGCCGCTTTGACCTTCTGCTGTAGACGGATCGATCCCGTAATTTTTTACCTTGGGAGGAAAATCATACGGCTGTTTTTCTGCAGCTATTTTGGCTATTTGGATCAAAGCCTGCTGGCCTTCGCGGGTCTTCTTATCTATCCCATATGCTTCACAGCAGCGAATGGAGTCCCACACTTTGCTTCTAGATGAAACGAGGGCGATCTCTACCAGTGCCTCTTTGTCGCTCTGGTCTAAGCAAAAGCAGTGCAGTTGAGCCAATAGATCAGTACATTGCTGCTCTGCGGCCATTTTAGCCCATTTCAAGAGCTTCTGCTTGCCTTTGGGTCGTGAGCCGTCTAGCTTGAACTTTTCGATATGCCTGATGAGGCTTTCCAGACTGCGCGAAGCTATGGTATTGGCGATATCCAACAGCACTTCTTGGCCTGGCTCAGTGGCGGGATCTATGGAAAAATTTTGGATATGTTCTGCCACACCCCAAGGATGACTGACAGCTAGCGTTCGGGCTATCTCAATCATCTCTTGCCTGACTGCTGAAGTCAATGTGTCCAATCCGAAGTTGGGGATATATTTGGCGAAGTCATAAGGTCGGCGCTTAGCTGCCATTTTAGCTAATTTCAATAGGTCATTTTGATCATGGAGTCCATATAGAGGAAGGTCTTTGAAGAAATTTGGATTTTGTTCTAAGGCCTGTATAGCTTTTTCAAAAGGGGTCTTGGATTTTTCCTCTTGAGCTGTCAGCGTTGCTTCTTTTTCAAGGACCGGAAAAACATCACTTTTGAGTTGCACCTCAGAGGTTTTGGCTGCCCCTGCTAACACCGAAAACTCTTTGGGTGGTGAGGTGGATTCTATGGCTTCATGCCCTACAGGATTCGAAGGGCTTTCCGAATTTTCATTAGCGGTGTTTTTGGCAAGCTGAAGCACAAAATCGCGGTGAGTTTGGTAATATGGATCTGTTTCATTTTTCTGTACAGGTAGGGTGAAGAGCCTCACATCGACTTGTGTTTGCCTGGCCAGTTCTTGCAATATGCTTTGACCTTCCAGGCTATCTTTATCAATGCCAAAATGCGCAAGGTTTTCTCTGAAGAAGCCCATATTCCATTTGATCACAGCCCTGGCGGCCTGCATCAAGACTTCTTTTCCTTGCGGTTGACTGCTGTCGATGTGAAACATAGGCAAGTTTTTAACTAGTATACCCAAGTGTCGATTGAGGCAAAGATGTAGAATCTTTATCAATACCTTCTGCCCTTCAGGCTGTGTGGGATCGATGGCGTAGTTTTGAATATGTGCAGCGATCCCGTCATTTTTGCTCAGGCGCGCAGCCTTTAGCGCCAGACGACGGAGGGCGTTTTGTCCCTCTGGGCTTTTTGTCTTTAATCCATAGTGATGAATATAGCCGGAGGCTCCTTCCGGATTTTGTTGAATAGCCATATCGGCTATCTCATACAGGAATTTTTGACCTTCTGGAGTCAGCGGATCAAAGCCATAATTCTGTATGTATTGGGAGGTCCCTTGACCATCTGACTGAGCAGCGATCTTGGCGATGCGCATCAGGGCCGATTTTCCCTGCATCGATTGAGGATCAAAGCCAAAGTTTTGAATATATTGAGAGGTGTTCTCGCCGTTTTTTAGTGCCGCCAACATGGCGATTTCACTCAAAGCCTTATAGCCTTCAGGAGTATGGCTGTCAAATCCGTAGTTTTGAATATATTTAGAAATGGATGTGTTGTGCTTGTGCCTTATGGAGGCTAGGGCTATTTGCAGCAGCGCCCGATGTCCTTCTTTCGAGCGGGGGTCTATGCCGAAATTCTGCATATGCGGGGAAACCACATCACCTTCTTGACAAGCGCCTATCTTAGCTAAGTGGATCAGTTTCATCTGCCCTTCCGGGGTAGACTTATCGATGCCAAAATTTTGAACAAAAGCCGGTGTGCGGGTTTGATATTTTTGCATCGAGCGTATAGCGATCTCAAATAGCGCTTGCCGCCCTTCTTCTGTGCTGTTATCTATGCCATAATTGTGGATATACTGGGCTATATTGCTTTCGTATTGTTGAGCTGTTTGTTTGGCTATCTCTATCAGGGCTCGGCGTCCTTTGGGGGTGGAGCTGTCTATGCTATAGTTTTCGAGATACTGGGAAACCCCGTCATCTGTATGCGTTTTAGCTGCTAGTATTGCCAGTTCTATCAGGGTGTCTTGACCCTCAGGCGTCGAAGGGTCGATCTCATAATTTTTGACGAATTTGGAAAAATGATTTCCGTTTCGCACTGCCTTATATGCGAATTCAATCAGGGCTTTTTTGCCTTCTGCTGTGCTCGAATCGATCCCATAGTTCTTGACAAATTCTGAAAAGTCTTTGTCATGAATGGCCGCTGTCTTGGCAATTTTTAGCAGCTCTCTTTGATCAGAGGGATCTGCGGGGTCTAATCCAAAGTTTTTTATGTATTTTGAAATATGACTTTCACCGTTTAAAACAGCGGTTTTGGCCATCTCTAGTATCTTGGCTTTGACTTGTGGATCGGAGGGATTGAAGCCGTAGTTTTTAAAGTACTGAGAAAAATTCAGGTCTTTTTTTGCAGCCAAAGCCGCAATCTCCAGAAGGAGGGTCAAACCTTTTGGAGAGGAAGCTTCTATGCCATAGCTTTGGATATGTTGTGATAGATTGGATTTATATTTATCCGCTTGTTGCTTAGCTATTTCGACCAGAGCGGCATGTCCTGCAGGCTGCGTTTTGTCTATGCCGAAGCTTTCTATGATGTCCGATATCTTGGAATCCCACTTGCGTGCATAGGCTAAGGCCAATGTGATAAGCGATTGCTGCCCTTTGAGGGTAATGGGATTAAACTCGTAGTTTTGGATGACATTAAAGGGGTCGACATCTCTTTCAAAGGTGCCCTCCAAAGCTTTAATGATAGCCGCCCTTCTCTTTGCATCCATACCTTGAAATTTTTTAGTGATCGCTTCTTCTGGAGAGGGAAGAGCCAGTGTAATTTCCGGATATTCGATAGTTCTAGGTGTTACAGAGTGCATAACTTATCCTTTCATAGGTTTTAAGCTCCAGGAGTGTAGCTGTTGGGGTATTTTGAGAATAGTGAAATTCCCATATTTTTTCAGTTGCATAAAGCCTAAATAATAAGATAAATTAAAAGATCAATTCAAATTTACCCTGTCATGACAGGCAGCAATTCCCGCTAAAAAATTCAAGAGCCCCAGAATGGGGCGAAAGATTGTGGCCCAGGGAAAGGCGGCCCCAAACGGGCAACGCGCCCCTGGGTAAAAGCGGATTTAGCAGGACCTGCTGCATGATAGGTAAATATTACAAACAAGCTATAAACACTAGATGGATGTATGGATTCAATGTCACAAAGTATATCAAAAGAAGAACAAGGCGCTAAGCAGCGGCCTCTAGATGCAGAAACCAAACAAATACTTGGCAAAATTGCCAATACGATTCGCGGCTTGTCTATGGATGCAGTCCAAAAAGCCGACTCCGGTCACCCGGGCTTGCCGATGGGGTGCGCGGAAATAGGTGCTTATCTGTATGGTTACTTGCTAAGGCACAATCCCAAAAATTCCAAATGGGTAAACCGGGACCGCTTGGTGCTGTCCGCGGGACATGGCTCCATGTGGTTATATTCCTGTCTGCACTTGTCCGGATTCGATGTCTCCTTAGAAGATATCAAAAACTTCCGACAGCTGCACTCCAAAACCCCGGGTCATCCCGAATGGAATGAGACCGACGGTGTCGAAACCACCACAGGACCGCTTGGACAAGGTATAGGCAACGCCATTGGTATGGCCTTAGGTCTGAAACTCGCCGCGGCGCGCCTCAACAATCCTTCTCAAAAAATCATCGACAACAAAGTCTATTGCCTGATCAGCGATGGCGACGTCATGGAAGGATGCGCTTCCGAAGCCTCCGCCTTGGCCGGCCATTTAAAAATCGACAACTTGATCGCCATCTATGACTCCAACCATATCTGCCTAGATGGTCCTTTGAGCGAATGCTTCTCCGAAAACACCAAAAAACGCTATGAAGCCTATGGCTGGGAAGTCTTCGAAGTAGATGGACATGATCTGGATGCCTTGCATCATGTGCTGACGGAAGCGCGGATCAAACAAGAACGCCCTCGCTTAGTGATTGCCACAACGGTGATCGGTAAAGGCTCCCCCAACAAAGCTGGCAGCAACAAAGCTCATGGCTCACCTTTGGGAGCTGATGAGGTGTTGCTGGCCAAACACCAATTGGGCATCCCGGAAGACCCATTCTTTGTCCCTCCCGCTGTATATGAATATTTCAAGAAAAAGCGCCAGCAAGATGCTGCCTTAGAAATGGAATGGAAAAAAACTTTTGACCTGTGGGCGAAAACGAATCCTGAAAAACTCAGCATGTTCGAGGCTATGTCTCAGAAAAAACTCCCTGAAAACCTGGAACAAGTCCTGCAGAATATCGCGATCAAAGCTCCTATCGCTGGAAGAAAGGCTTCCCAAGAGGTCTTAAATGTATTAGCAGATCTCTTGCCGTTCCTCTACGGCGGCTCTGCCGACCTGTCAGGATCGGATTTGACGATGATGAAGAGTTTCCCCGTGGTCAAGCCCGGAGATTTTCAAGGCCGCAATATCAAGTTCGGCGTAAGGGAATTCGGCATGGCCACCCTTGCCAATGGCATGTCTTTGACAGGTCTGATCGTGCCATTTATCGGCACCTTCTTGACCTTTTCCGACTACATGCGCAACGCCATCCGCCTGGCGGCTCTGATGCGGGAACAAGTCATCTACCAATTTACGCACGATTCTATCTTCCTTGGCGAAGATGGGCCGACGCATCAGCCGGTGGAACACTATGCGGCTTTGCGGGCAATCCCCTACTTGCAAGTCATCCGGCCGGGCGATTCGAATGAAGTGAAGATGGCTTGGCTTGCCGCGCTCACGTACAAAGGGCCTACAGCCATCATTTTATCCAGGCAAAACCTGCCTGATTTAGCTGAAACCCGAGTCGCTTATGCCCAAGGCATGGGAAGAGGGGCTTATATCCTCAAAAAAGAAAAATCCGCCAAACCAGACTACACGCTCGTGGCCACAGGTTCTGAATTGCATCTGGCGATGGAAGTCAGCGTAGAACTAGAAAAACTGGGCAAAGAGGTCCGCGTCATCTCCATGCCTTGTTGGGAGATCTACGAAAGGCAAAACAACGAGTACAAGCACAGTGTCTTCGGCGGGCAGCTAGGAAAATGCGTGAGCATCGAAGCGGGCATCGACCAAGGCTGGCATAAATACATCGGCAAAGAGGGCATCGCTATCTGCCTAGACACCTTTGGCGCCTCCGCACCGTATAAAGACCTAGCAAAAGAATTTGGATTTACCGTGGACGCAATCCTTGAACGCATTCTCTAACTCTCTTTTTTTAAAGGCCCTGCGCGGTCAAAATTCCGGGCGTCCTCCTGTATGGCTTATGCGCCAGGCTGGACGCTATATGCCCGAATTCCGCAAGATCAGGGCCAAGCATTCGTTTCTTGAAGTATGCCATGATCCTGAACTGGCCTGCGAGGTGACGCTCCTGCCGCTGCGGGTATTCAACTTCGACGCGGCGATTTTGTTTTCAGACATCCTGATACTAGCAGAGGCCCTGCAGCTAGGTCTGCGCTTCGAGGAAAAAGTAGGCCCTGTCTTTGAACGCCCTATCACCCAGCCGGCAGATATCGACAACTTGCCGACCCTTGATGTGCATAGCAGCCTTGATTTTGTGGCCAAAGCCATCCAGCTGCTGCTGCCCAAACTAAAGGTGCCGTTGATAGGTTTTTGCGGGGCGCCATTTACCGTCGCTAGCTATATGATCGAGGGAGGGAGCAGCCGCGATCTGAAAAAAACCAAACAATGGCTTTTGAGAGATCCAGAAAGCTTTCATCGCCTTTTGCGCATCGTCACCCAATACACCTGCGAGTATATGCGCCTGCAAGCTAAAGCCGGTGTGCATGCATTCCAAATTTTTGATTCTTGGGCAAATGTGCTGGCGCATCAGCAATTTAGAGAATTTTCTCTGCCCTATTTGCAAATTTTGTTGAAAGAATTTGCTGTGACACAAGTGCCGGTGATCTTATTCTGCCGGGGTTCTTCGGTATTTGCACCGCAACTGGCTGAAATCCAACCCGCAGGCATCAGCCTCGATTGGAATGGCTATCTGCCGCATATCAGGCAGCAGATTCCCTCGCATATAGCCCTTCAAGGCAACTTGGACCCTGATATCCTCTATGCTCCGCAAAAGCTGATCAAACGGGAAATTAAAGACATGCTGAAAAGCATGAAAGGCGACCCTGCCTATATCTTTAACCTAGGCCATGGCATCCATCCGGATATTCCGGTAGAAGCCGTGCATACGTTAGTCGACGCGGTAATGACTGCATAGCAAAGAGTCTTATTTGTAGATAGCCTAGGTATAACATTTTGGATTTTAATTAGCTTGTTCAAAATAGCACATTGAAACATAGTTTGAGCTTGACTCATTCTCCAGAATTTTCATACACTTCATTTATTTTATAATTATTCAAGGAAAAAAAATGTCAGTAACACCTTTAATTTATAATGCTCAAAGTCTTGTTTCAGCTGCTTTGCATTCAGTCTCTCACGTATGGGTTGATCCAACCGTCTATCTCATCAAGAATACCCTATGCGCAAGATATGTAAAGCAAAAAACTACTCTCCAACAACCAGGGCCCGAATCCGTTCTTAAAGTGTTGGAATTTATAGGAAATGGTAAAGCGAAACAGTTTCTAATGCACGATTGGGAGCAGCCGTCAGTGACATGGGTAGGAAGAGCTTTTGATTGGCTATGCTCGGCAGGAGAGTTTTCACATTCAAACCAACCCCAGGCTCTATCAGAAAAAGTAAAGAGAACCTTCGAGAGTACTCAGGCTGTAGATGCGGCTAATACCAATTGCGAAAAACTGTCAGCCGAGGAAGTTCTGTGCGTCCCTATGGCTACAGGTGAAAAAGTAAATTTTAATGTCAGAAACAAAACGGTGCATTGCCCCTATGTGGATCCAGAATACTACAAGGTGCACATCAGCTTAAACTCCCATGATTTTGAAAAAACAGTGTCAAAAGTGCGTTCTTGCTTAGCTGAAAAGTTCCTGACATGCAATACAAACTGCCTAGGCTGCTGGCACATGCCAGAGAAATATATCAACCGCACGACCGGGTCTCGAATATCCCACATCAATTATACTTCACCATACTATGATGGATCATGGAATATTACGATCGAAGCTCAGGATGACATTTCAGAATGGTTCAATTATATCATCCAAGCAAGAACTGAAGAACATATCAAAAGTTGCGAAAGCGAATCGATCAATAATATGTGGGCAAATGTTGCCACTATCTCTATAGTGGCAGTACCTATCCTATTCGGATTCGTCATAGCCGGAGGTGTCTGTTGCTTGAAGTCTTATGATAGGACCCATCCAGATAAAACCCGCAAAATAGCCTATCATTTTAGCCTCAGCGAGGATCCATCCGATGCGCCTATGATGGAATTCAATGACGACGAGGAAAATTTTGAAGATTATAAAGAAGCCTATTTAAGTGAAACTGATGAACATCCTCTGTCTTTTGATTCCTTAAGAAGGGATAAACATCCAGCACAAAATATAAAACAAGCTTCTTCTGATAAACAAGAGATCACTTTATTAGAGTATCCATCTGATTCCGAATCGGAGGAGCAAGTGATAATCGCTTAAAATTTAACTAGCATCTCTACAACGCACCTAAAATAGATTGCATTTGTAATTTTGAGCTAAGCTCTTTGCCTGTGTTTGATATAGAATGGCTATTGATTAAAATTTTATGTTTAGGTATAAACGATTGTTTTAGCAGAGTTAATGAGAAACATATCCTATGGCTGTTAAGCAAATGCAACACAACGCGGAGGCACTGAGGCGCAGAGGCGCGGAGTTAATAGATGAAAATGTAATCGAAAACAAGATTACAGAAAGTATCATCGCCGCTGCAATTGAAGTTCACAAGATTTTGGGTGGACCAGGGCTTTTAGAGAGCATATATGAAGATGCTTTGGCTTATGAATTAGACCTTAGAAAAATCTCATTCAAGCGCCAGCTGGCAGTTCCTGTTCTTTATAAAGGCGCCCCAGTAAGAGATGCATTAAAATTGGATCTCTTAGTTGAAGACCAAGTTATTATCGAGGTAAAAGCCACAGAGAAAATACTTGAAGTGCATTCAGCTCAGGTATTGACTTATCTTCGTCTCACCAATCGAAAATTGGGACTGGTGTTGAATTTTGGTCAGCCTCGCTTACGCGATGGAATTTCCAGAATAGTGAATGATTTTTAACCCCCTCCGCGTCTCCGTGCCTCCGCGCCTCCGCGTTTAAACTCATTAATCAACGTTAAAAATAGATACATATAAACTAGACTTTTTTCGAAATTCCATTAGGCTGTTAAAATTGCCATTATGGCTGTAAATAAGTATGAAAAAGATCATCATATTAGGCGCTGGCATCAGCGGCTTGAGCCTAGGGTGGTTCCTGAAGCAAAAATACGGCTCGGACATCCACCTGCAAATTCTGGAGAGCACCTCTCGCACAGGAGGATGGATACAAACGCATTATGCACAAGATTCCCTCTTTGACCAAGGGCCGCGCAGCTGCCGAACACGAGGCCATGGGATTGAAACCCTAAAGCTGATCGAAGCGCTGGGACTGTCGCAGGAGGTGTTGCCTGCCGATGCCTCGGCAAAATACCGCTATCTTTACACCGATAAATCCCTAAATCCTTTGCCCTCAGGGTTGTTTTCGCTGCTGACCTCTCCCTATACGCCTGCCTTACTACGAGGAGCTTGGAAAGATTTGCGCACTCCCCCCTCAGAGTTTGAAGATGAAACCATCCATAGTTTTATCACGCGCCGTTTCAATGCGCACATCGCAGAATCCCTGGTGGATCCTTTGACCTTAGGTATTTATGCCGGTGATATCCGCCAGCTGTCGGTGCGTTCCTGTTTTCCCGAATGGTTCGAACGCGAACAGCGCTGCGGCGGATTACTCAAAAGCCTGTGGAGGGCCAAGACAGCTCCACCCTGCCAGCAAGACTCTGCATTTGTTCAGTCCATGCGCAAACACTCCATCTTCACCTTGCGCCAGGGGATGGAGTCGCTGGTGCAGGCTTTATCGCACAGGCTGCAGGCGCATATCACCTATCAGGCTAAAGCCGTATCGATTAAATACGATCGCAGCCGCTGGCATATTCAGTTGCACAATGGCGAATGCCTGCAGGCAGACAAGATCTGTGCTGCTGTGCCTGCGCAGGAATTGGGGCGGTTGCTGCGGGCGGAGTATCCAGCTTTAGCGGCATTTCCTCTGTCCATTCCCCATGTGTCGGTGGCGATGGTCAATGCGGGTTTCGTTTCTAAAGTGCTTCCGTATGAGGGATTTGGCTATCTCATCCCCTCCAAAGAGCAGGAAATCGTACTAGGCACGGTCTGGGATTCCAGCGCCTTTTCCGCGCAAAACGGAGCTTTGAAGACCCGCCTGACGATCATGTTGGGCGGCGCGCATCATCCGGAAATCGAAACTCTCAGCGAACATACCCTGGTGGACATAGCGCTGCAAGCTTTAAAAAAACATATGAGAATTACCGCTAGCCCTGACGTTATTCGGGTGCGTACAGCTTTGGCTTCCATACCTCAATATCTTCTCGGCCACCACCACAAAAAAGAGCTCTTCTTAAGCGAAATAGCTACTGCTTTGCCGCAGCTATCGGTCCTGGGCATGGCTTTTCATGGCGTCGCAGTGAATGATGGCATCGCCCAGGCCAAGAGGCTGAGCGAGAAATTCACATTAGATGCCTAATTTTTGTCCAAAATTCAGTAAATTACTGAGACTATAATTTGCAAAAAACATAAAAAGCGACTACAGTAAGATTAATCGAAAGATAAAAAAATACGACACTTTAACAGTGAGTGGTTTATGTTTGATAAGTTTACGAATCGAGCCAAGCAAGTTATAAAACTGGCCAAAAAAGAAGCTCAACGTTTGAATCATAATTATCTGGGTACGGAGCATGTCTTGTTGGGACTGTTGAAACTCGGACAGGGCGTGGCGGTGAATGTCCTGCGAAATCTAAATATCGATTTTGAAACCGTACGCAATGAGGTGGAAAAATTAGTCGGCTACGGCCCCGAAATCCAAGTCTATGGAGACCCAGCTCTCACCGGCAAGGTCAAAAAAGTTTTCGAATACGCCAATGAAGAAGCCGCCAACCTCAACCACAATTATGTGGGCACAGAACACTTGCTGCTGGGCCTGTTGCGCCAAACCGATGGAGTGGCGGCTCAAGTCCTCGAAAACCTCAATGTCAACCTGAAAGAAGTGCGCAAAGAGGTGTTAAAGGAACTAGAAACCTTTAACCTGCAGCTGCCTCCCATGGGAGGAGCTTTGCCTGGGCCTTCCGCACAACAACCCGGCTCCACTTCCTCTTCCCAGTCGAAACCTTACGAAAAGGCTTCCAATAGCGGCACCGACAAAATGCCCGCACTGAAAGCCTATGGACATGACCTCACCGAGATGGTGCGCGAATCGAAAATGGACCCGGTGATCGGTAGAAAAGAAGAGGTGGAACGCCTCATCTTGATCCTCTGCCGCCGCCGCAAGAACAACCCCGTTCTCGTAGGCGAGGCCGGAGTAGGAAAAACCGCCATCGTGGAAGGCTTGGCCCAGGCGATCGTAAAAGGTGAAGTCCCCGACAACCTCCGCAAAAAACGCTTGATTACCCTGGACCTGGCTTTGATGATCGCAGGTACCAAATACCGCGGACAATTCGAAGAGCGCATCAAAGCCGTCATGGATGAAATCAAAAAGAATGGCAACGTGCTGCTGTTCATCGACGAGCTGCATACGATTGTGGGAGCAGGGGCAGCTGAAGGCGCCATCGACGCCTCCAACATCCTTAAACCGGCCTTGTCGCGCAGCGAGATCCAGTGTATCGGCGCAACCACCATCGATGAATATCGCAAACATATCGAAAAAGACGCCGCCCTGGAAAGGCGCTTCCAAAAAATCCTGGTAGCCCCTCCCAATGTGGAAGAGACGGTAGAAATCCTCTCGGGGTTAAAAACTAAATACGAAGAGCATCACAAGTGCATATACACGCCTTCCGCCCTGCGCGCTGCCGCAGAGCTTTCAGACCGTTATATCCCAGGGCGCTTCCTGCCGGATAAAGCGATCGACCTGCTAGATGAGGCCGGAGCTAAAATGCGCATCTCTATGATGAACCAACCTCAAGACATCAGCTCCTACGAATCCCAGATCGAAGACACGCGAGTGGCTAAAGAAGAGGCGATCAGCAAGCAAGAATACGAAAAAGCGGCTAAACTGCGCGACAAAGAAAAAAAATTGCGCGAGACTTTGCAGCAGGTGCGCACGCAGTGGGAGATCAATAAAGAAGAACACACTGTCATCGTCGAAGATGAAGACGTGGCCAACATCATCTCTAAGCAGACGGGCATCCCCATCAACCGCCTGACGGAAGGCGAAACCCAAAAAGTGCTTAAGCTGGATGAAATCCTAAAAACCAATATTGTTGGCCAAGACGAGGCCTTAAAGACGGTATGCCGGGCAATCCGCAGAAGCCGCGCCGATATCAAAGACCCCAACCGTCCGATAGGCGCATTCCTCTTCCTGGGTCCTACCGGAGTGGGAAAAACTTTGCTGGCAAGGCTGTTGGCTATCAATATGTTCGGCGGGGAAGATGCCCTCATCCAAGTGGACATGTCAGAATATATGGAGAAATTCGCCGTAAGCCGTATGACAGGTTCTCCTCCCGGTTACGTCGGCCACGAAGAAGGCGGACAGCTCACCGAGCAGGTACGCCAAAGACCCTATTCGGTTGTACTGTTCGATGAGATTGAAAAGGCACACCCGGACGTCATGGACATCTTATTGCAAATCCTTGAAGAAGGACGCTTGACAGATTCGTTCGGACGCAAAATAGACTTTAAAAACACTATCGTGATCATGACCTCCAACTTGGGTGCAGACCTCATCCGCAAAAGCTCCGAAGTGGGCTTTATGGCGCAAGAGGGATCTATGGACTACGAACACATCAAAGAAAAAATCCTGGCAGCTGTCAAGAAGCATTTCAAACCGGAATTCCTGAACCGCCTGAACGATGTGGTCATCTTCAGGCCGCTCAACAAAGAAGCCTTGCTGCAAGTCATCGAAATCGAGCTGAAGAAAATTCTGGCCCGCCTCAGCAAGCGGCAAGTGTTTCTTACGCTTGACGAATCCGCCAAAAACTTTTTGGTGGAAAAGGGCTTTCAACCCGAGATGGGCGCTCGCCCCTTGCGCAGGACCATAGAGCAAGACCTGGAAGATCCGCTAGCCGAGAAGCTCTTAATGCATCCCAACGAAGGACGTCGGTGCTTGGTAACTGTCGAAGGAGACCACCTGGTTTTCAAGGATCAAGAGGTGTTCTTAATAGAAAAAAAAGACAAGGCCAAAGAAAAAGACACCGCTAAAGAGCTGGAAGACGAAAAATCCAAAGACAAGGACGAGCCTAAACAAAAAGCGTCCTCCAAGACCTGATCAATCCAGGTGTAATCTATTCGAGGGGTGATCCATTCGCCCCTCAGGTATATGGGTGCTTATCAAAATCTATGCTGACAACGAAGTTATGCGATATCCTCTAAAGAGATAGCAAAGAATATGGGTGGTCCCGTTAGATGGAGTCGAGACGTCATTTTAGCCCTTCCTTTTCTTATGTTCTTGAAGGCTTTTTTTGTTTTTTCTGAGGAAGTTCAGCCTTGTGTGCCTGTAAAGGAAGAACATCGCCCCCAAGCGGATTATACATTCATTTCAGGAAGTCAAGCCTCTCCCACTGAGGGATTGCATGTAGAAAATATCCACTATAAAGACCTGGCATCACCGGCTTTTACGAAAATCATTGATGCTTATGCTCGAAGAAGACTCCAGGAAATTGCAGATACTTATGCTGAATCATCACATGACGACAAAATTTACTTAGACTTAAAAAACTTGCGACAATCTAAACAGCTCGAAGATCATCTCATTAAAATTTTAGAAAGCAACGACCTATCAGAAATGCAGCACATGCTGTCTATGCATTCAACATTACCATCGGATCCCTATTTTGCCCAGATCCTGTTCAGATACTGCCAAACAGAAAATATGGCTTCATTACTACTCAAATATGGGTTATCTTTAGACAGCATCACTCTGGACACATATCTAAATACTCTATGCAGACTACATAAAGACCATAAAAAGTTAATAGATTGGTATATAAGTAAGGGATTAGCCTTCTTCTTGGAATTCGATAGCTTCGATGGTTTTACCACCCTGGAATTCGCTGGCTGTGGGAAGGAATATGCAAAATATTCTTTGAGAGGGTATCCTCATTATCCGCATCTAAAAGCTGCTTGCCATAGGTTTGTACTCCAAGAGCTTAACTGGCATGATCCGGCTATTTTGGAAGCGATTCTAAAACATTTTCCTGAACACCAAGACTATGAGGGCTTAGACCTCTTCTTGCAAGACATCGCAAATAAGATAAAAGCAAATCCCTGTTTCACAGCTTTGGATTTTGAGTCTATCTGCTTTAAAGCTGCACTGTATTGTATAGAATATAACCAATTCTCATGTTTTAAGGTATTAGGCAAAGCGTTTCCATGGAAGGCTTTATCACCTGAAAGACAACAATACCTACTGTCAAAGGCTAGACAAGTGGGGAGTATAGAAATCGAAGAGCTGATCCACACTTTACATTTACCTGAACCTATCTCGACAAGCTCTTATCGAATGCCTAAGACTTGGACTAAAGCCGAAGCCGAACTCCACTACCCGGCTTTGAAAGGCTACACGCGATTTAGTAGAGCGTTAAGCCAATCACACCAAGATCTCTATGGAAGAGAGCAGGCGCAAGAGGCGTTTAGGCAATTTCAACAAACAAGCCTGCTGTTTACCCTATCCACACTGAACCTATGGAAGCCTATGTTAGCCCAAGAAGAGCAGCAAAGGTCTGTGTCAGCAATCTCCGCTAAAAAATTAAATGACCCCCAGAATGGGTCGCACGAGGGTTGCCCAGAGAAAGGCCGATCTGAAGGGGCAACGTGCTCCTGGATAAAAGACGATGTAGCGGGAAGTGCTGGGTCTCTGTCCACAGTGCCCTATTTCAGAGAGCTCTTAATTAGTTTAGGACTGAGACGCAGATTAACTGCCCTAGAGTGCCAATCCCCTGCCAGTTACAATTTTGGAGTGCCAAGAGACGATAGTATTCTGACATCTTTTGAAACGACTTACCAGGCATACGCCTCAAAAGCTAAGGATATGGAAACGTACCTAGGTGTAAATGGACAGCTTTTCATCTTGAGCTCGGTGCAAACCGCTCCACCTAAAGACGATCGTTTAGGGCCTCATGTGCGATTTGTCAAAAATGAATACACTGAATTTTGGTATGACGACGATCCGGTATTCATATTTGTCGCGCATGTCTTTGACAGGGTGGTCAGTCAATCTTTTTCCTCGGAAGTAGATCTTAAAAACGAAATAGCTAAATTCCATTGGTTGATGGCTCATGTGTCTCCTTTCAAGAGAGGAAGCGCTTCGATAACAGAAATTTTGACAGATGCTCTGTGGATATACCACGGCTATGTCCCTCAACCCATCGAAAAAGGGCAAAGTTTAGACCTTGAAGCGCTCATTCGGCAGGATCTGGAATTATATCAGCAACTTTATCCTCAAGGAAAAAAATGCCTATGAAAACTTAACATACTCCAATCGCAGGACATTAAGCGTGCAATAAGAGGGACGGGATTGACTGGCAGCGCTAAAATTGTGCGCTTCGCGTACAATTTTATGTTTTGCTTCTTGTCAAAGTCTTATTAATTCATGCTATTCGTGTCGTTCACTCAGCGCCTCCATGCCCTCTGTGGGCTCTATGAGCTCTGTGGTTGAACTATTTACACACTTTTTACAGTGCTGAATAGTTACGTTTTTTTAGATTTGTTATACTCACATCAGTTGCATACTTTGTATCGTGACATTGTAAGCTCCGTTTTGTGGTAGAAGCAAACGAGCTTACAATTTTTTTTCTCTTTTTTATTCAAATTTTTAAATCAGGTTGAACTTTCGAGAGACTTATCCTACAAGATCGGACATATCCCACAAAGGCATCATAATTGTTAAATTTTAAATGATTTTTGAGGTGATAGTTGAGGTTTAATGGAATTTAATATATAGAAGATGGTAGTGTTTTTTTTTAATTGTGTATTAATCAGTTAATTAAGTACGATTGGTCATCGTTAGAATTTATTGATTGGGTTCTAGAGATTGCTAAGAGTAATCTCTAAAGAACCTAGTTATCTACTTTATTCGATTTTAAATCTTTGAACATCAACCACAGCTTCCTTGAAAGCTACGGTGTGAAAGACCCTAAAGGTCGTAAATACTTAACAAGTTGCCGCTTTGCCATCATGCAAAGGGCTTTAACTAAATAATAGGAGTCATATGAGCATACGGTCTAACACGGATTATAATCCCAATCAAACGCCTTACATTATACCCGCACAACAAAACCAAGAGGCTGCCGAGCCCATGGACGTGGATGCTGGAAATGTCCCCGCCCCTCAAGCTCAAGCACACACAGTCCCTGCCCACCCACAAGTGCAGATAATTAATCAACAAGCCGTACAAATGCTTCAGCCGCAGCTGACATAGCCTGAAGTGCAAGTACAGACGGTGCAACCTCAATTTAATATAGTGCCGCTGGCTTTGCACTTGCTTTCCTTTTGCTCTAGCCCTGTCGGCAACACTATAACCAATAATGATATAAATGCTCCAATACCAATTCTCGAGCAGATAACAACCCAGTTTACGAAAGAACATATCACCTTGCAACGTTTATCTCTTACCCTCGACATTTTGCGCGACATCGAAAATTACACTCCGCAAATGCCGACCACAACAGCGAATGTTTTAATGACAACATCCAGCACTTCCGCGCAAGTCGACGGAAAAGATACAAATTTAATATCCGAAACATCATATAAAGATGATATTGAGAAAATAGGAGAGTTGCTAGAGCAGGAATTCAAAGACAATCCAGAGGAATTAGCAAAACAGAAAGAATGGCTGAAATCCATCTTTAAATTAGACCCAAGCAAAGCTAAGGAAGAATTAGCTCGTTTGGAAAATCAGCAACTAGCTTTATTAACAAAAATGGATGTTGCCACAGAAAACACTACCTATACAGATCCTAATCCCGAACTGCCAACTGAAGAGAATATCAAGAATATGGTCAGATGTGTAACGTGGATCGTTTAACCTCGTGGCACAGAGAAGTATGTAATAGCGCCGTATTCTACAGTTATCCCAATTAAAAAATTGCACTGCATGAACTATCTGATTCATGAAACTGATAATGCAGCAACAAAGACTTTAAATGTGGTGGTAGATAATTTTTTGTGTGAAATACCCTTCGAGGTCCAGGTTCCTAGATACCAAAAGTTTATAAATGTAGTTATCTTTGCATTGCCAAAGATAGATAAAACACAGGAACAGCCAGTACAAGGCGTAAAATTGGTGCTTTATGCAATTGAAAACGTGTATAATACATACATCTAGTCGTTAAAGCCCACAGCTGTGCTTACTACCAAGCGAGGCGCAATGCCTTGCCGGCATAACACCCCAGGTATGACAACCTGGGGTCTCTATTTTGTACCCAATTTATTATCCAATCCACATCAAAAGGATGCTCTTTAGAACCTAGGAACGCTACTAGAGCCGCTAGCGTGGCTTAAAACCCAACATACTTAAATTGCGCACTTATTGTAACGCGATTAGAGTATCTTGGGTTTAAATGCGCAATAAGCGAATGTTCAGTTTTAAATAATTTTTGAGGTGATAGTTGAGTTTAATGGAATTTAATATAAAGATGGTGTTATTGTTTTTTTATTGTGTATTAATCTGTTAATTAAGTACACTTGCCATCGCTTGAATTTATTGGTTAGGCTGTGGATATAGCTTAAAGCATTCTTTAAAAAACTATACACAAACAAATTTTCAGGTTGTTTGGGTAAAAAGGCAATAGGATCGAATTTATGCCCTTAGCTATAGCTGCGCTTACTAAAAGCAAGCAAGAGAGAGTTTTGAAGTCGAAAATATCTTAACAATTTGCCGCTTTGCCATCATGCAAAGGGCTTTAACTAAATAATAGGAGTCATATGAGCATACGGTCTAACACGGATTATAATCCCAATCAAACGCCTTACATTATACCCGCACAACAAAACCAAGAGGCTGCCGAGCCCATGGACGTGGATGCTGGAAATGTCCCCGCCCCTCAAGCTCAAGCACACACAGTCCCTGCCCACCCGCAAGTGCAGATAATAAATCAACAAGCCGTACAAGTGCTTCAGCCGCAGCTGACACACCCTGCTGTGCAAATACAGACGGTGCAACCTCAATTTAATATAGTGCCGCTGGCTCTTCATTTAGTTACATTTGGAAATAATACGAACAAAAATTCTACCGATGTAGAAGGACCAAAGACTATCGTTGAGAAATTGACAACCCAATTTTCTTGGCGGCAGATCACCTTGCAACGCTTGTGTCTTACCCTTGAGATTTTGCGCAAACTCGCAATATCTGCTCCGCAAGTGCCGACCACAACAGGTGCTGTGAATGCGACCACTTCAAGTCATGCTGTTTCTTCAAACAGATCCGAAGATTTTAAGAATGAAATGGACCAGATAAAAGAGCTTTTAAAGCTGGAATTCAAAGGCAATCCAGAGGTATTAGCAAAACAGGTAGCCTATCTGGAATTCATGTTTAGCTTCAACTCGGATCAAGTTACGAAGGCAATAGCTAGCGTGGAACAACGGCAAATAAACATACTTAAAGAATGTGATGAGGTTGCGGATAAGACCGACTACTACGACCCATGTCCCGCACTGTATTCACCCAATCGTAGGGACGAAGCGGTGAGATGTGTAACGTGGATCGTTAAACTTTGTGAAAATGGTGATGAGTATGTGATAGCTCCGTATTTTACAGTGATTGCAAAGCATAAAATGCACTGCATGAACTACCTGATTTGGCGAGCTGATAATGCAGCTACTAAGATATTAAAAGTGGTGGTAAGTAATTTTTTGGTTGAAATACCCTTTGAAGTCCAGATACCTGAGAATCAAAAGTTTATGAATGTGGTTGTGTTTGCAATACCAAATATAACGTTAAAAGATCCGAGTAAGCAAATCGATGATAACAACCTAAATATCGAAGGCGTCAAGTTAATACTTTATGCACTAGAAAGGCGTGTTTAATTAATACACCTCGTCGTCTAAGCCAACAGCTTTACCCGCTGCCAAGCAAGGTGCAAAGCCCTGCCGGCACAAAACCCCAGGCATAAACCTGGGGTTTTTAGGTTTTGCATTCGCCTCCAATCCTCTCTATACCCATCTGTGCTATGCCGAATCCGATATGTGTGCACAAAATGTCTCTAGAAAGCAGATGAGAGAAAGCTTCAATGATGTAAAATGCTTAACAATTTGCCGCTTTGCAATCGTGCAAAGGGTATTAACTAAATAAAAGGAGTCATATGAGCGTAAGTTCTAATATGGGCAAAAATTTTATTATGGGATATAATCAAGATCAAACCCTGTACAATATACCCGCAAAACAAAGCCTAGAGGCTGCCGAGCCTAGGGAGGTGGATACTCAAAATGTCCCCGCCCCACAAGCTCAAGCCAACACAGTCCCTGCCCACCCACAAGTGCGGCTGGTCAATCAACAAGCCGTGCAAGTGCTTCCACCGCAGCTGACACAGCCTGCAGCACAAGTCCAGACGACGCTTCTTCAACCTAAAATAACGGAGCTGAGTTCGATTCAATGTAGCTTTTTAGCTCAAGCAACCAACTTTGATCATGATAATAAAGGGCTAAAGGCTACCATTGAGCATTTGTCACCCCAATTTTCTGTGGATCAGAATGATAAAGGGCCAAAGGCTACCATTGAGCATTTGTCAACCCAATTTTCTGTGGATCAGATCACTTTGAAACGCTTGCATCTTACCCTCGTGATTTTGCGCATCCTCGAAAAGTCTAATCTGCAAGCGTCAACCACAACAAGTGCTGTGACTACGACAACTTCAAGTAAAGCTGCTTCCGCGGGTTTTGAGAAAGAACGTAAAATGATAAAAGAGCTTTTACAGGTTGAATTCAAAGGCAATCCAGAGGCAATAGCACAAGAGGAAGCCTTTCTGGAATCCATGTTTAGATTAAATGCGAAAGAAGTTAAGGAGGCCTTAGCTAAGTGGGAACAACTGCAAGCAGACTTACTTACAAAATGTGATAAAGTTGCGAATCAGACCGTATACCACGATCCATGTCCCGAGCAGTTCGAAAATAGTAATAAAGTCAGATGTCTAACATGGATTGTTAAATCACGTGAAAATGGTGATGAGTATGTGATAGGTCCGTATTTTACAAACATTGTAAATAAGAAAATGCACTGCATGAACTACCTGATTTGGCGAGCTGATAATCTTGCTTCTAGGACTTTAAAAGTGGTGGTAGCTGATTTCCTGTGTGAAATCCCCTTCAGTATCCAAGTACCAAAGGAACAAGAGTATCTGAATGTGGTGATACTTGCAATCCCAAAGGTAACAAGACAAAAGTCAAGCAATGGTGACAACCTAAGCGTCGACGGTTTCAAACTGGTAATTTATGAACTAAAAGGCTAGTATAATTAATACACCTATTAACGCGGTGTGCGACTTTTCTATGTGATCTTACTCTAGCGCTTCGCGCCAGAATAACACATAAAAATTGCACATGCTTATTAACCCACGAGTTGTTGTAACTTCTCAAAAAGTCATGGCAAAAAAGTAGCCAGCTCGTCCAGACCATGTTGTTAATATATTCAAAGCAGGGGCGGCCTTGTTATCTTATATTTGCTGCCATGACTTTTTGAGAAGTTACGAGTTGTTCGAACTGCAAAGGTGTCTTACTAATATGTATGCAGATTTTTATACAATGGAGTTTGTACTTTTTTGACAGCCCTCTCACCAGCCCAAGGGGCTGGAACGAATTAGCCCAGGGCATCGCCCTTGTCATTACCCATTTTATTAGAAAATTTATTATAAGATATCCTTATTGC
>CAYMKI010000032.1:0-233 GCA_964390695.1 uncultured bacterium
AGATTGGGTTTGGACACATGATTGAAGTCATTTACACAAAAAAATGGACAGTCTCCATATCGCATATTTTCCGTGCATATAGCCGATACGCGGGGCCACACACTTCAGAAACTGCCGCCCAAATGTGTAATTCCTAGTCAATCTTAAAATTGGTTTATGAAAAAAAACTCGTCATCCCCCCCCCATCACTGCTCTCCCTATCTCTGTGGTTCAAAAATAAACACACAACGTAT
>CAYMKI010000032.1:333-25071 GCA_964390695.1 uncultured bacterium
CCCTATTTCAAACACTCCCATTTTGTTTAACCTATCCTCTCTTCCCCTTGCCCCCCCTCACTGCTCTCCCTATCTCTGTGGTTCAAAAATAAACACACAACGTATCCCTATTTCAAACACTCCCATTTTGTTTAACCTATCCTCTCTTCCCCTTGCCCCCTCACAGCTCTCCCTATCTCTGTGGTTCAAAAATAAACACACAAGTCAAAAAACACACAACATATCCAACGTATCCGTGGTTCAATATTCTATAAGGAAATTAGCATTGTTAAAATAACAGAGACGTGTTAAAGCTAATAATCAGCTCAACCATCAGCTCATCGAGAGGTAAAATCTATGTATTTTAATCGTATATTTAGCTTTTTGTTTGTAGCTTCGCTATCGAATTTAGCCTCTTTTGACGCCTGTGCAGAAGTTGTAAAAGTGCAGATTCAATGGCAGCCCGAATCCTGCACAATGGCCTGCGCACAGCTACTAGCCACGCAATTTCAGAAGGTTCCGGGTGTGGCTGAAATTATCATGAACCAAGGGGGAGGTTTTGCCGATCTGCGCTGGAAACCCCAGTATCCTTTTGCTTTTATTCCTATACAGACCGCTATGCAAAATGTAGGGGTGGGCATCCGAAACATCCGCGTGAAAGCCCGAGGGACCTTGGTCTTTCAGCAACAAACCGTCGCTTTGATCTCTTTGGGCGATAACACGCCGTTTTATCTTTTAGGTCCTCTAGTGGCAAAGTCAGGTCAAATGACCATTGATGATTCCCTGCAGAATCACCAGTTGTCACCTGCGACATTAACTCAGCTTGTGGAAGCGAGCAAACAGAACCGTATTGTGGTCATTGAAGGGCCTCTTTACCAACCTTGGAGCTATTCATGGCTATGGCTTATCATCGACCAGATGCAATTTGTCCAAGCCGAAGCCAATCCCTAAACCTTCATATCGCTAAATTTAACCCAATCTTAGCTGTATACCCAAACCAATTGAAAATTTAGGCATATCTCGCTCACCGGTTCAATAAACTACAGATCAGGCCGATTGCTAAATAATTACTTATACACGCACTTTGTTGTTAATATTAAATATTTTTGTTATAATGAAATTAATAGATAGTATAGGTGTAAAAATCTATAGAACTAACGGGTTGTAACAGTTTAAGTAAAGGAGAGATACAATGTCTAATGTATCCATTAATAATCCCGTAAATCCCACGATAACGACTACCACCTCCACCACGGGAGGAGGAACCACGACCACCACGGGAACACAAGATTCTATAGGCAGCTCTTCCTCCGTCAATCCATTCAATCAATTGGCTGCTTCAAATGGAGTAAGCAATTCCATTATCCTGGACACGCCTATATATATAGGCGATTACGTGCTGACCGTCGGCTCTGCCGTCGACGCCCACAAAGCCCAGCAGACTTTGAGTCAAATCGTGAACAGCGATATCTTCAGCCAGTTTGCGTTGGGTTTACTGGACAAATCCCAGTTGATTGCAGCGATCAGCAAAGCGGTATCCATACTGGGACAAGAAATTGAAGATGTCGAAAATAAAATTAACCAAGACATCACAGATCTACAGAATCAAATTTCTGCCACTAATACTACGCTAAGCAATAATAACACCCAAAATATCATTGACGATTACAACACGGCTGTCGACGATGCCAAATCAGCTTATAATACTGCTATAGCAGCCGCCCTGCAAATATCGAACTCTACCGCCAGGGCAGCAGCCATAGCCCAAGCAAATTCTGACTATCAAACAGCCGTTAATAATGCTATTAGTACATACAATGCTGCAGCTACTGCCGCTAACGCAGCGAATGCATCCGCCATTACTGATTTAAATAATGCTGTTGACACCTTTCTAGCCAATCAAATCGAGAACAATCAAACTATTGCAGATATCAATGACAAATTAAAAGCATTAGGGCTCAACTCTCAGAAGCTTCCTCTAGAAGACTATACTGTGAATCATTTTTCATTTACACTGCAAACCGGCCTTTCTCCTATCACGCAGAGTTCGACCGCCCACACTGCCACCCCCGCTCCAACATTACATCCAAGTAGTGTCCCAGACGCTTCCACCGTCAATCCTAATGACGATTTTGCACTCATTTCCCCGGTACAAACCTCCGTAGATTTCGTGCAAAAAAACTTCAATACCATCTTAAGCAACTCCGGAATAAACAGCGATACCAATACCTTTGCGGATTCCTACAACACCGCCCAGACCATCAGCAATCAGCAGGCAAACAAGACGGTAGGCACGAAAATTTATCTTCCGGATTCCTATGTCTCTCAACATCCAGTCCTGGCCACCTTTAGCGTGACCAATGCCGGCGGCGGATCTGCCCTGGTCGATGTCGCCACTGCCGGATCGACACAAGGACATCCGGCGGCTGTATCCAAGGCTTTGTTGAAAGCCCTCTCCTTTTTGGGAGACATGGACACGCTGCTGACACCTATCGAAGCACTGTCCATTTTTACTACGGAACTAGCCAAAACGGGAGGGCTTTTGGCTTCGCTGCCAGCCTTGCCGATATTAGGTGCTGCCGCCCTGTCTTCGGCTGACAACAACATGGCCTTTGGTATCGCTTTTGGGATTTCCAACGGCCAGGCCTTGGCTAATCTTATCCAATCAGGAGTAATAGAAAACACTGTCAGGCAATCCTTAGAGGCCGCGGCGCCGGGAGCTGATGCAGCCACCTTAGATAAAGCCGTTGCCATTGCCACTGCTATCATCCAGCAAGACTTGGTAGCGACGGCTTTGGCTCAAGCTTCTAATGATTTTGGCACTCCGGGTCTCATAGGTCAGGTACTGGGCAATGCCAGTTCTGCAACTGCCAGCCAGCTAGCTCAAGCTTCGGCTACCCCCCCTTCTCTTGCAGATACACTCAGCGACACTTCTAATCAGCTGTTTTTAAAATCCTATTTAACCACTGCCTTAGCTGCACTAAATAATGGGTCTCAAACAGTTCTAGGCACCTTGATAAATCAAACAATAAATACAGCCATCAGCAACCAGATCAACACAGAAGCAGACCTACAGAACGCTCTGATCAAAGCTTTTAGCCAAACTTCGCTCACCTCACAGGAGCAAAGCACTTTGATCGGCATAGCATTGGCTATAGTTAAAGCCGAGCAGAACGCCAACCAAGTGCTGTCTTCCGACCTGCTGGACAAAAAAATTTCCGAAGAGATCTTGGCAAAGCTTTTGCTGCAGGCCAATATAGCGCAAGCAGATCGCGTGGCCCAGGATGCTATCAAAAAAGTCTTAGAGAACATCTCGATTACTAACAATGAGCAGTATCGCCTCGATTTAGAGGCGGCCCTCAAAGCACAAGGTCTCAAAGAGGATCTTGCTAAACAGATTGCCCAAGCAACGGTAGATAAAGCCAGTGCCGATAATTCTGCTCTGCTGAATCCCCTCTTCGTAAACCCAACCCCATTACCTACTTTGGCCGAACAAATCCACAATTACGTCTTTAATACTTTATCGAATGTATTGGATCCGATCAAAGCTCAGGAAGTAGCCCATTCCGCCGTAGCGACTTTTATAGGCACACCCGAAGAACGGGCTCAACAAATCTCAGCCAATGCTCCTCCCTCTTTGCTGGAAATCTATCAAAACAGCCAGCAAGTGCTGGACGGCTATGGAGTGTCCCCGACGTTGGCCTATTTCGTCAATGATTCTATCAAAAAAACCGATGATGCTTTATTTTCGCTGAACATGATCCACGAACCCGGAAAGCTACTTTTACACTCCAGTTGGAGCAGTATCATGAGCACAGGAGTTGCAGGCGACACCAGTTCCAGCCTTCCCGTCCCAGGACGCGGAACTATAAACCCTGTATCGGCGGTGTAGTAATAAAATAAGCGTAAAAGATCTTAAATCTTTTAGGCGATTTACATATAAGAGGAATTAAAAGAGCTTCCTAACGAACACTAGGCAAAACGAGCACCTAAGGCAAGCTCAAAAAATAAGGAGACAAAATTATGACCACACCTGTTTCATTAGATGGAATCAGCGATTCTATTTCGGATCATACCGAGCAGGCGGCAATCGAATTAGTGTATATCAAGAAAGGCAACCAGATTATCGGCGATGCCATGTCCCAGTTGAGCAGCGCGCTCAATACCACGCAAAGCGCGTTGAATTTGCTCACCTTGATCCAGCAGATGCACAACAACATATCCGTGGCAGCTCCCTCGTCATTTCCCTTTGACTTCAAGGTAGGTGCTCCCACATCCACCGTATGGAACGTACTGGGTTTCAGCACGCGGCAAGCCGCTGTGAGCTTTCTAGCTGCTGCTACTACAGCTCAAAAAACAACCGTGGGATCTAAAGCCTGGATCTTGGCGAATAGCGAAGGCATAGGCACGCCACCGACCAGTTTATCCACTAAGACGTACCAAGCTCTATATACCGTCATCGCCAGCGCCTACTATGGCACAACCATCAATCCTGTATCCACTTTGACTACCGGTGATTTAAATAGCATATTGAATATCAGAGACCTCCTTGCCGGTCAAATCAACGCTTTATCAGCGCAAACGTCAGCTTTAGCCAAAGGCAACGGTAGCTTGCTGTATGCATTAAAAACCGTCTATGCAGATTTACCTTCCGATCAAACATCATTTACAAGCTGGGTATTAGACAATTACACCAATCCCACTCACGCAGCCTCTGCCGGCAAAATTGAAAATGATTTAACTACCGCTATGACAGCTGCGCAAAGTTTAAATGACAGCCAAAAAGAAAAAGTTAGGCAGTTTTTATTTATTTTTCAGGAGTATTATCAGTCGGCCAGCGCTATTTTAAGTAAAATCACACAGATTATCAGTAAAATGGCACAGAAAATTTCACAATAACAGGTGTAAATAAAAATATTTAATGATTTTAAAATACAGTAAAATATAAAATATAATTAGAGAGTATACACAATTACGCTGACTACAATCACTTACATTACGCCAGCGTAATTAATTTACTATTTAGCCAAAATTCAAACCAAGGAGAATTTATGGCAAACCCGCAAACCACCGTAACAAAATTAGAGCCCATACTAGAGCAGATTCCCTATGTAGACTCGACGCAGCTGAGGGCCGGAGAGTTTGGAAACCCCCTCATATTAGATAGACTATTTACACTACTTACCCTGCTAATCGACAGTTTGCAAAAAGCCGCCGCCTCTCAAGCGCAGAGGTTAAACTTTTTGACTGCCTGGCAAAAAGCCTATGCCACCAAAATGAACACGATCCACGTTTTCACTGCTAACAACCTGGATAACACACTAAATGCAAACGGAACCTCCAACACCAACGCCAACTATATCTCTCGCCCTTCTCCTTCAGACGGTACTACAGATCCTGCTCCTAATGCTACCAGCCAAGCCAGCACGGCTCGCCAGGATTTAAACACCTTGAACCAGCAATACACCACCTCGATGAACTCCCAAAACAGCGTCATCAGCAACGATGCCAAAGCTTTGCAATCCGCTGTGAATCAAACCAATGACTCCGTGCAAGCGCAGTCTGATATGGCGACCTCCCTATTACAACAAATGCAAACCATTCTCACCTCTATTTATCAGTCGGCATAATTCTTGCATATTGCTTGAACAGGGCGGCAGGGTAAAACAGATATCCTGTCCCCTGATGGACTCTCGGAAAGAAAAAGAGAGGAGGACTTAGCATGAAAGGCGAACAACGTCAGATAAAAAGAGCCGTGGAACAGGCAGGTACCGCTTTAAGCCAAGAAAAGAAAGCCGATTTTCAAAATATCGCTGCCAAGGCTGTGCAACAAGGCATTATGCCCAAAGATATGTTGGGACTGAGCGATGCCATGGTCGAAGGCCTTTATGGTCAAGCCTACCGGCTGTACAACACTGGTAAATACAAAGACGCCTGTCAATTGTTTCGCTTGCTGATCATGCTGAATTCCACCGAACCAAAATATGCCATGGGATTGGCGGCCTGTTTTCACATGTTAAAAGAGTATAAAAATGCGGTCTCAAGCTATGCCATGTGCGGCGTTATAGATCCGGAAAATCCCATCCCCCACTATCACGCTTCGGACTGCTACATCCACCTTAACGATCCCATTTCCGCCATCATCGCCTTGGAAATGGCCATGAAAAGAGCAGGCAACAAGCCCGAATACAAAACTATTAAAGATAGAGCCCAACTCACCATCAATAGTTTAAGAAAAGATATGAAGACAAACCCTTAAAGAGCAGCTGTAAAAACAAGGAGAACATCAATGGATTTATTAGATCAAGCATTTGATGCAGCCATGGACAAAACGCATCCCGAGATGACCGCCGAGCAACGCGAAAAATATAAGTCTGTGATCGAAAGGATTTTTAAAGACAACTTAGAGCCGCACGAAGCCATGGGGCTCAGCGATGAGATGCTGGAAAACTTATACGCCTATGGTAATACTCTATTTAACACCGGAAACTACCAAAAAGCCCAGCAAGTTTATCTAGCTTTGTGTTATCTAAAGCCGACACATTCCAAGTTCATGTTAGCCCTCGCCTCTACCTACCACAAGATGAAAGATTATCCCAACGCCACATTCGGCTATGTCCATAGTGCAAGCCTCGACAAGGACAACCCATTGCCCCTCTTTTATCTATACGACTGCTTTATGCAACAAAACCTATTTCCTTCAGCTTTAGAAGCCTTAATCGAAGCCATCAAACGCTGCGGCAGCAATAAAGAACACGCACGGTTAAAAGCCAAATGCCTCATGATCATCAAGAGCCTGCAAAAACAAGTCGACGAGGTGATGAAAGAAACGCAAAGCGAGGAACCTGCCAAAAAACCAGAATCCCAAACCGCGGAAAACACGAAGGTAGCTTAAAGGGAGAAAAGATATGTCCATATCCACAGGATCCGGCGTAGGCGGCAGCATTGGAGGACCTCAGCAGCTGACTCCTCAGGAAATCGAAGCCTCCGCATGGGCTGTCGTCAATCGCGAAAGATTAGGTATCGTAAAAGATACCGTGGAAATACCCTTCACACAAGTCGGCGGCAACGTATGGAAATACAACACCGATTCCAGTCGCCCGACTTTAATGCCCATGGGAACGAGCCGCACCATGGCTGGCGAAGAACCAAAAACAGACGAATCATGGAAGGGTAGCTATGAACAGCTTCTAGACAAACTCCCGCCGGGCATGAAAGCCCGATTATTGCGAGAACAGGGAAAAGCAGCGGACGCCAGAAGCCAGGATTATACTACCCTGGATAAACAGCTGACACAAGTAGCCAAAGGCCTGACCTGGATGGAAAAAGCTGGAAGGCCCTTAGATGCGCAAACCCCCGAAGGCGAGAGGACTTTGCACAATCAAAGTCTTCCGGGAAGAGCTTTAAAAGGCATGGTCGAGCAAAGCCAAGCCGAATTGGCAGGAGCTGAAAATTTCTTGAATGATGTGGGCCCCAACGACCCTTACCACGATAAATTGCGCTACTTTACGAATAAAAGCAGCGATCTGCAATCTCGCATGAATACCCTTCTCGAAACATTAAAGGATCCCAAAGCGGAAATACCCTCGCAAAAGCAAATGGACGGCTTATGCAAAGACATAGGCAAACTGCTTCAGGAATTCAATGCCGTCTCCCAAGGGAACAACCTGCAGATGATGGGACCGATGCTGGAAGCTATGGAAGCCGTCGCCCAGGCGATGTCTATGACGCCCACGACACCATCGTTATTCCTAGGCCTGAAGACTGCCCTAAAAGGAATTTTTAAGTCTGACAGCGCAGCGGGCTTGATCGGCGAAAACTTAGAAGCCCTACTGAACGCCTTGCAAAGCGGCTTAGCGGCCACCTTAATGAAAAAACTGGGCGCTGCCAAGTTGAAGATGCTGATGATGATGTTTATGTCTGCTTTAGGTGGAGCTGTCCTATTCAGCGATGAAGAATCGCCTAGGCATTATAATGATGAAGACGGAGAAGAAAGAGAAAGGCAGAAATTCGATTTTCTGCTGATGATGGAATGGCTGGAAAGCAGCGAGGCTATCCAACAGCTGTTTACCATTATCGCTAAAGCCTGCGGTTTGAACGATTCGGAACAAAACAGCACCGCCAAGCTGCTCGAACTCCCCATGCTATTATGGATGGTATTGGCGGCTGGCAAAGCAAAAGAAGAAAAGACTGCTCCCCTACTGAATGAAATGATGATCCCTCTGGAAAAAAAACTGCTGGAAGTAGAAAGAATTATCAACACCGCACAGCCTGTGGATGAAGCTAGCAGCGCCAACAGAAAAAACCTGAGCATCTTTCTCCAGCAAGCTTTGATGGCCAGCCAAAATTATGAAAGCGAAGGTTTATTTCAAGTGTTAGAAGCTTATATAGAGCAATTTACAGGCTCTAATGAAGGATTTGCAAAGGACTTAAAGGAAATAAAAGACGTATTAAAATTGTTTAAGCATGCTCTAGGATCTGGATTAGACAATGAAACCAAAGCCACTACAGCCATGATCCAAGCGGCTTAAACCCCAATCAGGCCAGGGCACACTTCAAAGAGATGCTCTCGTCTGAATGTCACAAGGAGGACTATTATGGGCTTAGAAGGTTTACTAAATTCTGTGGTCACCGGCCAGGGCGCCGCAGAACAGCTGCACAAACAGCTCAAAGATGCCCTATCGAAGAAAGACCAGGGCCTTTCCGTTGATCAGCAAAGCAAGAAATTCATCGAACAGCTAAAAGCCTATTCAGATAGCATTGACAATAGCGACCAAGCCATTACAGATTACCTTAAAGCTTTTGGTGACGACGTATCCAACAAAGATTCCCCGGATAATCCACGTCCCCCCGCAGCTGATCGCCAAATGACAAAAGACGGACCTCCAGCGGATGCTAGCGGCACAAAAAATCCCTTCTTCAGCCCAAGCCCTATGGCCACGTTCTTTCAAACCTTTATGAGCATTATCAAAATGCAAGGATATATTGCCAAAATCAAATCCGAGACAGGCATAGAAAACATGAAAGCCACCCTAGAAATCGGAAAAGATCAGGCCAACAGCATTTTACAGCAAGCTGAGGTGGAAGCAAACTCTCTCAATAAGCAAGCTGCCATGGACTATGTCTCTGCCGGTTTAAACTTTTTGAGCGCAGCGGGCACATTTCTGACCGGTATGAAACAGGTTGCTAAAAATTCCAAAGAAAGAAAAGAGGCCGAAAAAGCCATCAAAGAAAGTACCGAGGATTTAAATAAAGTCAGTCAGTTTAACAAAAATAAAAACACCCTCCGAGAAGTGCAGCAGGATAGCAAAGGTATCGAGCGAGAAGCAAATAATCTCGAAACGAAACTAAAGCTCCAGCATGAAAAGGCACAGGCAGCAAATCAAAAACTTAGTGATCAAGACGAACTCATTCTGGAAAATGTATCCAAAAAACCACCCAAAGAAACCAAGGAGGAGCTCGAAGCTATGCAAAAAAATGCAAAGCTAGAGCAAAAAAAACTTAAAGAAGATATCGACATCGCTGATAAAGAACATCAAAATTTGGAAGATCAAATCCAGAACAAGCAAGATGAAATTAAAGATCTTAAGCAAAAAATTGCTAACGGAAATATGAGCCGCAAAGAAATTGAAGAATCTAAAAACGCTAATAAGCAGTTACATCATGAACTCGATGAATTAAAAGATAAACAAAAAACAGTGAAAGGCAAACTAGCGATTGCTAAAGCGAAGCATGAAGGCGCCGTTTCTGATGAACTGTACACCGATTACAAACTAGCCAAAGCTGACGGATCAGGCAAATCAAAAGCTGAAATTGCCCAAGCTAAAACCGATTTTGAACAACACCACAACAAATTTATACGAGATAACAAAACCGTTATGGACAATCCGAGTATAAACCCAGGAGATAAAGCAGAAATCCTAGGAGAAAAAGATAGAGTTTTCAAAAATTTCGGCAAAATAACCGAAAACGACGATTTAAAACTAAGTAAACTCAAACAACGCGAGCAGATTGCCACTGAACGCCAATCTTTACTGAATGAAGACCAAAGCCGTATAACAACTGCTTTCAAAAAATCTAAGGAAGGCAAACCGGATGGTTTTGAACAAATAAAAAAATTTGAAGACAACCCCGCCGAACTAGAAAAGAGCTTGAACACTAAGTTACAAGATAACCAAGCTAAATTACGAGATCTAAAACGAAGCACTCTCAACGAGGTTCAGCAAAATTGGAAATGGATGGCTTTCAACGACATAATTAGAATGTCCAACAGTATTGTTGAAGGCCGTAAAAAAAATATAGATGCGCAAGGGAAACTAGAAGCTTCTGTATGGGAAGCTCGCAAGAGCATGGATGCCACCTACCTGCAAATCATGCAGCAAGCTATGATGACTATGCTAGACGCCTCAAAAAGCGATATTGAAGTAGGCAGTCAATATGCCCAAGCTTTGATGGGACTGTCCGATAAGGAGGTCAATACCGTCCATTGGTCTGTATAGTGCATAATCAAAGGTTATCTATCGATCCGACCCTCTCAGCCCAAAGGACTGGAACGTGACAGCCCAGGGCTGGGATGATGATATTGTGCATTTTTAGATAAAAAACACCTGATTTTAAGCCTCGTTAGCCACGTTAGTTGCGGAAGCATATAGCCACAGGTGTAAGCCTGTGGAAACCATAGCTAATGAGATAGAGCCGTGAAACGGCGACAGATATGCGTGATCATCTTTGTTTTCTGTCACCCCCTTCGGGGCTATATTTTAATACAATCAATACCACAGGCTTACGCCACAAACGTGGCTTAAACTCACGATCATCACCCTAGCCATGGGTGCAGAATTCATTATCTCTAGCACCCTGTAAAGAGGCTACAATCCTTAATGTGTTTTTTAGATGAAAAGTAGTCGTATGAAGCCAGCGAATAGCCGCGTGGCATTCAAATTGCATATAATATTGCAAATCATCATCTATGGGGGTAAGCTGTGAAACTGGACAATTATATAGATCAGCTGATAAAAGAGATGGAGTTCGAAGGCGGATTAGCCACGGAAGTACCCGGTGTGTTCGCCTTTCCGCTGGAAGAAAATTTAAGCGTCAGCATTAGCGATCGACCTCCGGGATTTTCACTGTATTGTCCCATTTGCACGGTTCCCAAAACACAGCAAGAAGAATTTTTGACCCGCGCAATGCTCGGCAATCTCTTTGGTCAAGGCACAAAAGGCGCCGTTCTCGGGATCAGTGAAGATGGCAATCTATTGACATTGACACAGGTAATTGACTATAATATTGAATATAAAGAATTTAAAGATATATTAGAAGATTTTATAAATAGCGTAGACGTATGGCGTGAGGAAACTGCGAAATATCAGTAATCATCGAGGCAAACAACCTGGGATAATAAAAAAAATATTAAAACCGTAGGAGAAGAGCCTATGCCTAATCAAACCGATCAAAAAGAAGAAAAAGAGGACGACATGGAAGCAAGACACGACAGCATTTTTGATGAAAACACGCCGGCCGGAAAAGATGCCCTGGCAGAAATCAACTTCGAATTGGTCGAAGCCGGGCGCTGGCTCCTTAAAGTTATCGGGGGCCCGAACACCGGAGCTGAATTTTCCCTTCAGGCTTCCAACAGCTATACTATTGGAACCGATCCTAACAGCTGCGATATTGTTTTCCACGACACCAGCGTCTCACGTCAGCATGCCCGCGTTTCTGTCAGCGCAGACGATGTCTTAACTATCGAAGACCTGCAGAGCCGCAATGGAACCTTGATCGATGGGGAGCCCCTCAAGACAAGAAAAACATTGATGCCGAATGTATTGGTGACCTTGGGAACCACGTCTTTCATCCTTTACGATCGCGATGGAGAAATGCAAACGATCATCTCTCCCCTCTTGCCATCGATCGTCAAAGTATTGAAGGAAGAGGAAAGCAAGAAGCAGGAAGTCAAAGAAGACCCGGCTGCCATAGAAGCTAAAAAACAAGCCGAGCTTACCGCTGAGCGTGCTGCTCGCGAAGCTGCAATGCAAGCCAAACACAAGGCTGAATTCCATAAGACGGCGTTTATAGCCATAGCCCTGGTGAGCGGTTTGGTCGTTGTTGCAGGATTAGGCACAGTCTCCCTCTTTCAAAGCAAACCTGTGGTGATCGAGCAAACGGTTGACATTGAAAAAGAATTGGCCACGGCTTTAAAGCCATTTCCCTCGATCAAATATTCCTACAACAAAACTTCGGGACGGCTGCTGCTCATAGGCCATGTCTTGACCAGCACGGATAAAAATCAGCTCTTATACAATTTGCAATTCATAAAATCTATTGACGACTCCGGAGTGATCATCGATGAGTACGTCTGGCAGGAAATGAACCAACTCTTAGCCAACAATCCCAATTGGAAAGGCATAACCGTCAACGCCACCTCACCTGGACACTTTGTATTGTCAGGCTATCTGCAAACCCGCAAACAGGCAGAAGCTTTATCGCAATATGTCAGCGAAAACTTCCGATACTTAGACCTGCTCGAAAAGAAAATCGTGGTGGATGAAGACATCATAAGCTCTGTATCCTCCCAGCTGCAAACTCTTGGAGTGAAAAATCTGGCAGTGCAGATGAGCAACGGCGAGTTAACGATCTCCGGCAGCGTAGCCAGCAATAAAGCCGAAGATTTCAACCGCTTATTAGCGCAATTCAAAGCTATGCAAGGCGTTAGAAATGTCAGAAGCTATGTCTCAGAACTTCCTCCTGAACAAACCTTGATCAACATCAGCGACAAATACTCCGTCACGGGATATTCCAACCTCGGCAATACCATCAGCGTAGTCATCAACGGAAGGATCTTATCCCAAGGGGATATCTTAGATGGTATGACCATCACCTCGATTAAAGCCAATTCGATCATGCTCGAAAAGGACGGGGTCAAATATCGCATAGATTACAGCCGTTAATTTAAAACCCAACATGCTCTAATTGCGCGCTTATTGTAACGCGATTGGAGTATGTTGGGTTTAACTGTATGAGGTAATTGCAAAACCCGTATATTGTGCATCTTTTTTAAACCAACCATACTCTCACCAGCCCAAAGGGCTGGAACGTAATAGCCCAGGGCATCGCCCTGGGAGCGGAATCTACCATCTTTGACACCCTGTAAGGGTGCTACAATCTTATATATATTTTTCATGTCTTATGTAGCACCCATACAGTTATGGGTGTTTGAACAGAATTAAGTAAACCTTGAGTCTCCGAACTTGCGAGGAGACTCAAGGTTTACTTAATTCTGTTCAAACACCAGTTAACAATCTGTAATTTATTTTCTGGACCGGAAGTGTATTGCTATAATAAATCGCTTATGATACAATAACAAATAGAGAGATAGATGAATGAGTAGCGAAAGCGAAATGAGGTAAACCATGTTCGGCTTAGAAGATCAAAAGAAAAAAAAAGTTGAAGATTTCTTGTTTGAACTGGAAAAAGAATTGAAAGTGTTAAAGAAACACCAAGAGATCAAAAAAAAAGTCGAAGAGCGAATACAAAAGATTAAAGACGTCCTGAGAAACGGCGAAAATAAAGAGGAATTTGATAAGTATGGAGTTCTGCTCCATGGTTACACTTCCTTGCTAAAAGTGATGTCGCGGTTTGCGCCAAAGTGAACGTGAGCATTCTGTTGGGTGGCATTCTGGACTATTCAGATTGATGTAAGGACATTTAAAGTCCTGAAATGACCTGAATCAAGTTAAAGGAATGCCCCCCTACAGAATGTTTACTAAAATATTCGCAAATAGCCCAAAGGTTATTTGAAAAGTAAAAGATAGTTATAAGGTTTTAAGTAGCGATTCAGAAAAGAGAATGCGAAGTAGCCTTCTCAGGAAATGAAATTTCCAGTATGAATCACCGCCACGCTTAACCTCCTAAATGTAAAAAAATTGAGTTTGGAGGAAACTATGGCTCAAGATCTTACCCAGTTTTCAGGCGATAATATTCAATCCGGTTTTAGCGTCAATGTACTTTTTAAAGTCATTGCCGATGCGGTTGCCAGCGCAAAGGTCAAGTTATCGGAAATAAAGTCCAGAAAGAGTTCCATTAGCATTGGTGACATGTTTGAGATGCAGATGTTAATGAACCACTTATCGCAGCTTTCAGAAATGTCAACGAACGTGGTGGCAGCGTCTAACGCAGCCATATCCAGCATGGCTCGTAACCTTAAAGGTTAATAAGATACTACAGGTCTTTGTGACTTGTAGAAAAAAAGCCAAAGAGCTTCGGCTCTTTGGCTTATTGAACATAGAGAAGTGCTTAAAGAACATCCATCTAGGTATAAGAGGCAGCGATATATGGGAGATAAAATGGCGGAAGAATTTAAAGATGATTTTTCCCTGCTCATAGAGGCGGGATTTGTAGCTGTAAAGCAACTCGACGAAATCAGTGCTAATCGCATCTTTCAAGCCGCACAAATCATTAGCCCGCAATCCAGCGCTCCGCAGCTCGGCATCGGATATATAGCTCTGAACAAGCTAGAAATCAAGACCGCTACAAAAATTTTTGAAGACATCGTACAGAAAGAACCAGAAAATCATCTTGCGCAAACCTTCCTGGCCATCTGCTTTTTGCTGACAAAGCCCAAGCGCAGTACAGGGGAAAAGATGATCAAAGACATCATTCAAAAAACCACAGACCCCACCATCAAAGATCTCGCAAAGCTTTCCTTGGAATGGGCTGCTAAAGATTTAACGAAAGAAAAAGCGCCATTTTTCGCCTCTCAAAAAGACAACGGCTAGCGACTCGCTGACCTGCACAGTTGGATATACACTTAAAGACAGAAAGGTGTGAACGTGGCTGTTTTAAAATAATTTAATCCAGAGATTAATTATGGAAGAAAAAATAGAAAAAATAAAAAAAGTTTCCGGCAAGGAAGCTGTAGCTAAAGTCGTCGATGTACAAGAAGAGATACAACGCGTAGCTCCGAATAAGGATAAATTCGACAATTTGATGCAGCCTCCACCCAAATCTGAAGAGCAGATCACGCAAAAATTCGATCCCTCTAAGAAGACATCCCTCATGGACGAAGTGCGCGAACTGAACTCGGGATCAGACAAACCGACTCGCGTCACACCGACTGAACTGATAGCTCAGACTGATCAAGTCATCAGTCAAATCGACACTTTAAAATCGCAGCTGTCTCAGCCAGATCTAAGCATCAAATCATCCGCCGTGCCTTTACTGCGCAATAAGTTATCGCACATCGATGAAAGCATCCGCATAGCCGCTTCTCATGCTGGCACAGAGTTTCCGGAGGCCCAGGTGGCCCCTGTGCAGCCTAAAGAAAACGCCATCTCTCGCTTCTTAGGATTATTGACAGATGGACAATACAAACTGCAGAGATTGTCTCAAGACGTAGAAGCGATTTCCGGAACTTCATTAAAGGACATCAACCCGGCCAAATTGTTACTGATGCAGATAAAAGTGGGCCAGGTACAGCAAGAAATAGAATTATTCACCGCTTTGCTTACGAAATCGCTCGAATCGACCAAAACCATCATGAACGTTCAAGTATAAAAAATTACAGCAGGTCAGCGTATGAGCATGGATGACTTTGATAAATTGATCGGCAGCATCGAAGAATTGCAACTGACAACCGTCAATGGCCGTATCACGGAAGTTGTGGGAATGCTTATCAAAGCCATCATCCCCAACGTGAAAATCGGCGAGCTCTGCCTTGTCAAACGCGAGGGTGAGCCTTTACGCTGTGAAGTGATCGGCTTTACACGCGAAGAAGTTATTTTGTCGCCTTTGGGAGAAATGACGGGCATCGGTCCCTCTTCCGAAGTCATACCCACCCATCTCCCATTGCATATCAAAGTAGGCCCTAAATTATTAGGGCGCGTGCTGAATGGGATGGGAGAACCTTTGGATGTCAATGTCAAAGGTCCCCTAGAAGTAGACGAAATCTACCCTGTCATACAGGCAGCACCGGATCCTCTCAAGCGAAAGCGCGTCAGCGAGCCGATTTCGACAGGCGTACGCGCCATCGACTCCATCCTCACTACAGGCTTAGGACAGCGTGTGGGCATCTTTGCCGCTGCCGGCGGAGGTAAATCAACCCTATTGGGCATGATCGCCCGCTATGCCGCCGCTGATGTGAACGTCATCAGCTTGATTGGGGAACGGGGACGCGAGCTGCGCGACTTCATAGAGAAAGATTTGGGACCCGAAGGATTGAAGCGTTCTGTGATCATCGTATCCACATCCGACCAACCTTCGCAACTGCGCTTGAATGCGGCATATGTGGGAACCGCCATCGCTGAATACTTCAGAGATCAGGGCAAGTCGGTCATTCTGATGATGGACTCTGTAACCCGCTTTGCCAGAGCTTTGCGCGAGATAGGCCTAGCTGCCGGAGAACCCCCGGCACGAGCAGGCTACACGCCTTCGGTGTTTTCTACCCTGCCGAAGCTGCTGGAACGGGCCGGCAACAACGAAAAAGGATCTATCACGGCATTTTATACGATCTTGGTCGCTGGCGATGACATGAACGAGCCGGTGGCGGACGAGGTCAGGTCAATTCTGGACGGCCACATCATCCTCTCTGCTGAATTGGCGCGCCAATATCACTATCCGGCCATCGATATCCTATCCTCTGCCAGTCGCGTACAGCAGTCGATAGTGCCCAAAGAACATCTTCTGCTATGCAGCAAAGTCAGGGAAGTGCTGGCCAACTACAAAAAAAACGAGCTGCTGATCAAAATCGGCGAATACAAGCGCGGGCAGGACAAGGCAGGAGATTTCGCTTTAGACAACATCGAAAGAGTAAACAAATTTTTAAAGCAAGGTGTAGACGAAAGATGCACGTATCAAGAAACCTTGCAGCTATTAAAAGGGATGTTTAAATAAAGGCTGACATGGCAACCGTATACCCTCTGAAACAAGTTCTAGAAGTTAAAAACAAGCGAGTGGAAGACGCGGAGAAGGTTGTTGTCGAAAAAAAAAGAGTGCTGGAAGCGGAAAAGAAAAAACTGGCTGAAAGGGAAGCTGAGCGGGACAAAGCCAAGGCCCATCACGATGCCAAGCTAAGCCAGTTAAGACAAGAGCTCGACCACGGCACGACGACAGATAAAATCATCCAGATGAAAGTCTACCTTAAAATCGCCAAAGAGCGCGTGCAAGTCGAAGAAAAAAAAGTCAAAGACCAAAGGGATCAGGTAGAAAAAGCCGCTAAAGACCTGCAGATGGCCGAGCTGGAATTACGCATGAAGCGGCAAGAAGTCGACAAGCTGGAAACACATAAGAAAGACTGGCTCAAGCAGATGCGCAAAGAAGAAGAAATAATAGAAGGCCGGGAGCAAGACGAACTGGGAACAATCATTTTTAGTTCCAAACACCGAAGATGATGACACTAATTACGGCCTGTACCCACAATCATTTAAAGGAGTATTTATATGATTAATCCTGATAACAATACTATCAATCGAATACCATCAGACGACGAAGGCTCGCACGAAGAACACCCCATCACCCCTGTGAATTTGACCAATAAGCCCTCCAAAGACTTTAAAAAAATCCTAGGCAAAGGCTCAAAAGAGGGTAAAGACGACGAGAGAAAGAAATCCCCGGCCAATTTGTTCGCTCAAGAACAGGCGCACGCAGATTTCAACACCGAGGAGCTCGCGATAAAATCCGATAAAGAGGAGGCAGAAAGAGCCAGTGAAGGTGTAGCTTCGATCTTTGATCTCCAGGTAAAGTCCGAAAGCAAAGATTTCCACGAGGCCCAAGCTGCAGCAAAAGTAGAGTCCCCCAGCGATCTGTTTAAAAGGATGTCAACCCCCAGGACAACCCGACCCGATGCCTATAAAAAAGCAGGGGTGTCTCCTTCTGAACTCTCAAAGCATCAAACACCCGACCGCTATAACCATGAACAGATGGATTTGTCTTATGTCAATCCCCTGGCTTTACAATCTCAATTGGCTGCAAGCCAAGCCAACACCTCTGCCATAGATACAAAAGTCCAGCAACCAGCAGGAGTCGATGCTAACATGGCGCTGATGGTGAAGCAGATCGAAGATTTAATCAAAAAGATGTACACAGTAAAAACACCAGGACAAACGGACTTGGTGATGCTTATAAATAAACCTGACCATCTATTTAATGACGCTAAAATCACAGTGAGTTCTTTTGATTCAGCCAAAGGGCAGATTAATATTTCCATTGAAAACTTAACCCAACAAGCGCAAAAAGTCATCGAATTAGACAAAAATAAAAAAGCCTTACTAGATGAACTCGAGCAAAAAGGCTATACGGTGCAGATCTTTACGGCAACGACATCAAAAATCGAAAACGTGGCCATATCCGAACAAGCTACCCATCATGATAGAGAACAGCAAGAAGAGGATGGGTCTTCCGAGCGTCGACATCCTCGAGAGCAAGCCTAAACGAAACAGTTCAGATACTCCCCTTTCGTCGGGGTATCTGAAATAAAACAGTTCTTACGTCTCTAATTTCATCATCAGCTGAATTCTTTATCTAGTCGTATCATTTATTAACACGATGTGCGAATTTGAATTGTCAAAGTGAATTGAAATGTGGTAACTTAGTACTAAGTATGACGCTCGACTTTGGAACATTTTTTAACTCCCTAATGCAAAGTCGAGATGGTAAAATTTAACAACTTGAGATAGATGTGAATACAGTGCAAGCAACTCCTTATGACTGGCTGAAAGAACTTCCTTTATCCGTTTTTCAACTGGACGAAAAGCCATTATTTGGCACGCCCCCGCCTTTCCCTTGGGAAGATTTTGCTAAAGCCCTTTCTAAAGCCCTAGATTGCAAAGAAGTAAAATTAGAACCCAAGGATATGCAGTGGAGAGAATCCGGCGCATTACTAGCAGGGCTTGGGGGTACTCCAGAGTCGTATGCAATACAGTTTTCTGAAGTTGAAGGGACGCTTTACTGGGTTATGCCCTCGGATCAAATTCAGGACTTGATGACAGTCATGCTGGGAGCTCCAGCCCCCTTATTTGATACTCTTGAAGATGGATTTTCAGAGGGTTTTTATCTTTTCGTTTTAAGCCAAGTGCTTAAAACCTTCAACGAAACCAAACTGCCCACGCACCTGGGCGCATCCTTAGAAGGCAAAAAGACGCCTCCCGCGGAGACAACCTTTTGCATAGATATCGCTTTTAGTCTAAAAGGCAAAGACTTCAAAGGCAGGTTGGTCATCAGCGAGACTTTGAGAAAAGCCTGGAGAGAAAAATTTGCCGAGAGAAGGCTCGACTTCATCACAAGGCATCCTTTAGCAGCTAAAATTACTGTGCCCATTCATTTCGAAATAGGCAAAACCCAGTTGCACGCCTCTGAAGTAAAACAGATGAGTGCCGGAGATTTTTTGATCCTAGACTCCTGCTCATATGAACCCGATACAGATAAATGCCGTCTGATGTTAACTCTGGAGGGAAGGCCTTTGTTTAGAGCAAGGCTTAAACAGGGCAGCTTAAAAATATTAGAATTTCCATTGTTAGAGGAGAATTTTTCTATGAAAAATGCAGAAGAAGGCAACGAAGAACACGAAGACAGCGAATTTGAAGATTTTGACACCGAGCACGAAGAGACAGACTTCGAAGACTTCACTGAAGAAGAAACTGAGACCGAAGAAACTGAGACTGAAGAGACATTTGAAGAGACTGAAGAGGAAGAACTCGAAGAGACTGAAGTAGAAACCGAAGAGGATGTTGAAGAAGAAGAAGAAGAAGAAGCCTCGGAATCAGAAGAAAAATCTGCTTCTAAGCTAGCAGCAGAGCCTGCAACCAAAGAAGAGAAACACCATATTGCCGACTTCCCCTTAAATGTCGTTATCGAAATCGGACGTGTTCAGCTTAGCGTACAAAAACTCATGGAGCTCCAACCCGGAAATATGCTCGAAGTGGATTTGCATCCAGAAAATGGCGTTGACTTAGTCGTGAATGGAAAAAGAATCGGCAAAGGCGAACTTTTACGCGTGGGTGAGACGCTAGGCGTTAGAATTCTGGATATTGGATAAAAGCCAGCCGTTTCCGCCATAAAAAATCACGAGCCTCAGAATGGGGCGAAAGACGGTAGCCCAGGGGAAGGGCGGCCCCAAAGGGGTAACGCGCCCCTGGGTAAATGCAGATTTAGCGGGAACTGCTGGATAAAAGCCAACTCATGACCCTCATATAATCTCATGCAGTTATACTATGAGGTTTTATCTTGCAGGGTTTGTTTCGCTTGTGCGACATTCAGAGCTTTGGCTAAGCGAAATTCCAGCAATTTCAAATGTTCATACTGTTTGGGGTATAATAAACCAATTCGTAAAACCTATGGCTGAAGACTCTTTTCACACCCAACCTATTCCTTCCGGCAAACAGCCAGAAAGTGCTGATCAGGATCTCCCTCCCATTCCAAAGTTCATAGGCCCGTATAGGATCGAAACGTTATTGCAGCGCGGGGGTATGAGTTTGCTGTATTTAGGCTCTCATCCTGAAACCAAAGAACCCGTGACCATCAAAGTTCTCTCTCAAAAATATCTTTCCAATCCTGAAGTGGTAAAGCGTTTTCTCAATGAAGCCGAGATTATCGCCATGGCTGACCACCCTAACATCGTCAAGCTATTCGGCTATGGCGAATGGGCTGAAGGCTTGTATATTGCCATGGAATTTATACAAGGGATTTCTCTACGGCAGTATCTGCTGCAAAGTCCAGCTTCTTTAAAAAAATCGCTAGAAATAATTCTGGATATCTCCTACGCCCTCTGCCATTTGCATACACACGGTGTTATCCATCGCGACTTAAAACCTGAAAATATCCTCATCACCGAATCAGGGGTCATTAAAGTCATCGATTTCGGCATCTCTCAACTGCTATCAGAACATCGCGAGGTGGGATCCGAAGCTAAACAGCGCATTATCGGCACGCCGATATACATGAGCCCGGAACAAAAAGAGCAACCGGAAACAGTTTCCTACCCTTCAGACATCTATTCTCTCGGAATCATCGCCTATGAACTGATCTTAGGAAAGCTCTGCCATGGCCAAGTCCACTTGGGTCTGATGCCCAAAGGCGTGCAAAAGATCCTCACCAAAACCCTGCAATTTAATCCGAAAGACCGCTATCATGATATCGTGGATTTCATCGCTGACATCACCTCCTATCTGCATTCTTCCACCCTGCAAAAAGAAAAAAAGCCAGGCGACAAGATCAGCGAGTTTTCAGAAAGCCTTCAGCATGCTCAAGGGTGGCTATTGCCGCATGCAGCTCCGGAATGGGCTGATGTTTCCTTAGGAATGGCCTTGCATAAAAGTTTCGATTTGTGGGGCCTTTACTATGATTTCTTAAGCTTACCTCATAACACCTATGGAATCATATTAAGTGAATCTTCAAAACATGGGCCCGAAGGCATTTTGCATATTGCTGCTGTCAAAGGCATGGTCAAAGCCTTAATGCCGCTTGCAATAAATCCTGCCGAGCTTGCTACAGCATTGAATGGCATTTTAGCCGCAGAACCTAGCGATCAGCCCTACGGCTTCAGCTATCTAGTGCTTGCGCCTGAAGAGATGCAGTTAAAGTTCATCTCCTGCCACTTGAGCCATCTTTACAGTTTTTCTCCCCAGGATAGGATCACTAAGCATATGCATGTAGAAAATTTGAGCCTGGGGATAGATCGGCATGTCCACTTTCATCATCTGACACTCCCCTGGCAACAAGATCTTATACTTATATTGACTAAATTCACCCCTCCTTTTGTGCATGTAGAAGAAGAACATGAACTACTACAACCTATCTTGGATGAAATTTTGCATGAAAATAGTCACGAATCCCCCCAAAAGATCGCAGAGTTGATTCAGCGGAAAATCAGCCTGTCTTCCCTTAGCCATTTAAAAGATCGCGCTTTTATTTTGATGTGCATCAAGCTCAAAGCACTATAAAAAATTATTTCTTTACTCTGAATTAGGTTCCTGACATAGTGGTTTTGTGCTTAATTTTGCGTATATATGTCCCAATTAACTGAACATAAGGAGATATTAGCATGCAACCTCAGCCTATGGGCCCCAACCCCAATCCAACGACATATCCTCAGGGATACCCTCAAACACCCGGCTATCCCGCACAACCGGGCTATCCTCAAACCTCTATGCCCCCTGGTCAGTCGAATAACTATCCTGCAACCCCCTATCCCGGCACTGGCGGTTACAATATGCCAGCACAAGTCATTCCACCCTTTCCTTTAACTGTTCCCTTACCTGTAGCACAGAATATTTTTGCCAAGCCTCAAACCCCTCAAGAAAGAGTACTATTTCTCAGTCAGTATGACTTCATGGTATTAGTCGATAAAAGCGGTTCGATGAACTTACAGAATAGATGGTCAACCCTTAATGAGTATATCGGATTTATCGCTCAAGACGTTGCAAAATATGACAAAAACGGCATGGATGTATGCTTCTTTGACGATGTCACACACTGGTCTAAAAATGTGGAAAGCGCCTCAAAAGTCGTGAATTTATTTCAAAAATATAACCCCGAAGGTGGTACAGCTACACATCTAGCTCTTGAGGAAGCCTTCCATAAGCACTTCCACAGAAAAAAAGATAAAGCTTCTCGCAACGAGGTGCAAAAGACTATTATTTTGTGCTTTACAGACGGAGAACCGAATGATCAAAGTGCGGTTTCTAAAAAAATTATCAGCGCCGCGAATAAACTCGATTCCTCGCTCATGTTTGAATACACAAATACAAAAGGTAAAACCGTTAAAAAAACCCTGGAATTAGGAGTGCGATTTTTTCAAATCGGCACGGATGAAAAAGCCAAACATTTCTTGCATCAGTTAGACAACCACTTGACTAAAGTTATGAAAAAGAAAAACATGGCTAAAATCGATATCGTAGATACCGGAAATTTAGAAGAGGTCACGGACAGCAATAAGATTGCCGAAGCTCTCGTCAATGCCATTTTTGACTAAGCCATCCACGATGCCCCTGTTTATGACAGGGGCATCTCAAAATTATTGCATGACGCATTCAGGGACTTCAGCGCTACCCTCGGGATGATTTTTAGCATCCTCTTCGATAGATTGGATATCTTTCCAGGTTTTCAGAAGATAGTTATAAAACTCCAGATCGTATTTTTGTGTGTGATACAACTGAGTATACACACTATCATTGACGACGTAAAAAGGCTCGTAGCCTTGTTGCATAAGATAGATGTTGGTAAATAGACGGGCCAACCTCCCATTGGCATCTTTAAATAAATGCAAGGTCGTCAGGCCATAATGGATAAAAGCAGCAATTTGGATAGGATGATACACATTTTCATTCATCAATATCTGCAACTTATCCAAAAACTTAATGACTTTGTTTTCTAAATCTACGGGCGAAGAAGGGCAATACACTGCCTGTTGCAAAGCATTCCATTGCTTGGGTGTAATATAAGAGGCTGCTTTTTCCATGGATCCCCAGCGCATAATTTTTTGTGTTAATCGCATGTTGCGCTTCACCAGCTTATCTCCCTCCGGTTGCTGTTGAAGGTAATTTTTGATGGAATCAGAAGAAAGAGCACATTTTGCAGGATCTGCTACCAGCATATACTTGTCCCGCAAGCCATCTTCCGTTCCTGCGATTTTGGTATGCAGTTCCTTGAGTATCTGCAGAAGTTCTTGGGATTTTCTTTCCTTTAGAGGAAATGGCAACACCTCTTTTTCAGCATACTCCAAAGCATTTTTCCAATGCGGCGACGGTTTTCTCATCCCTCCAAATATCATACCTAGAGAGGTTAGCCCCTCACCAGAATCCCTAGGATGATCGTATCTATACAGATAGTCTGGAAATTTGCTTACAGGAACGTCTACAGGATCTTTATTTACATCCTGCATAGACTCAGGCAAAATGGCATCCAACTCAGCAAATAACTCCTTTTGCGAAAGAAGAGGTAAAGTCGTGGAAGGATCCGGTATACCTGAACCTTTATATTTCACTTCTTTAAGAATGTCTCTAATCTTAAGGTAATATGTCTTGAGTCCTCTAAGCTTTTTGGAATCCAAAAACTCCACTTGCTCATGGAGAACTTTCTCAAATTTAACTTTTACAGCATCAGCTATTTGTTGAGACACTTCAACAGCCTTAATATCGATTTCTGGATCATAACCCGGGACAAGCTCGCAGACTTTATCTAAACCGGTTTCTTTTGAAAGATCTATTTTCAAGAGTTGAGCCGCTAAGGCTTTGACTTTATCATACTCCTGAACAGCATCAAGGCGAGTTTTAGACCAGGTGTATCCGGCCCAACCTATTCCGGCAAGTACTGCTGTAATTGGAAACAGCACCACCGCTAACACTTTTGCTACTACTCTGTAAAATGTAGAAAATTGAGTTTCATGCCAATCTAATTTTACTCCCGGATGTTCTGCACGAGATATTTTAACGGTCTTTCCAAACCCCAGACGTAATAACCCCCAGCCAAAATCGCCGATTTTTTCAGCTACATCCGGCTGTGGTATTTCTTTAATATTTTCCCTACAAAAATTGGTTAAAGACAGATGCATAAATAAAATTTTTCCTTTGCTTAAAAAAATTAAATAACATTACTGAAAGACTTATATGTGTTTATTTTATTAAATTCCAGAGAAAAGTCACTACTTGCATCCTACACATTTTGCAAGTTATTGAACCACAGAGCCCAAAAGAGAACACAGAGAGATATAAAAAGCTTATTTGAATAGTGTTGATCCCTCTGTGTCCTCTGTGTCCTGAGCACTGTGGTTCACCC
>CAYMKI010000033.1:0-907 GCA_964390695.1 uncultured bacterium
ATGAGATACATAAGTCGTATGTTCAAGGCCGGAGTACTAGCAAAAGGTGAACTGAAGATAAGCGAAGAAGGGGTGCCGCAAGGAAGCATTTGCAGCCCAATTCTTGCCAATATTTTCGCACACTATGCTCTAGATTTGTGGATTAAAGAAATGGTAAAACCAAATCGCAAGGGTAAAGTAGAGCTCTTTAGATATGCAGATGATGCTATAATATGCTGCCAGTGCGAAAAGGATGCAAGAAAAATCAAAGAAGCTCTAGGGAAAAGACTTGGAAAATTTAAACTTCAACTAAATGAAGACAAAACAAAACTGGTTTCGTTTGATAAAGTGGCGATGGCACAAGGAATAGAACAAGAGACTTTTGACTTTCTAGGATTCACCTTTTATCTAGGGAAATCGAAAACAGGAAGGATAATACCTAAACTGAAAACGAAAGCCAAAACCATCAGAAGTAAACTTGGAAAGATTGCACTATGGTTCAAAGAGATAAAAGATAAGAAACCATTGAATTCAATTTGGAAAATCTTTTGCAGCAAATTGAGAGGTCACATCCAATATTATGGAGTATCTCACAACTTTGATGAAATTGAGAAATTCTTCCGAGAAGCAAAGAGAATTGCTTACAAATGGTTGAACAGAAGAAGCCAACGGAAAAGCTTTAATTGGGAAAAGTTTTCTCTCTTTACAGAGAAAAATCCGCTTCCCAAAGTAAGAATAGTACATAAACTCTTTTGAAAGAAACCAAGTTAAACCAATAATAGGTGAAGGATGCTATCGTGAGCCCGGTGCCTTAATTGGGCACGCCGGGTTCTAACTGGGGGGAGGTTTGAGTGATCAGCCTCTCTACCACCTTATATCCTGTTCTCTTCCTTTTTTCATTTTAAGAACCTGTTTGAAGCATGTTATT
>CAYMKI010000033.1:1007-24835 GCA_964390695.1 uncultured bacterium
GTGATAGGTCTCTCTTATAGATTGCATATATCGACCTTAACTTTTTAGCAGACTCATAACAGTAACAATTCCCACTGGAAAATAAATATAACAGGATGAGCAGGATAGGCAGGATATTAAAGATAGAACTTATATAATTTAAAAGAAAGCGAATTAATCCATCATATCCTGCATATCCTGTATATCCTGTTCTCTTCCTTTTTTCATTTTAAGAACCTGTTTGAAGCATGTTATTTTTCCAGCGGGAATGACTGGGCTCATATGATCTCGTTTTAGAAAAAATAGTATTTTATCGTGCTTACCCTTTATTGTTATAGCAGCCTTTCAGGCTGCGATATCTTATCCATGTACTACCCAGGGCGGTGCCCTGGGCTATTACGTTCCAGCCCCTTGGGCTGGTGATAGGTCTCTCTTATAGATTGCATATATCGACCTTAACTTTTTAGCAGACTCCTATCAATATCAATTCCCGTTGGAAAATAAATATCAGGATGAGCAGGATAGGCAGGATATTAAAGATAGAACTTATAAGTACAAATCAAAGAGGGAATATGATGTGTACTTTTTTACAGCCCCCTCACCAGCCCAAGGGGCTGGAACGTAATAGCCCAGGGCATCGCCCTGGGTAGTGCATGGATAAGGTGTCGCAGCCTGAAGGGCTGCTACATACGAAATGAAATAATCATATTGGGTTTTAGCGCAATAATAGGGCATTTAAGAGCGAGAATGCTCAATCTGTGGCAATGGCGATGATTTGCACCTATTTTAGGTGAAAAAATTCATACAAGTTTAAGCCGCATTAGCGGCGGAAGCATGTAGCCACAGGCGTAAGCCTGTGGTATAGATGGTATTAAAAATATAGCCCCGAAGGCGGCGACAGAAAAAATGTTGATTATGCTTATCTGAAGCCGTATTCACGGCTTCAATTCTCAAATCATACCTACCCCAGGTTGACACCTGGGGCTACAGGCTCTTGCCATTATCACGGCTCTAAGTTTGCGATCTTTTTGAATTATTTGGGTTTCAAAAAGCAGAAGCCCTTTGGGGTGGTCGGCTAAAATCATCTGAAATAACCCCGGAGAGGTTGTTAAGAAAAATTCCGTAAGAAATTTCATACACATAACCCGGAGTTGCCATTTCGAAGATGTGACTACTCCGGGTATTGACAAACGTCGATTTATCGATTACACCATAGGTCTGATAAGAAGAAAGTTGAAGTTCGCTTCAACTATTTAATTTAACTTATGCAGTAGCATTATCGGTATAGGTTCATTAGGTGGTATATGCAGGTGACTAATTGTAATTATCAGACCTCCTTCGAGATTAAAGTGATGGAGAGTGTGTCTGACTGGGAAAAACTGGGAAAAATTACCCATGAGTATGCAGCGCAGTCCGATAAGCTTGAATCACAGGAAATCAATGCAAGGATACAGCAAATTTTCGCGGATAACTGTTCGATACTAAAAAAAATTCAAGGTCTGATAAATACAAAGAAAGATCCCAAGATGTCGAAGTATTGGACGGAATATACAATTGTGGTCGCCTATGATAGCAAGTATTCAAAAGTCCAGGCTATTGGGGTGATTCAGCCCAACTATGAATTTAGCTTTAAGAAATGCAGCCAGTTGTTTTATCTGGCGACTGCCTACTGGAATATTGATTCCACCTTAACAGCAACGGAGCCTTATAAAGTCAAAGGCGCTGGCCGTTCTATTGTGAAGTTATGCAGCGAGATGGGGAAGCCATTTGGCAGTCGGGGGGAAGTGTATCTTCAATCTTTGGATTCTGCTGTGGATTATTACAAAGATAAACTGGGTTTTGAACGGGTGACAAGCGATATGCCATACTACAGCAATGTGGAATTGTATTTAACCGAAGAAAAGGCCCAAGAGTTATGAAATTAACTTCTTAGGAAGAAAAAGAGACTCATTTAGTTCACGCTAAGGTCTTCTGGGATCATAGATAAGGAGGCAAAGCGTCCACCCATTTCTTTTAAGAGCAGCGGCCACAATTTTTCCGGAGGGACGTGAAAGATATAGCGCTGCGTGGCGGGGTAGAGCAGCCAGCTGCCATCCAAAAACTCCCGTTCCAGCTGCCCGGCGCCCCAGCCTGCATACCCAAAACATAAGTGGATAGGAGGCCCATTTTCGTTCGAAATGGCGTCCTGCAGAAATTGGAGGTCTCCTCCCAAATACACGCCGTCGCAGATTTTAAGCGTCTGCTGCGGTATTTCGCTGGAGGTGTGAATCAGCATCATTTGATTCGTTTGGACAGGTCCTCCGGCTCGGACGCCTATGTGAGGATTTGCCATTTGGGAGAAGTTGATGATTTCCTCCGGCATTTCCAAATCGAGGCTTTTGTTAATGACGATGCCAAAAGAGCCGTTTTGATTATGTTCGCAGATTAATATCACCGCCCTGAAGAACAGGCCCGTTTCAATATCCGGCATAGCAATAAGAAAGGTGCCTTTTTGAATCTGTGTGTACGGTTGCGATGACATGGCAGCTCCTGGCTTTTAAGGTTATTATCTACAACACTTGTCATTTAATATCAATTCCGTTTTCGTGTCGGCCACATCGACCACTTGGGTGTTGTAGAGGCGCACTTCCTCTTCCAGAGCGCTGACCCGCCGCATGAGTTCCGCGAAGACTTTCACATACTCTGGATCTTCCAGTAAATCATTGCAGCAATAGGGGGGCTGCCAATTTGTTTTAGATAAAACCATCGAGACGCGCGAGAGGGATGTTTGTATCTGGTCCAGCTCATCGTTGAAGTAATTGTGGAATTCTTGAGGTGTGGAGAGTTTTTGCAATAAATTCATGCGTCTAGCCCGCAGACGCTGCCAGTTTTTGTCCAGATGGAACAGGACGCCATAGTGGTTGATGTCATTCATGGTGGTATCGGCTTTGCTTAGTAGAGCCGTTAAGCGCAGGTAGAGGTCATCTTGTTTGATTAATTTGCCTACGGTTCCTTTGCCGTGGTTTACATCTTCAAAAATGGCTTTAATGTCACTGGAGGCGGTGGACAAGCTGTTGAGAACTTGGTCTACCTTGGGCCATGAAGCCTTGGCGTTTTGGGTGACCTCGTGGAGATTTGCCAGGATCTCAGACCAGTCTTTCGGTTTGTTGAGGGAGGCGGTGATATCATTGAGGTTGTTCGCTATGCCGCTCATGTGGGTCCAGAATTTTTCTTCTTGCAGTGTGGCCAATGCCGAATTCAGATTGTCCAGGGTGGTTTCAAACTTTGAAGACAGATTTTTAAATTCTTTGAGCGTGTCTTCTACGCTGCCCGTTTCGGTGGCGTAGAGGATATCCTCGTTGACAAGATAGATGGTTTCGCCCGGTTTGGCAGCGACGGGAGTGATGGCTATGGATTTTTCGCCCAACAGTCCGGATGTGCGCGAAGAGATGGTGTCGGTATTAAATACATTTACCCCGGTATCCACTCGCAGGGTCAGTTCATACACGTAGACATATCCATTGATAGAAATGCGTTCTACGTCAATATCCGGCAGTTCGCGGATATCGATCACTTCGCCCACGGGCTTGCCTGCAAAATTTACGCGGGTGCCTACGGAGATCTTATCGATGTCGGCGAAACGAGCTCTCAGCAAGCGGCCTTGGTCTCCTACTGAAGGATGTAAAAATAGTATTAAAAATAATATGATGGCGCAAGCTGCGACGACAAAGACGCCAATGAGAATATTTTTCACTTGATCAGGCATGTGAAATTCCTTTTTTCAAGATATGATCTACGAATTCGGGGGTCATGATGGCATTTTCAAAAAAATGACGCAAGGAGGGGTCTTCTATCTTCAGAAACTCGGCTTTCGGAGCAATATAGGTGATTTTCCCTTCATTGTGAAAGGCTAGCCTGTCTCCTACTTCCAAGGCCGATCTTACGTCGTGGGTAACTACAATGCTGGTTGCTTGCAGTTCCCTTTGGGTTTTGTTGATGAGCTCGTTGATTTGCCCTGCAGTAATGGGGTCTAGGCCAGTGGTGGGCTCATCGTAGAGCAATATGTTTGGACGGTATACGATCAGGCGCGCAAGAGCCGCTCGTTTTCGCATACCTCCTGATAGGTCGGAAGGCATTTTGGACTGTACACCGTCGAGATTGACCATCTTCAGGGATTCTGCTACGCGTTCTTCGATTTCTTCCTCGGATAATTTTTCGTCGTGCTGCCTCAGATAAAAGGCTACATTTTCTCCTACAGTGAGAGAGTCAAATAAGGCGGAGCCTTGAAACAGCATGCCCATGCTTTTGACAGCTTCGAATTTTTTAGCTTGGCTCATGTGGGAAATGCGCAAGCCGTTGATTTCGATGTAACCCTTATCGGGCGACTCGATGCCTAGGAGCTGGCGCAGAAGGACGCTTTTGCCTACACCTGAACGGCCCAGTATGACGACAGTTTCGCCTTGCATGACTTCAAGGTTGAGTCCTGACAGAACATTAAGCTTGCCGTAGCTTTTGTAGACATCGCAAGCGCGAATGGTTATTTTTCTTTCGGTCTGTTTGTTAGGTTCTGCTGTCATACCCACCTATTGAAAAATTCTTGGATGTAGTCATAGGAGTTATTCAAGACGACCGTGATGAAGAAATTGCTGATCAGGATGATGGAGTAGCAGATGACGACGCTGTTGGTGGTAGATCTTCCCACCCCTGCAGCCCCTCCGCGCGTGGTCATGCCTTTATAGCAGGAGATCGTGACGATGATGATGCCGAAGGCTACGGATTTGATCAGTCCGCTGACGACGTCGAAGGTGGTCACGTGAATAGGCAAAGGGTCAATGAAGGAATTGGAGGGCATGCCATAGTAACCTACGGCAACAGCATATCCGCCCATGATGCCCATTAGAGAACTGAATGCCGTCAAAAGCGGCATCATCAAGGTGCCGGCAATAAAGCGCGGTGCCACTAGATATCTCAAGGGATTGACAGCCATGGATCTAAGAGCGTCTATTTGTTCCGTGACGCGCATTGAGCCCAGCTGCGCACACATGGCTGCGCCGACGCGTCCGGTGACCATGAAGGCGGTAAGCACTGGGCCTAATTCGACCAGCATTGCCTTCGTGACCATTAGGCCGGTGGCGCTGACCAAGCCTTTATCGGAAAGTTGGAAGTAGGACTGCGCGGATAATACCATGCCGGTAGAAAAGCCTGTGATGGCAACCACCGGGAGGGATAAGACACCAATATCATACATTTGATCACGGATCAGTTCCCAGGCGGGAGGACGGCGAAGCGTTACCCAGATAACACTCAGGATCAAAATGAAGTATTCGCCAATGGCGTTGAGTATTTGAGTTCCTACATCTAACATAATTTACTAAATCATTATCATTAATTCGATTTTATTATAAACCCGTATTATTCGCCAGACATTCAGCAATATGAAGGGGAACTGCTTCAGTCAGGTGAGAGATTTGAGAGCGGCATGAGATCCCGTTAGCTACTACAATAGAATCGGGGTTGTTTTGGATAGCCGGAATAAGTTTTAAATTGGCGATGGCAGTCGATAAGTTCACATGCTCTTTTTCATAGCCGAAAGATCCAGCCATGCCGCAGCAGCCCGATTTGATCTCAGTGATATGGCAGCCGGGGATAGCTTGCAGCACCTTGAGTGCAGCTTGACAGCCCACCAGGGCTTTTTGGTGGCAGTGGACGTGCAGCAGGATTTGCTTTGGGGGAACGCATGCCGGAAGGAAATGCGGAGAGAGGAGGTCCAAATGGTCGGCTATGAATTCATCAAAGGTGGTGCTGGCAGCAGCGATTTTTTGTATCTTAAGGCGCAGGTCTTTATTTAGTTCTACCAGGCTGAGAAAGTCATCTCGAATGGTCATGATGCAGCTCGGTTCCAAGCCTATGATGGGAATGTTTTGTTCTGCATAGGGAGAGAGTCTATGGATCAGAGCGTTGGCTTTTTTGCGCGCTTCTTTGAGGAACCCTTTGGAGATCAAAGGGCGTCCGCAACAGGACCATGGAATATGCACCACTTTATATCCCATTTTATTTAGGACTTTAAGAGCTGAAAGTCCTATATGCGGGGCGTGGAATTCTGTGAAGGTATCTATGAATAAGACAGCGGTTTTATCCAAAGCGCCTTGTTGTTTATACGATTTAAAGATCTTTGAAAAGGTGGAGGATGCAAGGGCCGGGAGAGGTCTTTGAGTGGAAATTCCGACTTTGTCTCGCAAATATTGTGATAGTGATGATTGCGAGATTTTGTTGTAAAGGAACGGAAAGAAAGAGCCAATTTTATTGAAGTTGGGCACGTGGGCGAACAGGTAGTTCCGCCAAGAATATCCATGGATTTCTTGATGCTGAAAAAGGATCTCCGACTTCATTTTTGCCATGTCGACCTGGGAGGGACATTCCGTTTTACACCCTTTACATTCTAGGCATAGGTCCAGAACCTCAAGGACTTCCGCGCTGGCAATCGATGCCAGGGGAAGCTTCCCATTCACAATAGAGCGAAGGGCTTGAGCGCGTGCGCGCGTAGTATGTAATTCGTCGTTGGTCGCTTGAAAGGAGGGGCACATGATCCCTTCTTTCTTTCTGCACGATCCGTTGCCGTTGCATAGGTCTGCGGATAAATCAAAACCTCCTTCAGGGCTGAAGTCTAGAAACGTGGGGATAGACACCGGATGACCCTTTGAGGGTCGTAAATTCTCCACCGGAGAGGGTCCTTCCACGATTTTATTCGGATTCATTAAGTTGGAAGGGTCGAAGGCATTTTTCAATCTGGTGAATGCTTGGTAGATATCCTCTCCAAACATCTTCTTGTTGAGCCACGAGCGGATGAGGCCGTCGCCGTGTTCACCGCTTAGCGCTCCACCGACTTCCTTGATCATATCGCTGACATCCAGCATCATTTGCTGCATGAGATGGATATCGTGTTCTTTTCTTAAGTTCATATAAGGTCGGATATGCATGCAGCCCGAGCCCACATGACCATAGATGCCTGCCTGTTTGCCTTGTTGGTGCAGGTAAGCTAAAAATTTCTGCATGAAATCCGGCAGCTTCTGGGGCGGGAGTGTCAGGTCTTCGATAAAGGCTATGGCGCGGCTGTAGGTGCGTTTGGATAGAAGAAGGCCCAGACCGGCTTTGCGCACTTCCCACACATGGGCAATCTCTTGAGGGTCATTAAGTACCGTGCAAGCATATCCTATTCGTGTGCGACTGCACAGCTGCTGCAGATGACGAGCTTTGGAAAGCGCTTCTTCGGGGGAAGCGCCTTCGTATTCGGCGATGAACAGGTATGCCGGATGCTGCTGCAGCCAGGAAAGTTTATGTCGCAAGGAAGGTGATTTTTTTGCGCTGTCTAGAATGAACTGGTCGATCATCTCTAAAGCCATAGGCTGTGTCTCGGAGATAGCTTCGATAGCATGCATGGACTCCAATAAGTCGGTGAAATGTATGATGCATAAGCTTACGGCCTTAGGTCTGGCGCTAATGCGCGTCTTGATTTGCGTGGCGATGCCGAGAGTTCCTTCAGATCCAGCAACTAGTTTGCTGAGGTTCAAAGGCTGATCTTTAAGAAGTTCATCGAGGTTGTATCCCGATACCCTTCGGGGAATTTTGGGGAAATGCTTTTCGATGAAAGGGGCATACTGGTCTTTGATGGCCATAACTTCACGGTAGATATGCCCCTCGGAATTTTTTAGCGATAATTTATCGGCTAATGTGCTTTGATCTAAAGCCTGCAGTCGGATCATTTCGCCGGAAGAGAGGGCAAGCTCCACTTCGAGGACGTGGTCGACCATTTTTCCGTACTTTAGCGAACGCGCTCCGGCGGAGTTATTGGCCAGCATACCCCCTAGAGTAGCGCGGTTGCCGGTGGAAGTGTCGGGGCCTAAACGGTACCCTTGCGCAGAGAGGGCTGCGTTTAGTTGATCTTGAACGACCCCTGGCTGACAGATGGCATATTCTTGCTCATAGTTTATTTCCAGGATTTGATGCAGGAATTTGGAGGTGTCGATGATGAGTCCTTTTCCCAGACAGCCTCCGGTTATTCCTGTGGCGGCCCCCCGGGCTATTACAGGTACGTTATGTGCTGCAGCAAGTTTTATTGTCCGCAAGATATCTTCAGAGCATTTGGGTAGCACGATGCCTATGGGTTCGATTTCATAGATGGAAGCGTCCACGCTGTAGGCTTTGCGGGTGATGATGTCGCTGCGGACTTCTCCTTGTATCGCTTCGGCTATTTCCGGAAGTAGTGAATGCATATTCATGTCTTTTGAAAGGGGTAGATAGGTCCTAATTTGAGTATTTGCGTTAACTCATTTAAAGCCTCTTTGATTTCCGTCCACAAAATAGGATCAGCGAGGTTTTTGGGATGCAGCTGGTCTCGGTAATGGAGTTCAATCCACGCTTTGAGTTCACGGTAAAGTTTATCGGTTAAAAAAATCCCCGGATGAGTCTCCTGAAGTTCTTCTTTAGTTAGGACGATGCGTAAGCGCAGGCAGGCGGGTCCTCCGCCATTTCGCATGCTTTCATGCAGGTTGAAATAGTGCACCTCACGTATGGGATTGCGGGAGTCTGCGAGGATATTTTCTAGGGTGTGTTTCACTGCGGGAAGCTGTTCACACTCCGAAGGGGCGATCAAGGCCATGGATGCCGAATCTAATGACACAAGCTGGGAATTGAAAAGATATGAATGCACGGCTTCTTGAAGAGAGACATCAGCGGCGCGGACTTCTATGGGAATAAGCTCGCTCTTGCAGAGGCTTTGCATTTTTAGCTGCAAATCCTCGATGGTTTTTGGAGTGTCGACAAAGGCTTCTTCATGGTATAGAAATACATTTTTATTTCCGACCGAGGCCACATCGTTGTGAAATACGCCTGCATCGATGGCATGGGGATTTTGCTGGGCAAAGACGACTCTATCGGGAAAAAGCCTATGCAGCCTGGCTATCGATTGGGAGGCTTCCAGGGTCTGTCTGGCAGGAAAATTTTTGGGTTTATGAGTATTAGGTTTCCAGGCATGCCTGCCATAGACAAACAGATGAATTCCTGGCTGAGCATAATCCAGGCAAAGGCGTGTGTGATTGGCGGCCCCCTCATCGCTAAAGTCTGGCGATGCCGGCAAGGGGCTGTGATGACGAAAAAATACCGAATCTGAAAAAATCTGCTTGAGGATCTCATGCGTAAACGAGGACTCTAGGCTGCGGTGGAATTTGGACACCAGGTTAGCCGCGGTAAAATGAGCGCGATTATCAACGCTGTCTATAGAAGGGGTGCACGTAGCTGCATTGGCTGTCCACATGGCGGAGGCAGAAGAGCAGTTGTAAAAAATTTCAGGATCCTGACTGAATGCCGACTCTAAAACATAAGCTTCCGATCCTGCATATCCTAAGGCCATGAGCGTAGGCAGATGCGGCCTCTCGTGCGGCGGCAGGATAGCTTGCTTGATACCCAAAGATGAAAGGAACTGCATCTTTTCCAATCCCTGCAGTGCGGCTTTTTTCGGGTTGGAGATCGAAGCCTGGTTTTGCATAGAGGCGATGTTGCCATAGGATAATCCGCTGTAATTGTGCGTGGGTCCTACCAGCCCCTCAAAGTTGACTTCGAAGGCCTCATTCATGGCTTCTCCAAATTAAACCCGATGGGCGATGAGTTCGGCATTTTAAGTTCTGTGGATTCTATGGAAGCGACCGGATAGCTGCAGTAGTCTGCAGCGTAAAATGCGCTGGGCCGATGGTTGCCGCTTTTTTTTATCCCTCCAAAAGGCGCAGAGCTGCTAGCTCCGGTCAAGGGAGTGTTCCAGTTCACGACCCCCGCTTCTATGTTTTGGAGAAAAGCCTGATATTCTTGCGGTTTGTCGCAGAGAATGCCGGCAGAAAGTCCGTACTGCGTGTCGTTTGCTTCGGCTATGGCCTCTTCAAGGTTTTTCACTCGCCGTATTTGGAGTAAAGGACCAAAAATCTCTTCATCGGGCAGGGAGGCAACCTCGGAGACATCCATCACCCCTGGAGATATGAAACCGGTATTCGCTTTCAGGCTTTCGCATCTGAGCAAAGGCCTGCCTCCCAACTTTTCGAGTTGTGACTGTTTGTTGAGGATATGCTCGGCGCTGGCGTTGCTGATCACAGGCCCCATAAAAGGCTCGGGAATCTGGGTGAAAGGCCCGATACGGATGGATTGAATCATCTTAAGCAAGGCTGTTAGATAGTTGTCGGTAGCGGGGGTGTCGATAAGGATCAGCCTGCGGGCGCAGGTGCAGCGCTGCCCGGCAGTCAAAAAGGCCGATTGCACGGTTAGGTAAGCCGCTGCCTGGAGGTTGGCCACCTGGCTCACGACAAGAGGATTGTTGCCTCCCATTTCCAAGGCCAAGAGAATTTCGGGACGAGCGCTAAATTGCTCCAGCAGCTTTTTACCCGTAGCCCAACTTCCTGTGAGAAAGAGGCTATTCAATTCAGGATGTGCAACGACAGCTTCACCGGTCTCTTTGCCTCCTTGAATTAAATTGAACACTCCTGCGGGGAGCTTGGCCATCTCCCAGCACTGGGCCATCAAGCTGCCCGTTAAGGGGGTATATTCGCTGGGCTTGAAAATCACCGTATTGCCCGCCAAGAGAGCGGGGACAATATGCCCATTGGGCAAGTGTCCCGGCAGATTAAAGGGGCCGAGGATGGCGGCGATGCCGTGAGGTTTGTGCCGTGTGAGCGATTTGCCTTGCGGCAACTCGCTTTCTCTTTGTGCGCAGCGTATTGCATAGGCATCAATTGATATAGCTACCTTGCCTATCATGGATTTAACTTCTTGGTGCGATTCCCAGAAAGGCTTTCCGGTTTCGAGCGAGATAGCCTGGGCCAGGGAAGTTTGGCGGTTGTCTAAGATTTGGGCGAAGGCCTTTAGGGTGTCGATTCTCTCGGAAAGCGGCGTCTCTTTCCAAATTCCATAGGCAGCTTTGGCGGCGCAATAGGCGTCGTGGACATCTGCCTTCGTGGCGCTATAAGTTTCAAAAACTTGTTCTCCCGTAGCGGGATTGATTGAATATATAGGAGATCCCGTACCTGCTCTCCATTCACCTTGGATGAAATGTCCGGGCAATGCTTTCATGAATCGACTCCTGAACTTGTTTTTATACGTCCAACGAGAATTTTTTTGCACGCGTAAATATAAAAATTTTTATTGACAGAGATGAGGATAAGGGGCATTTTTATAAATACATTTCAATTCAAACTCAAAAGGAGGGAATTGCCATGAGAAAAATGTTAGCAACAGCACTAGTGGCAATGGCGTCACTGTGTTTTCACACCGCCGAAGCATCAGACCCGAGGTGGGGCTATGCCTATATCACTGATTGGCAATGTTTGGCCAGTAACGAACCCGTCACCTGGAATGGTGATCAAGGCACTTTTAGCGAAGGTGTCTATTTTAATTGCGAAGACCCATCGACTATCGTCATCAAGCATCCCGGGATTTATCTCGTTACCTATTCGACTACAGTTGAAGTGCTTGAAACTGCCTATGATAGCGATCAGGGCGATGCGCAATTTGCCTTGTTCTTGAATGAAACCTTAGTCCCCGGCAGCGTCTATGGTGTAGGCAACGCCTTTGGTTGTGAGTTCATCACGTCTGTATTTTATCCCGAAGTCTCCGGTGGTCCGTATGATGCTCAAACCCAATGCAATGGTCAAGCTATTATCAGAGTACGCGATCACTATTCTCAAATTTCTCTTAGAAACTATTGTGAGAATTTATTGGGATTGTCGGCAACTGCCGGAACTGATGACTCAGAATGTTGGGGCCATAACGTTTCCGCTTCTATAGCTATTCAAAGAATAGATAAAATTGATGAAGATTAGAATTTAAAGTTTTAACCAGGAGAAATTACAATGAAAAAGATGTTAGCTTCGTTATTTCTTGCAGCTTCCGCTTTCTTTATACAGCCGGTAGATGCTTCCGATCCCAGATGGGGATATGTGTTTTTAACAGAAACAGTAGAACAAGATTCCGGTTATGCGGTGGATTGGGATGGTCCGATCAACGGCGTTCAACAAATCCACAGCGAAGGCATTTGCGTCAATCCCGATGATTCATGCACCATACTGATCAAGCATCCCGGCACCTATTTGGTGACCTATTCGGTTACAGTCGAGGTGTTATGTAGCCATTCGGATGATGGCGATGCGCAATTTGCCTTATACCTGAATGACTGCCCGGTATATGGAAGTGTGTATGCTACCGGCAATGCTTTCTCCAGCGGATTTATCAGCGATGTATTTAACGGTGCATTAAATAATGATCCACTTCTTACATATGATGCTGAATCTCAAATTTCAGGTCAGGCGATTGTCGTCGTCAACGACTACAATTCCTTACTGTCTTTGAAAAACCATTGCGAAAACGATCTCACCTTGTCAGCACAGGCTGGACATGATGATCCTAATTTTGGCAATAACGTTTCCGCTTCTATTCTGATCCACAGAATTGACAAGCATTATAATTGCGAAGACTAAAATTGACTTCCGAGCGCCCGGCTCCGGGCGCTCATTTTCACCTTGTGTGCGACAATTATTCTGTGCTCTTGCCTAGGAAGTATTGAGAGAGTTTATTATATTTATCGGTAATCGCCGGAAGGGATGACATAGAATGTTGGGGTCACAACGTCATGGCATCTATAGCTATTCAAAGAATAGATAAAATTGATGAAGATTAGAATTGAAAATTTTAACAAGGACAAATCGCGATGAAAAAGATGTTAGCTTCTTTATTTCTTGCAGCTTCTGCTTTCATTATACAGCCGGCAGAAGCTTCAGATCCAAGATGGGGATATGTGTTTTTAACAGAAACGATTGAAGATCTAGATTCCGGTGATGCGGTGGATTGGGATGGTCCGATCAATGGTGTTCAACAAATCCACAGTGAAGGTATTTGTGTGAATCCGGATGATTCTTCCACGATACTGATCAAGCATCCCGGTACCTATCTGGTGACCTATTCGGTTACAGTCGAGGTAAATTCATACCCTGAAACAGATGATGGCGATGCGCAATTTGCCTTATACCTGAATGACTGTCAGGTGTGTGGAAGTGTGTATGCTACAGGCAACGCTTACTCCAGTGATTTTGTCACCACAGTTTACAACCAGGCATTGGGAAATGAAGACACTCCTGTTCCATATGATTCCGAATCCCAAATTTCAGGCCAGGTGATTGTTGTTGTAAACGACTATAACTCACTATTGTCTTTGAGAAACCACTGCGAAAATGATCTTACCCTGTCTGCACAGGCAGGACATGATGATCCTAATTTTGGCAATGACGTTTCTGCTTCTATTCTGATCCACAGAATAGACAAACATTATGATTGTGAAGACTAAAATTGACTTCCGAGCGCCCGGTTCCGGGCGCTCATTCACACCTTATAAAACAATAAATTAAAAAGGACAGAGCCTACAGAGGATACAGAGGTATATCACAAAGGGTCTGGAGCAAATGAGTACTTCACAGAACGAGACAGTTGCTGTCAACGTCCACTATCGTCAAATCAAGGAGAATAATTTGGATGAGAAGAATTACGTGATTTTTTCATAACGCTCTTCCCTCTTCAAATTTACTCTGTGTTCTCACTTTGCTCAGTGGTTCACTAGCTTAAAATTACTTGTTAAAGGCTTTTTTTTGGAAGAGGGCTTTTCAACATTCAGTGAAATTGCTGTTCTTCGGTGGATCCTTTCATCGAACTGACAGAGGTTTTTCCCTCTGTAATCGTGGTCAATAGCTCGTCAAAGTAGCCGGCGCCTACAAAAGATTGATGTTTCAAGGCTTTGTAGCCATAGAGGCTTTCCAGTTCCGCTTCTTTCTCCTGAACTTTGGTGTAGGCCTTCATGCCTTCTGTGCGGTAGGCGTGCGCCAGCTCAAACATGCTGGCATTCAGGGTGTGGAATCCAGCTAACGTTACAAACTGAAATTTATAGCCCATTTCGGCTAGCTTATCTTGAAAGGTCAGCACGGCGTGATCGTCGAGATGCTTTTTCCAGTTGAACGAGGGAGAACAATTATAGGCTAGCCATTTCCCAGGGTATTTTTCATGGATACCTTGCGCAAATTCTCGCGCCTGTCCCAAATCGGGTTTGGAGGTTTCACACCACAGCATGTCGGCATAAGGTGCAAAAGCCAGGCTTCTGGCCACGGCATAATCGATGCCATTTTTGATTTCAAAATACCCTTCGTGCGAACGATGGCCGGTGAGATAGCTTTGGTCGACTTGGTTAGAATCGCCTCTGATAAATGAAGCCGATTCTGCATCTGTTCGCGCAATGAGCAGGGTGGGCACATCGAGCACATCGGATGCAAGGCGTGCCGTGACCAATTTTTCGATGAAGATATGCACCGGCTCGAGGACTTTCCCCCCCAAATGGCCGCATTTTTTCAGAGACGAGAGTTGATCTTCCAGGTGTATGCCAGCGGCTCCGGCTTCAATCATGGAGATAACCAATTCGAAAGTATTTAAAGGACCTCCAAATCCCGCTTCGGCATCGGCAATGACAGGGGCGAAATAATCGATACTGTTTTGTCCTTGCATATGTTGAATATGATCGGCGCGTTTTAAGGCGTTGTGAATGCGTTTGATCAGGTGGGGCATGCTCATGACGGGATATAAGCTCTGATCGGGATAGGTGTGATAGGCGTCATTGGCATCTGCGGCCACCTGCCAGCCGCTGGCATAGATGACTTGAAGGCCGGCTTGTATTTGCTGTACAGCCTGATTTCCCGTCATGGCGCCTAGGGCTCTCAGGAAGGGTTTAGTTTCCAGCAACTTGTACAGCTTATTTGCGCAAAGTGTAGCCAGTGTGTGTTCGATGCGCAACGATCCTTGCAGCTTGCAGACGGTTTCAGGAGGGTAGGGGCGTAAGATGTTTTTCCATCGAGGCGAGGTGGACCAATCATGCTTTAATTCGGCTTGGGTTTTGTATTTTTGCATATAGGGCTCCTTAAAGGATCAGTTCATAAGCGGGCAAGGTTAAAAAGTCTTCAAAAGTGGGCGATACTACCAGTTTTTGCAGCAATAACAGGGCTTTGTCAAGGTTTTTTAATGGTTTTGTGGCTGATATGTGGGCATATTCTTGTTGGGATAAGCTAGTAAAATACTCTGGATTAAAAGAGTTCGAGCCGATAGTGATACCGGGCCTGTGATGCAGCCACTGCCATAGCTGAGCCCTGGAAATTTCCGCCGTGGCGGCGTCTTCCATTAGATTATATAGAGCAGCGGCTCCGGTGCCGCTCAGCCAGGATTCGATATAGAGCAAAGATACGTTGATGTTTTGGCGGACACCCGGTTCGGTGATGGAGGATCCTGGGATGTGAAAATTAAGCAAAGCTTCTGCGCTGGGATGGATATCTGATCTTAGATTATGTTTTTGATGAGGCTTGTTATTTAGGCCACGTTGGAAAGCTTCATTGGCGATAGGCACGAGGTCCGGGTGAGCCACCCAGGTGCCGTCGAAGCCTTGATTGGCCTCTCTTTCTTTGTCTTCACGTACTTTTTTTAAGGCTAAATCGTTGATCTCTTTATCTTTACGGCTGGGGATGTAGGCTGCCATGCCGCCCATAGCGTGGGCGTGGCGTTTATGGCAGATGTGCACTAATAGTTCGGCGTAGGCTTTCATGAATGGTACGGTCATGGTCAGCTGGCCGCGGTCTGGCAGCAGCACTTCTGCATGATGTTGAAATTTTTTGATGATACTGAAAAGATAGTCCCATCTGCCTGCGTTCAGTCCTACACAGTGTTCGCGGAGTTCGTATAGGATCTCTTCCATTTCAAAGGCGGCGAGAATGGTTTCAATCAGCACGGTGGCTTTGATTGTGCCGATAGGAAGGTCTAATTGATGCTGCGTCCAGACAAACACCTTATTCCAAAGTCTAGCTTCCAGGTGGTTTTCTAACTTGGGCAAATAAAAATAAGGCCCCGTGCCATTGTTTAATAATGTCTTGATGTTGTGAAAGATATACAGTCCAAAATCAAAGAGAGCCGCTGACATGGGGTTTCCGTCGATGAGCACGTGTTTTTCTGGCAGATGCCATCCTCTCGGCCTGACCACTAACGTGGCTATTTTATCATTTAAGGTATATTCTTTTCCCTCGGGGCTAGTATACTTGAGCGTCCTTTTCACGGCCTCTATGAGGTTCATTTGCCCTTGAGTCACATTAGGCCAGGTGGGGGAAAGGGAGTCTTCAAAATCCGCCATGAAAACATCGGCGCCGGAATTTAAAGCATTGATCATCATTTTTTTTTCTACCGGTCCTGTGATTTCCACGTGTCTTTTGCTCAGATCATGAGGAGGGGCTTGAGTATGCCACGATGTGTCTTGCCGGATGGATGCTGTCTCGTCTAAAAAACAGGGTAAAGCGCCTGCATTCAGCTTTTGTTGTCGCTCATGCCTTAGTTTGAGAAGAGATTGGATGTCGTGTTGAAATTCGCTTTGAAGTTCAATCAGAAAGCTCACAGCTTGAGTTGAAAAGAGGGTGTTAGTTATCTCTTCAGCATGCGAAGGCTGGATAATGATATTGTATGGCTTTTTTGTCATAAATCCTTCTTTATTAGTGACTATTCACTATCTCTCATGAAATATTTTAAAACTACCCCAGAGCCCACAGAGAGATATAACAAAGGGTCATCGGTGTTGTACTTGTAGGAATATTATAGATATCGATCTTTTAGCCTTTTCTCTCTGTCTTGTACTCATTTTCGCGATGAGCCGTTTTTTTTCTCTATGTGCTCTGTGAGCTCTGTGGTTCAACTAGTTAGGCACTTTATGCAGTGCTGAATAGTTACCTTTATTATATGATTCAGTAGGTTATCAAGTTCTGATTTAATATATAGAAATAATTTTATTAAAATGATATCGATATTTTTATCTATTTAACGTTGAAGGTAGAGGATTACATGTTGGTGTTTTTACTGGTTATTATCTTTATTTTTCCGCAAGGGGTGTTTTCCATTCAGTCTAAGTACCAACATCCTCCAGGTGTTTATGATGTGGTAGTATATGGAGGCAGTTCAGGAGGAGTGATGGCCGCTGTGCAGGCAGCTAGGATGGGTAAATCTGTGATATTGATCGAGCCTTCCAAACATTTGGGCGGAATGACCAGTAGCGGCTTAGGATTTGTAGATGCCAATAAGCCGCGCTTGATAGGGGGGCTCACTCGTGAATATTTTCATAGGGTATGGTTTCATTATCAAAAGAATTCCAATTGGGTCTGGGAGCCAAAGCATGACATCCCCGATCAACATGGCCCTTATAATTCCGCAGATCAAGTCATGTGGACGGTGGAGCCGCATGTCGCAGAAATGACATTCTGTAAAATGATCCAAGAGCTCGATATTGTCGTTTTAATGAAGCAGAGAATAAATCGCGCCCAAGGTGTGATAAAGAAAGGAGAGCAGATTGTTTCCCTTCTTCTTGAGTCGGGGCTGCAGATTCGAGGCAGGGTTTTTATAGATGCTTCCTATGAAGGGGATCTGATGGCTGCGGCGGCTGTATCGTTTGTGGTAGGTCGGGAATCTAATGCTGAATATAATGAAAAATATAATGGAGTCCAATACAACATTTCGCCTACCTCACCTCTACTCAAAATCGATCCTTTTAACATTCAAAATGATCCTTCTAGCGGCTTATTGCCAAGGGTATTCCCCATGGATGGCAAACAGGGCAAAGAAGACACTCTACTGCAAGCTTATGGTTTTCGCATGTGTTTGACGGATCATCCGGACAATAGAATAAGCATTCCTATGCCCAACGATTACGATGAAGCTAATTATGAACTGGTCTTAAGGGCGGTAGAATCAGGATATCCAAAAGAAAAATTTTTTAAGCTAGATCGTTTGCCAAATTGCAAAACGGATTCTAACAATTCGGGTCCCATCTCTACGGATTACATTGGAATGAATTGGGATTGGGTGTCTGCCTCGTACGAAGAGAGAGAGGAAATAGCGAGACAGCACGAATCCTGGCAGAGGGGCTTGCTATGGACACTGCAAAATCATCCGCGCGTGCCGCAGGAGTTACGCGATTATTTTGGGGTATGGGGCTTGCCAAAGGACGAGTTTCAGGACAACAACCATTGGCCTTATATGCTCTACGTGCGGGAGGCCAGGCGGATGGTGTCGCATGTGGTGATAAACGAGCACACGGCCCTGGGCAAGGAAACCGTCTGCGATAGCGTTGGATTGGCGACATATTGTATGGATTCACACTACACTAAATACTGTGTGAATGCAGACGGGAAGTTGCTGACAGAAGGGGGGTTGTATGTCAAGATTCCCAAACCGTTTCCCATCAGCTACCAAGCTATCGTACCTAAAAGATCTGAGTGTAAAAATTTATTGGTGCCGGTCTGTCTGTCCGCCAGCCATGCAGCCTATGGGTCGATCCGCATGGAACCGCAGTTTATGATTCTAGGGGAATCAGCGGCCACGGCAGCTTGCCTGGCATTGGATTTGAAGGTGCCTGTACAAGACGTTCCTTATAACCTCTTACAGCAGCAACTGTTGCAATCAAAACAAGTATTGGCTTTGCCCAGCGATTATGGTAAAAAATCCAAATAACCCATAGGTAGGACATGATTAAAATTATCACAGTGTTGTTATGCATATTTGCGTTCTCGGCGTCTGCTCAATCGCAGGTCAATAATATTCTCATCTACGGTGAGGGAGATGTGCAAGTGACGTCCGATCTGGATGAATACCAGACGCTATTGCCTGGGGTACCCATTCAAGGTACCATCATGATCACGCATACAGAAGATAATAAGGTGGATCCCAGCAGCTTCAGCCTTGGGGACAAACCCTTGAAAGTAGAATTTGTGCAGTCCGTTCCCATGACGGATTACGGAAGCTTTGTGGTGAGTATCTATAAATTCACTCTAGATGGAAAAGCTAAGGGGGTATATACCTTGCCGCCGATTCAAGTCAAAGTCGGCGACAAATACTATCGAGCGGCTCCCTTAGTTATTCAAGTCAATCCTGCTTAATTCGAGGCTAAAATGAATGAAGATTATAGCGCCCTAAAAGAGCTGGCCCTGGATCTGCATTGGACCTGGAACCACAGCACAGACAAGATTTGGGAGCAACTGAATGCGGATTTATGGAATGCAACGCACAATCCTTGGGTTATCTTACAAACGATATCCAAAGAAAAGTTGGCGCTATGTTTGTCTGATCCGCTTTTCAAGCAACGCTTGGGTGCATTGCTTTCGCAAAAGCAGGACCGAGAAAAAAAGGTCTCTTGGTTTCAGCAAAAATATCCGGGCCAGCAAATACGTATAGCCTATTTTAGCATGGAATTTATGCTGAGCGAAGCGTTGCCGATATATTCTGGAGGCCTTGGAAATGTGGCTGGAGATCAGTTGAAGGCCGCGAGCGATCTTGGCGTGCCTGTCATCGGAGTAGGTTTGCTCTATTCTCAGGGTTATTTTCGTCAAATCATAGACAAAAATGGCAACCAACAGGCCTTTTACCCTTATAACGATCCCGGACAGCTGCCCATAGCCCCTCTGCGCCATGCTAACGGAGAGTGGTTGAGGCTGAATATTCATCTTCCGGGTTGGTCTTTATGGTTGAGAGCCTGGGAAGTGAAGATCGGCGGGGTAAGGCTGTATTTGCTCGACAGCAATGATCCAGCAAACTTTCCCGCACACAGAGGGATCACAAGTGAATTATATGGCGGTAATGAGGAGCTTAGGCTTAAGCAAGAATTGATCCTCGGGATTGGAGGGTGGAGGCTTTTGCAAATTCTGGGTTTGAAGCCGGAAGTATGTCATCTAAATGAAGGGCACGCGGCTTTTGCTATATTAGAAAGGGCGCGGGGGTTCATGGAAGAAACGGGTTTGCCCTTCGAAGAAGCCCTTACGGCCACCCGATCCGGCAATGTATTCACTACACATACGGCAGTACCTGCAGGATTTGACAGGTTTCCTCCAGCTCTATTAAAGGTTTATCTAGGCCCCTACGCTGAAACCCAACTGAAGATCCCTTTTGATAGTTTGTTGAAGCTGGGCCAGAAAAATCCGCAAGACAGGACGGATCTCTTTAACATGGCTTACTTGGCTATTCGAGGCAGCGGAGCAGTGAATGCCGTAAGTTCTATCCACCAAAAGGTCAGCAAGCATATATTTAGAGGTTTATTTCCCCGCTGGCCTGAGGAAGAGGTGCCTATAGGCTCGGTGACCAATGGCGTGCATATGTCCGGTTGGGATTCTCCCGATGCAGACGAGCTGTGGACGCGGCATTGCGGCAAGACCCGATGGCTAGAAGTCTCGGAAAAGCTGGAGAATAAAATCAAAAATGCCTCCGACAAAGATATCTGGGAGATGAGAGAGAAATCCAGGCAAGCTTTGATAGATTTTGCGCGAAACCAATTGGTTTTTCAACTCAAAGCCCGCGGAGGTTCCCAAGATGAAATCGAAAGATCGCGCTTTTATTTGAATCCTAAGACTCTAACGTTAGGATTTGCAAGACGTTTTGCCTCATATAAAAGGCCGAATTTGCTGCTGTATGATCCTGAGAGGTTGATTAGGATAATGACCCATATCCAGCACCCTGTGCAGATTATCCTGGCTGGTAAAGCCCATCCTGCCGATGAAGAAGGGCAAAAGTTGATTCATAGTTGGATGCAATTTATCTTCGACCACAAAGAAATACGGTCGCATGTCATTTTTCTCAGCGATTATGACATGCATCTGACAGAACATCTGGTACAAGGGGCAGATGTGTGGGTGAATACTCCAAGAAGACCGTGGGAAGCTTGCGGCACCAGCGGAATGAAGATCTTAGTCAATGGCGGGCTCAACTTGTCAGAGCTGGACGGATGGTGGGCTGAGGCTTATACACCGGAAGTGGGCTGGGCTTTAGGGGATTCTGATGATCATTCTGCAGACCCAAGGTGGGATGCCATAGAAGCTAATCAGTTGTATGAAATATTGGAAAGGCAGATCGTCCCCGAATTTTACAACCGCAATGCCGAAGGTATCCCTGTAGCATGGATAGCTAAAGTCAGAAACAGCATGTCAAGGCTGACCCCGCAGTATTCTGCTAACCGCTCCGTGCGCGAATATACGGAAAAATATTATATGGAGGCTAGCCGAAAGTATTTAAAACGCACAGCCAATCAAGCTGCTCTTGCTCGAGAAATAGTGGAGTGGAAGCTGTTGATTGAGCAAAATTGGGAAAAAGTCCGATTCAAAGCCGTTAATATGGAAATCGATATCCTCACTATTGAAGTGCTCCTAGGAAACTTGCGTCCGGAAGACGTCAAAGTGGAATTATTTGCTAATGGGAATCCGCCCACAGTCCAGGTCATGGAATTTGTCCGCAGCGCCAATGGGAGTTATTTATACCAATTGAAAGTAAACGCAAAGGCTAACATGGAGGTGATGACTCCCAGAATAGTTCCTTATCATCCGGAGGCGTTAGTGCCTTTAGAAGCAGAGGCCGTTGTGTGGCAAAAGTAGATAGGATCTTTATGAATGAGTTAGATGCCGTCGTGGTCGGCTCCGGGCCTAACGGACTGGCCGCTGGCATAACTTTAGCGAAAGCCGGTCTTTCGGTGGTCATATATGAAGCGGACACGGTTGTCGGCGGAGGGGTGCGCTCTGCTGAATTGACCCTACCTGGTTACATCCATGATGTTTGTTCGGCCATTCATCCTTTAGTATTGGGTTCGCCGTTTTTTTCAGATTTGCCGCTTGAGGCTTATGGAGTAGAATGGATTCACCCGCGTTCACCTCTAGCACACCCTTTCGACGATGGTACGGCAGTTGTGCTGGAGCGCTCTCTAGATATGACCTGCCGGCAATTAAAGAGAGATGCAGAGGCTTATAAATCTCTTATCAGCCCTTTGGTTGATAACTGGAAGGAACTAGCGCAAGATATTCTAGCCCCTTGGCATTTTCCAAAACACCCGCTGCTGATGTTGCAATTTGCAGCACATGCGTTGCGCTCGGCATCGGGGCTTTCTCAAGCCTATTTTAGGGATCAAGAGTCTAGGAGTTTGTTTGCGGGCTTGGCCGCACATGCTAATCTACCTCTGAACCGATCCCCCACAGCGGCTGTTGCTATGATTTTAGGCACTTTAGGACATGCAGTGGGTTGGCCCTTTCCTAAAGGAGGCGCTCAGAAAATAGCGGTTGCCCTCTCCTCGATATTTCGATCTTTTGGAGGGGAAATCCGCACAGGTATAAAAATAAATCGCCTGGAAGACTTGCCGCCCTCCAAGCTGATTTTCTGCGATGTAACACCTAGACAATTACTTCAGATGGCTGCTCATCGCTTACCCTCTGACTATATTAAAAAATTACAGGCTTATCGCTATGGACCCGGGGTGTTTAAGATGGACTGGGCGCTGCATAGTTCCATTCCATGGAAGGCCAAAGCCTGTGCATCGGCCGGGACGGTTCATATTGGGGGTACTTCACTAGAGATCGAGAGATCGGAACATGAAGTGTGGCAAAATAAACACCCTATTAAACCTTATGTCATTCTAGCCCAGCATTCTATCTTTGACCCTTCGCGTGCGCCGCCAGGTAAGCACACCGCCTGGGCTTATTGCCACGTACCTTTTGGCTCAACCATCGATATGTCGGAAAATATCGAAGCGCAAATTGAAAGGTTCGCTCCCGGATTTAGAGATTGCATCATGGCCAGGAGCACTAAATCGGCTTTACAGCTAGAACACTATAATCCTAATTATGTAGGCGGCGACATCAATGGCGGCGTCCAAGATCTCTGGCAGCATTTTGCGAGGCCAGTGGCAATGTTAACACCTTATGCAACTCCTATAAAGGGTTTGTATCTATGCTCTTCATCAACGCCACCGGGTGGTGGCGTTCACGGCATGTGCGGCTATCACGCTGCGAAAGCTGCGCTCAAAACATGGAAATAAAATTCACGAAAAAGAAATAGATAAAACATCAGTAAAACAATGTCGAAATGTACAATATGTTTGTTTTTTTGAATCACAGAGCTCAGTGAGAACACAGAGGGGTTTTGAGGAGGGTATAGAGTTTTTCATGATTTTATGTATTACATAATTACGTAATTGATTATAATTGAGTTGAGGAGATCAAAGATGAAACATAAGAATATCACCTTTTCCATTCCGGAAGACTTAAAAGCCCATTTGCTGGCTCATGTGGATAAGCGAGGAATGAGCAGATTTATTTCCTCTGCTATTCGCAAAGCTTTGGAAGATGAAGAGCGTAAGAAGGAGAGTGAATTGGACGCAGCTTATGAGGAAGCCAATCAAGATATGGACCGTTTAGATGCATTACGCGATTGGGATACAACCGGTGATATAAAGGATTTTGTAGATGATGAAGACTGGAGTTGGTTGCGTAATTCGAAAATGAAAGAGCCTAAAAAGCATGCATAATTTTCCAAAAAGAGGAGACATATATTGGATCAACTTGGATCCAACCACTGGAACTGAAATACAAAAAACCAGGCCTTGTTTAGTTATATCTAATAATTCTCAGAACAAGAAGGGAATGCGTGTAATTGCAGCACCCATAACAAGTAAATTAAAAACCGTATTCCCATTCGAGGCAAAAATTCTCCTCAAAGACCGAGAATGCAAGGTGTTATTGGATCAAATTCGGGCTTTAGACACAAGAAGAATTGGGGACAAAATAGCCTCTTTGGATTCATTCACAATGCGTCAGGTCGAAGATGCCTTGAGGATCGCTCTCGCTTTAAAAAATTAACATACCTGTCCTTGAGTCACTGAGGCTCAAAGAGTTCAGTCAAACCCGTCGGGTTTGACTGACAGCGCTAAAATTGTGCGTTTCGCGCGCAATTATATGTTTTTGCATCCTTTCCAAGCC